>CAYTJA010000366.1:0-2635 GCA_964437835.1 uncultured Spirochaetales bacterium
AACAGCCGGCCCAACAGACTGGTGCAGATCACTTCGGTCGGAACGGGGCTGCCGAAACGCAGCATTTTCGCTCCGATGCGCTGCGGCAGCAGGGTCGCCGCGACGAGGTGCAGCGCGAGATCGAGGACGTTGCGGAGGTCGTAACGCCATCCGATTGCAGCGATCGCGCGCTCGACGATCCGGCCGGCGTCTTCGGAGCGCAGTCGGCGCGGGCGGCACAGGCGGCTGTTGTAGTCGATGTATTTCCGCAGCGGCGAGGCGACGACGCCGTCGAAGACCGCCTCGACGAGCATGTGCCGCGCGTCCTCGCCGAAGATCCGCAGCGCGCGCTCGCGCGTTTCCGGATCGCCGCGCAGCAGCTCGTCTCCGATGTAGAGCGCAGCGTGCGACCAGGAGCTGCGCGTCAGCAGCTTGATCACGTCCGAAACGCGCTGGTCGCCCTCGACGAGCAGCACGTCGCACTTCCGGATCACGCGCTCGAGGCTCGCCAGATCGCAGCTGCCGCGCTGCTCGTAGTAGCGGCGCGGGCGCGTCAAGAAGCGCGTGATGCGGTCGGTCAGCCAGGCCCTCGGATTCACGGCGAAAAGGCCCCCGGTGCGCGCTCCTTTACAGGACCGGGCTGCTCGCAGAGACTCCACCGGGTGCCGAGGGATCCCGCAGACAGCCCGCTCGGCGAGACGCTGCTCCGCGCAGCGCTCTGGCTGCTGCTCGGGGGCTGGGTCGGCTCCTGGGTGTTCTTTGCGACCGTCATTGCCCGCACTGCATTCCAGGTCCTGCCTTCCACCGAGCTGGCCGGGCGGATCGTCGCCCCGGCGCTGACGGCCCTTCATGTGTATGGGGTCGTCGCGGGCCTTCTCGTGGCGGCAGTTGCGTGGAAGCTGCGCCGGGCGCGCAGCCTGCTCGTGCTCCCGTTGATCCTGGCGGCGTTCTGCGGCTACTCGCAGCTCGCGATCACGGGCGAAATGGAGCAGATCCGCCCGCAGGTTTTTGGACCCGCGGGGGATGAGGCGTCGGCCGCACGCTACCGGGTGCTTCACGGCCGCTCGATGGCGATCTTCAGCGCGGTCGCCCTCGGGGCAATCGCGCTCGTATTCCTGCACGCTCGCGGCGACACCGCGGAGCGCCGCGCTGAGCCTGGCCAGCGAAAAACCTGAAGAATTTCGTTGGCCTCCCCGATAGGCTGGGGTATGCTGGGCCGCCAGCGCAGTTTTCCGCCGCGGGATCCAATAGTTAGCGCCCCTGCTGCAGCGTGTGGTGGGAGCCGGATGGAGCTCCGAGCCGCTGCGGCGCGGCACCAGCTGCAAGGTTTTTTTTCTCGGACCTTGCGGCTGCGCGAGCGGGATCGAATACCATTCGCTGGTTCTCGAAATCAGGCGAGCGGTGCTGATTGCCACAAGGCCCCGGGGGCCTCGGCGAGAGCGAAGTCAGGAGAAGAAAGAGACCACGGGAGTCATGGAAGTCAAGATCAAGTTGAACATTGCGATCACCGTGTCCGGCTCCTCACTCGAGGAGGCGATGGCGGAATACGATGAGATCACCGTCGCGGGCCTCTTCCGCGAGATCATCGACAAGGCCATCGCCTGCGACGAGGTGATCTGCAAGGTCGAGGACGGCCCGAACGACCTCGAGCAATACGACACGATCTCACAGGGAGGTTGAGGCCTCCCGCGTGCTCGCGCTCCGCATTGCGCTGCCATGCCGCTCTGCGTCGAGCGATCCGATTCATCCGAAAAGTCCGAGCTGAACCGGGCGATCGCCTGACTGCGGCGCCTCGGGCGCGCGCGGTGTGAACGCGGGCACCGGCGAGCTGCGAGCTGCGAACACCGGCGCGGCGCGGCGCGCGTGGGGGCGCTGCAGCCATGCCGCAGCGTCCTCGCGACCCCTCGGGCGATAGATGCCGCAGCTCCGCGCGTATTCCAGAACCTGCCGGTAGAAGATCCGAAAGCGCTCGCCGTGATTGAAATGCCGCAGGTGCGCGAGCTCGTGACACAACGTGTTCACGAGGCTCGAGTAGCGCAGCGGCCGCCCCGTGACCGCGTGCCGCAGGCGGATCTTGATGCGGCCGTCGGCGTAGCAGACCCCGTAGCGGCGGCGCACGCCCGCGCGCTCGGGCTCGAGTGCGGCGTAGCGCAGCCCGAAGCGGCTCGCGATCGCGCGAGCGTCCCGCTCGAGCTGCTGGATCAGCTGCTGATTCGCCGAGCGCTCGTCGCCGCCGGCCCCGCCGCGTCGTCGCACGAGCGAAAAGTAGCGTGATATCTTTGGCGTGATGTCAGACGTCGAGCGGCTGCCGCTCTTTCCTCTCGCGAGCGTCGTGCTGTTTCCGCGGGTGCGCTGCCCGCTCCACGTCTTCGAGCTCCGCTATCGGAAGCTGACCGCGCACGCGATCGAATCCGAGCGCCGGATCGGGATGGTCGCAGTGCTCCCAGAGTGCGTGAACGACATGCCGGGGGATCCGCCGGTCTACACGATCGGCTGCGCCGGTTCGATCGCGGAGCACAAGCTACTCCCGGATGGACGCTTCCAGCTGGTGCTGATCGGTACCCAGCGCTTCCGAATCCGGCGAGAGATCGAGCGCGGCGCGGATCGGCTATTTCGGATCGCCGAAGTCGAATTCCTCGAAGATCGCCTCTCCAGC
>CAYTJA010000367.1:0-18053 GCA_964437835.1 uncultured Spirochaetales bacterium
GCGCGTCGACGATCGGAACAGCAGAGCCCTCGGTTCCGAGAGCCCCGTCGAGATCAGCGTCACGCCGTTGCCGCCGCTGCTGGGAAAGCGCACGATGCGATTGCCCTCGGAGTCGCTCGCAAAGACCTGCGCGCCGTTCACGGCCACGTCGCTGAATTCGGCGCCCAGCGTCGTGCCGAGAGTGCTGAGGCTGCCCGCAGGCAGCGCGAGCGATTTCACGCTGTCCGTCGTCTCAGCGAGGATGTCCTTCGGATCGCTGAAGAAGAGCGTGTCGCCGGTCGCGTCGAAGGCGAGGCCGCGCGGACCGTAGAGCCCCGTCCGCAGCGCGGGCAGGATCACGAGGCCAGACGCGGTCGTGTAGCGCCAGATCTCTCCAGTGGCCTGGCTGGTGACGTGGAGCACGCCGTCTCCGGGGCGCAGCGCGATTCCGCCCGGGTGGGCGAAGCCCTGGCTCATGGTGTCGGCGACGACGCGCTCGAAGGCGCCGCTCGCCGCGTCGTATTCGAGCACGGCCGCGGCGTCCTGCGAAGTCACGTAGAGGCCGCCGGCGTGGACGGCTGGGGCCGTGAGCGCGTTCAGAGTCGGCAGCAGCAGCAGCAGGGCGGGTCGCATCGTAGGGGCCGCGTGTCGCGCATTCTACACCGGCTCTGGATCGCGCCGCAGGCGCGCGAGGACCGGGGAGGGTCGATCAAAATAACCGGGAGCGAGCAGCGGGAAGGCGCCGGGAGCCGGCGCGCTCATGGGATCTCCGACTGGGGTCTGGGCGGAGCGGGCAGCGAGACCGGTGCCGGAGCCGCGCGCGCGACGCCGCTCGGCTGCGGCACGAGGCGCGCGAGCGCGGGCACGCCGTAGGCGTGCGCGATCCGGAGTGAGGCCGCTTCGAATTCGGTGGCGTCGAGCACCAGCTCGCTGCGGACTCCGTTCGGCGCGAAGACGACGGTGTGAAATCCGTTCACGGGCTGCTGGAACGCTGCCGCGAGCTCGGGCATGCCGCGAATCGCGCGGCCATTGACGGATTGCACCACGAGCTCTCCGACGTCGTGATAGCCGATGTTGTAGGCGTCGGCGAGCACCTGCGAGAGGATCACGACGCGCTCGCCCGGAAGCGTCTGGCTGTGGGCGTCGAGGTGATAGCGGAACACCAGCTCGCCGGGAGCCAGGCTGCTCCAGTTCGGGCCCCAGGCGCGCAGATAGTCGCCGTCGAGCTCGCGGAACACCAGGCCGCCGGCGACGAGATAGGCCGGAGCGAGGTTCTCGCGGCGCCACGGGATCAGGCGCGCCTCGGCCTCGTAGCGCCGCAGCGGGAGCTGGAGCTCGCTCTCACGACCCTCGCGCCAGACCTTTGCTTCGAGCCGATCGCCCGGGCGGTGCCCGTCGACCGGCAGCTGCGCGAGGTTGAGTCGCCCGTAGCGCGGGTGCTCGTAGTTTCCGATCGCGTCGATCGGGTGTCCGTCGAGCTCGAGCAGGATGTCGCGCGCGCGCAGCACGCCGTCGGCCGAGCTCGCGGGTCGCAGGTCGCGGATCAGCACGCCACGCGGCGAGCCGGGCAGCTGCAGGTAGGTCGCGAGCGCTTCGTCGCGGTTGTTCTGCCAGACGATGCCGAGCGACGCGAAGCCGGTGTAGCTCTCGGGAGAGCGCGCGGCGCTGACATAGGCCGCGAGAATCTCGGCCGGGATCGCGGACGCATGCTGCTGCTGCTGCGAGGTCGTGAGGCCGATCAGTTTGCCCTTGCGGAAGATCGGCTCGGACCAGCCGCCGGACTCGAGATCGCTGCGCAAGAGCAGAAACGCGTGGTCGAGGCTGCCGTAGCGCGACGCGCGCACCTCGATCCGGCTCACGCGGCTGCTCGAGACCTCGAGCTGGCGCTTCTCCCAGCGCACCGACTCGACGCTGCCCTCGACCGGCGCGCCGTTCGCGATCGAGACGGGCTCGAGGTCGTCGAAGAAGCCGGGCTCGTCGACGCGCAGCAGCGCGAGATCGACTTCGCGGTCGACGTGCACGACGCTGGCCGCCACGAGATTCGCGTCCCCGCGCTTCTCGACCTCGATCAGCGTCGCGTCGGCGACCATCTGCGCGCGCGTGAGCAGCAGGGGCCCCTCGACGACGACCGCCGATGCGGTCAGCGGGGCCGGCTGCAGCTTCGCCCACGGGCGCCGCGCATCCCAGCCCTGGGTCGTGACCGCGAGCGCGACGACGTGCTCTGCGTAGTCCGGCTCCGCGCGCGCCGCGCCCGTTGCGAGGCCGCAGAGGGCGGCGGCGAGTGCGGCAGGCGTTCGCAGCGAGCGGCGCAGCGCGCTCACAGCCGGCGGTCCTCCGACACCCCGTAGAGCTCGAGAATCTCCGCGTTCGCGGCGTCGGCGGCCTCGTGGTCGATCACGCCGAAGCGGCCGAAATAGCCGAAGTCGAACACCTGGAATCGGTCCTGGTTCTGCTCCAGCGCGGCGATCAGATCCTCGAGGCTGTGGATCGGGCGGCCGTTCACGTTCTCGACCAGCAGGTAGCGGTAGTAGGCCATCTGCGCGTTCACGGGGTGCGTGAGGCGCCGCACCAGCACCACGACCTCGTGCAGCAGTCGCTCGGGCTCGACGAGGTAGCGGTGGAGGTACTCGTAGCCGAGATGCGCCTCGCTGCGGTTCGACCAATCCTCGCCGAGCGTCGCGATGAGCTCGCGGTCGAGCGGCTCGAACACCAGGCCCGCGTAGATGAAGTAGCGCGGCTCCACGTCGTAGCGGTTCGCGAAGCGCTGGATCGGGCGATACGGGTGCATCGGCAGCTCGAGCTCGAGGCGCTGCTCGCCGCGCAGCACGCGCAGGCGCGTCGGGTCGCCCGCCTGGTGGCGGTCGAGCAGCACGCCGAAGTTCAGCAGCACGCCCGCGACCGGCACGCTGCCATCGTTCGCGACCCTGCGACCGTCGACCGACAGCAGCACGTCGCCGACCTGCACCTGCGGATCGGCGCTGCTCTGCGGGAACACGAAATCGACGCGCACGCCGCTCTCGTTCGCGCGCATGCCGGCCTTCGCGCGCGCGGCGGGATTCTCGAGATTCGAGGTCGAGATGCCGAGCTCCGGGTAGCCGTCGTAGCGGCGGTCGCGCACATCGTCGAGAAAGTGCCGCACGACCTCGATCGGAATGAAGAATCCGACGTTTTCGAGATGGGACGCGGCCTGGAACGCGACGCCGACCGCGCGCCCGTTCTGGATCACCGGGCCGCCGCTGTTGCCCGGATTGATCGCGGCGTCGGTCTGCACCGTGAGGTGGGAGTCGAGGCCCGAGTGCGAGTACAGGTTCATTTCGATGCGCGAGACGACGCCGCGCGTCGACGAGAGCAGCTGGCCGCCGGAGGGGTAGCCGTAGGTGTCGACCGCGCTGCCGGGCTCGGGCAGCCCGCCGAGCCGCAGGGCGGGCACGCGCGCGAGCAGCGTGGGGTCCACAGCCTCGAGCAGCGCGAGGTCGCAATCGTGCGCGATGTAGCGCACGCGGGCCTCGTAGGCCGTGGGATCGCCCTGGAGGTAGATCAGCAGCAGGCGGGAGTCGCTCGCGACGTGAGCGTTGGTCAGGATTCCGCCTTCGATCACGAAGCCGCTGCCGGAGCTCTGCTGCGAGGCCGGCGCGTCCCAGGGAGCGAACCAGTTGCCGCGCTGCGACTGGTTGACGATGCGCACGACCGAGCGGGCGATGTGATTGTTTTCCGCCGCCTCGGAAGCGCCGGCAGCGACTAGCGCAAGCACGGCGGCGAGCAGCGCACGCAGCGGAAACCGCTCGGGTTCGGGGATCCGGTGAGGGCGCTGCGCGCTCATCGGGTGCAGGTCCTGCGCTGGGTGTGGGGCCGGAGCGTCACGCTGCGGCACCTTAGCTGCTCTGCGCGGCTTCGGCATCGCGGCGGTAACGGAGGAATTTCCACGCGCCGCTGGCTTCGCATGCGCGCGAGCTCCCGCGCGGTGCTCCGAGCAACGCGGCGAGGCGGTCCTGGTTCGGGAGCTCGCCCGCCAGCGCATCGCGCTCGAGCGGGCCCTCGAAGAGCGAGAGCAGCAGCTCGTCGACCCGGCAGGGGGGCTCGTAGAGTGCTGCCGCGGTCTCGGGGCCGGCCTCGATCAGGATCGTGACGTCCTCCGCGCGTGGATTCGCAGCGCGGGCGAGCAGCACATCGAGTGCGGCGCGGACCTCCGGCGCCGCGAGCTCCGCGACCTCGCAGCGAGCGCGCAGCGCGGGTGTGAGTCGCTGCGCGGCGCCTGCCGGCAGCAGCAGCAGCGCCGGCTCGGGAGCCGCAAACAGCGGATGCTTCGGGTCCAGATTGGCGCCGCGCGTCAGCACGGCGCTGCGCGGCGGGCGGCTGCGGCCGACGCAGTCGTGGCGCCAGCGCTCGAGCGCGAACGCGAGCGCGGGCTCCGGGTGCAGCGCGTGCGTGAGCTCGGGCTCGGCGCGCAGAATGCGGCCGGTGCTGAGGATCCAGTCGGCGCGCGCGCGCGCGGCGCCGAGCGCGAGGCGGTCGCGCGCACTGGCCGGCGAGCCGGGGTGGATGCGCAGCACCCGAAGTGCCGCCCGCGAGTCGCGCGCGGCCGAGCAGACGTGGATCACCCCGCGCGCTTCGGCCGCATCGCTGCCCCAGAGCGCGCACAGCTCGTCGCGGATCCGCAGCGCCTCGGGGCCCGGAGTCGGTTGCGTGGATCCGCTCGCGTGCTGCACCTCGTCTATGCTGGCTCAACTCGCGGCGTTCGGGGAGGTTCGGGAGATGCGCATCGGGGAGATCATCGGCGAGCAGCTGGTCGCGAATGGCAAGCCGCTCGACGGCGTGCGCATCCTGGCGGTCGAGCAGATGCAGGCGCTGCCCTTCGCGACGCAGCTGCTCTCGCAGCTCGGGGCGACGGTCGTCAAGGTCGAGCACCCGATCACCGGGGATTCGGGGCGCGGCGCGCAGCCCTCCCTGCGCGATCGCGACGGTCGCCAGGTCGGCGCGACCTACCTGCGCAACAATCTGAATAAGCAGAGCGTCGCGCTCGACCTCAAGCATCCCGAGGGCCTCGCGCTGTTCAAGCGTTTAGTGCCGCACTACGACGTCGTGGGCGAGAACTTCAAGCCGGGCACGATGCGGCGCCTGGGTCTCAGCTATTCGGAGCTCGCGGTGTTGCACCCGGGCCTCGTCTACGTCTCGGTCTCGGGTTTCGGGAATCTGGTCGAGTCGCCCTACGCGAGCTGGCCGGCCTACGCAGCGATCGCCGAGGGCATGGGTGGCTTCCCGGAGTCTCGACGCGAGGAGGGCGAGCTGCCGCGCCTCGGCACGGCCGGCGCACTCGGGGACATCGGCAGCGCGCTCTTCGCGGCGATCGGGATCCTCGCCGCGCTGCGCCAACGCGATCGCTGCGGGCGCGGCCAGCACGTCGACGTCGCGATGTTCGACGCGATGGTCGCGATGGCCGACGTCGTGCCCTTCTTCTGGTCGCTCGGCCTGCGCGGACGCGGAGACCGCGTGGCGGGGATCCTGTCGGCTTTCCACGCGCGCGACGGCTACTTCATCGTGCAGGCGGTCCGCGATCACCAGCTCGCGGCCCTCGCGCGCTGCCTCGGCCGCGAGGCCTGGCTCGAGGATCCGCGCTTCGCGTCGCGCGCGGGCTGGGCGCAGCAGGCCGAAGCCGTCGTGCGGCCCGCGATCGAGTCCTGGGCCGTGAACAAGACGATGCTCGAGGCCTGCGCGGAGCTGTGCCAGGCAGGCGTCGCGGCGGGGCCCTGCTTCGGTCCGGAGCAGATCGTCGCAGACCCGCACGTGCGCGATCACCACATGCTGATCGAGGTGCCGCGCCCCGACGGCGGCAAGCCGCTGCTGGTGGTCGGCAACCCGATCAAGCTCTCCGCGACGGCCGAGGGCCCGCTCGAGATGTGGCCGACGCTCGGCGAGCACACCGACCGCGTGCTGCAAGGCGATCTCGGGCTCTCGGATGCGGAGCTGGCGGAGCTGCGTGCCAAGGGCGCGATCGGAGGCGGGCCCGCCTAGCGGTTTAACTTCGTTCGCCTGCGGCTCACTGCGCGGGGCAAGGCCCCTTGCGGTTTGGCTTTGTTCGCCTGCGGCTCACGGTGCGGGGCGAGGCCCATTGCGGCCGATCTTCGTTCGGCTGCGGCTGACTGGGCGGGGAAAGACCCCTAGCGGAGGTCGGCCCAGACGGGGGCGTGGTCGGAGGCGCTCAGGTCTGCCTGCTTCTTGCGGAAGTCGCGATCGATCTCGGCGGCGCTGAGGCGCGCGCGGACGGGTTCGGTTCCGAGCAGGAAGTCGATGCGCAGGCCCTCGTTCTTGTGGAAGGAGCCGCCGCGGTAGTCCCACCAGGAGTACGCGCGCAGGTCGGGATGCAGGTCGCGATAGAGATCGATCAGGCCCCAGCGCTGCAGCTGCTGGAAGCGCTCGCGTTCGGCCGGCGTGTGGAAGATCCCGCCCGCGTGCAGATCCTCACTCCAGCTGTCGAGTGGCGTCGGACACAGATTCAGGTCGCCGCAGAGCACGAAGGGCTCGTCGGGCTTCCGCGTCTGCGAGAGGAACTCGTGCAGCGAGTCGAACCACGCGAGCTTGCGCGGGAAATCTTCGTGTTCGAGCTGCTTTCCGTTCGGGCAGTAGACGCAGCAGAAGAGCAGGCCGGCGCTGCGCGCGCAGATCAGCCGCGCTCCCATCGCTGCCTGCTGCGGGAGCCCCGCTTGCAGCAGCTCGAGCGGCTCGCGGCTCGCAATGGCGACGCCGTTCCAGCTCTTCTGGCCGTGCACGGCGACGCGATAGCCGAGGCCCGCGAAGGCGTCGTGCGGAAACTGCGCGTCTTCGAGCTTCAGCTCCTGGAAGCCGACGAGGTCCGGCTGGCGCACGCGCAGCCAGTGCAGCGCGAAGTCGAGGCGCGCGCGCAGGCCGTTCACGTTCCAGGTCGCAATGCGCACGCGGGCACTCCTCTTGCAGTGCGGCTTTGACGCGGCGCGGCCGATCCTAGACCATCCGCGCCCGGGATGCGGCGGTGACGGCTACGACTGGGAGCGGCCTGCGCGGGCGCGCGCTGGGTGTGGTGCTCGGGGCCTTCGCCGCGCAGATCGGCCTCGGCCTCACGTACATTCGCGCGCCGCTCTTCAAGGACATCATCGCCGAGTTCGGCTGGAGCCGCGGCGACTTCGCGGCGGCCGCCGCGGTCACGAACTTCGCCGTGGCAGGGCTTTCTCCGCTGATCGGCTGGCTCACGCTCGTGCTCGGTGCGCGCACGGTCGTCGTGATCTCGCTGGCCTGGGCCGGAGTGCTGTTCGGGCTCTTCAGCCAGATGCAGAGCTATGGGGAGCTGGTCGCGCTTCATGTGGGTCTCGGCTTCATGGTGGCGGGGGTCGGCGACATCGCGGTCGGCAGCGCGGTCGCTGGCTGGCTGACCGAACGGCGCGGGCTCGCGCTCGGCTTCGTCTACAGCGGTTCGAATGTCGGGGGGCTGCTGGTCTCGGTCGCGGTGCCGGCGGTGCTCGCGCACGGGGGCAGCTGGCGCGACGCGTTCTTGTGGACCGGCGGCGCCGCGCTGGCCGTGCTGTTGCCGCTCGCGGCGCTCGGGCTGCGAAATCCGCCCAGCACTGCCGGCGCTCCGCTGCAAGCGCCTGCGGCCGCGCCGCGGGCCCGGCTCGATCAGGACGCCGTGGGGCTCTCGCTGCGCGAGGCGATGCGCACGCGCGAGTTCTGGCTGCTCTGGGGCGCACTCTTCGCGTTCTACTTCTACTATCTAGGCGTACAGCCGCATCTGGTCGCGTATTTCACGGACTTCGGAATCGGGGCCGAGCAGGCCAGCTACAGCTATGGCGCGACGGTCGCGATCGGGGTGGTGGCGAAGCTCGGGATCGGCCTGGTCGGCGATCGCTGGCCCGCGCGGGCCGCGCTGCTGCTGAATTTCGGGATGCTGTGTGCGGCTTCGCTGCTGCTGCTCGCGGTGGCGATCGCCCCCCGGCTGCTGCCGGCCTTCCTGCTCGTGCACGGGCTCGCGGTCGCGGCGCAAAACGTGACCTATCCGCTGATCGTCGCGCAGTGCTTCGGCGCGCGTAACCTCGCCCAGATCTACGGCGTGCTGATGCTCGCGCTCGCGCCGGGAGGCGGCCTCGGCTCCACCTTCGCGGGCTATGTCTTCGACTGGACCGGCAGCTACCGCGCTGCGTTCCAGGTCTTCGCGTTGCTCAGCGCGGCGGCGCTGGTCGCGGTGTGGATGCTGCGCCCGCGCGATCGCCTGGCGCCGGCTTCGCCTCCGCTTCCGCCGCCGAGCTGAGCTCCCGCTCGAGGCGCAGCGCGCCTGGGTGCTGTGAATCCCGCGCGAGCACTTCGCGCAGGTCCGCGCGCGCCGCCTCCAGCTCGCCTCGCTCGGCGCGCCGCTTCGCGCGCTCGATCCGCAGCGCGGTCGACTCCGGTTCGAGATCGAGCCCCTGATCGAGTGCGCGAATTGCGAGCTCCACGCGCCCGCTGCGCGCGAGCGCACGCGAGAGACCCAGCGCGCGCAGCTCGGGCGAGGGCGCGCGCTCGAGGGCCGCGAGCGCACGCTCGAGGAAACGCGCGCGCTGGACCGCGAGCGCACGCTTCGGGTCGAGCGCGCGCGCGTCGCGGAAGCAGGCGAGCGCCTCCTCGAACTCGAGCTGCTGCTCGAAGAACAGGCCCGCATTCGTGAGCCCGACGGGATCCCCCGCGGCGAGAGAGCGCGCGCGCCGCGCAGCCGCGAGGGCCGCAGCCGGATCGCGCGGAGCCTGGCTCAGTGCGAGCTGCAGGAAGTAGTGGTTCGCGAGCGAGCGGTCGAGGCTCTGCGAGTGCCCGAAGTCGGCGGCCTCGAAGCTCGCGATGCGCCAGCGCTGCGGATCCGGAGCCGTTGGAGGCTCGGCGCTGCGGGGCCAGACGCGATACACGAGTCCGTGCGGCAGCAGCCGCATCGGGCTGCGCGCGAGGTCTACGTCGTGCGCGAGGTAGACGGGTCGTTGGCGCGGATCGATCTCGGCTTCGAGCGGGAGTCCGCTGCCGACCCAGCGCAGCTCGATGTCTCGCCGCAGCTGCTCGACCTCCCAGAGGTAGGTGATCGGAAAGGCCGTGTTGTCCTCGCCCGCGAAGAGCAGCGCGCCGGGTTCCAGCTGCTCGAGCACCCGGCGCGCGAAGTCGGAGGCGAAGTGCTCGCGCGAGGCGTCTGCCTCGCGGTAGTGCAGCGCGAAGACCAGCGCCGGGAGCGCGAAGAGCGCGGCGCTGCGCCAACGCGGGGCCGGCGCGGGGCCGCGCAGCAGCGCGAGCCCTGGAGCGGTCAGCGCCGAGAGCAGCAGCCAGGCCGGAATCCGATAGCGGCCCCAGTGGAACAGATCGTTGTAGCTGCCGTGCCAGGCGACGACGGCGAAGTTCGCCGCACACAGGGCGATCAGCGCCGCGAGCCGGATCGGCGCCGTGCGCAGCATTCGCGCCGCACCGAGCGCGAGTACCGCGCAGCCCGCCCAGCCGAGCTCCGCGGGGATCCGCGACAGCTCGAAGCGCGCGACGCGCCAGAGGTCGGCGGCGCTCCGGACCCAGGCCTGATCCCAATAAGGGCGCCGTGAGAGGTAGTCGACGAAGCCCGCGAAATGGCTCGGATCTCCCCAGGTCTGGATCGCCTCGCTGCTCGCGGCCCAGGGCAGGTACGCGTAGAGCGACAGGCCGGGCAGGGCGCAGGCCACGGCGCCCGCTCGCGCCGCGAGCGGGGCGCGGCTGCGCGCGCTGCGCCACAGCGCGAAGGGGATCAGGATCGCGATCACGCTGTGATTGGCGAGGCCGGCTCCGATCCAGAGCCACGCGAATGCGAGCGGGCGCGGCGCTCCCGTGCGCGCGCGCAGCAGACTCACGAGTGCCGCCGCGAAGAGCAGGGCCGAGAGGGTGTAGACCCGGGCCCGGACCGCCTCGCCCCAGAAGCTCTCCGAGAACGCGAAGACGAGCGCCGCGGCGGCCGCCGCGCTGCGCGGCGCGCCTAGCTCGCGCGCGACGACCCGCGCGGCCGCGACGCCGGCGGCCCCGAACAGCGCCGACAGCGCGTTCATCGCGAGGGCCGGCGAGATCCAGGGCAGCGCGCGGATCCAGGCGTGCCCGAGCAGCAGGTAGAGCGGGTAGCCGGTCGGATGCGCGAGTCGCAGCGTCGCGGCGGCCGTCACGAGCTCGCCGGAGTCGCCGGTCGTGATGCCGGGCGCGAGGGTCGCGAGGTAGGCGCAGAGCGCGATGCCGGCGACGGCCGCGGCGTCGAGCTGCTCGCCGCGCTCGCGGCGCCGATCGCTGTCTAGAGCTGTCGTCACGGGGCCAGAGAAACCCAGGCAGCGCTCCCTCACAAGGGGTATGGTGAGCGCCCGCATGGAACCTCGCCTGCGGCGCGCAGGTCTCGAGCTGGTCGCCGCCTCGTTCCTGGTGTTGTTCCAGGAGCTCGCGTTCATCCGCTGGTTGGGTGGGCAGGTCCGGGTGCTGGCCTACTTCCCGAACCTGGTGCTGATCAGCGCGTTCCTCGGGCTCGGCATCGGCGCGCTGCGCGCGGGGCGCGGATCGCTGCTCGCGCTCTGGCCCGGCGGCATCGTCGCGCTCGCGCTCGCGAGCTTCGGGCTCTCGCGCGTGGCCTTCACGCAGGATTCGGCTCAGGCCGGCGAGCACCTGTTCCTGCTCTACTACGACCTCCCGTCCACGGCTCCCGTGATCGAGGGCGTGCGCGCCCCGATCGCGCTCTGCTTCGCGCTCTCGGCGCTCTGCTTCGTAGCGCTGGGTCAGCTCGTCGCCGAGCGCCTGGCGGCCTTCGCGCTGCGCGGGCGCCTATTGCACGGCTACGCCTGCGACCTGCTCGGCTCGCTGCTCGGCGTGGGGGTGTTCGCGTTCGCGAGCCTGAACGGCAGTGGGCCGCGCAGCTGGTTCGCGCTGCTGCTCGGCCTCGGCGCGGTTTTCTTTCGCGGCCGCGCGCTGCTCGCCTACGTCCCGGTCGCAGTCGGCATCGGGTTCTTCTTGTTCCAGACGGATACGGGCGACCGCTACAGCCCCTACTACGCGGTGCGCGTGATCCCGGATTTTCAGCAGTCGCTGGTCGTGCTCGCGAACGGCTCGCTGCACCAGACGGGCGTCTCGCTGCGGCGCGATCTGCGGCCGAGCTCCGAAAGACATGCGCGGATCCTGCGCGGCTATCACTTGCCCTACCGGATGCTCGGGCGCCCGCCGCGCAAGGCCCTGGTGCTCGGCGCAGGCACCGGGAACGACGTCGCCGCACTGCTCGACGAAGGCGCGCAGCAGATCGACGCGGTCGAGATCGATCCCGTGATCCTCGAGGCGGGGCGAGAGCACCACCCGGATCGGCCCTACGATTCCCCGCGCGTGCGTGTCTTCAACGCCGACGCCCGCTCGTACCTGAACGACTCGGACGAGCGCTACGACCTGATCGTCTTCGGCACGCTCGACTCGCTGACGCGGCTCTCGGCGCTCTCGAACGTGCGCCTCGACAACTTCGTCTACACCGAGGACTGTCTGCGCGCGGCTCGCCGCCTGCTGACCCCCGATGGCGGCGTGGTGCTGTACTTCGCCACCGCCACCGACTACATCCACGCGCACATCGTCGGCATGCTGACGCGCGCCTTCGGCGAGCTGCCGCATTTCGTGCACGAGGAGTTCGAGCTCTTCAACTCGATCTACGTCGCCGGGCCGGCCTTCGCCCAGCTGCCGGCACACGAGGACGCGGCCCGCGAGCGCTATCTGCGCGAGGTGCTGCCGACGCTCGCGATTCCGAGCGACGACTGGCCCTTCCTGTACCTGCGGGAGCGCGGCGTGTCCGGCTTCTACTGGTCGCTGATCGCGCTGTTTCTGGCGCTCTCCGCGGGAGCCGTCTGGCTGGCGGTGCCGGGCCGCGGTGGCGCGCGTGGCCTCGGCAGCGCCGATCCCGAGATGTTCTTGTTCGGGGTGGGATTCCTGCTGCTCGAATCGAAGTTCGTGACGGCGATGAACCTGCTCTGGGGGGCGACCTGGCTCACCAGCGCGGTCGTGTTCGGCGCGATTCTCGCGACCGTGCTGCTGGCGACGCTCGCGATGCACGCGTCGCGCGCGAGTGCGACGCCGCTGCTCGCACTCGCGCTGCTCGCGCTGGCCGCGAACACGCTGATCCCGGTCTCGGCGCTGCTCTCGCTGTCCGGGCCGCTGCGCCTCGCGGCCTCGGTCGCGAGCGTCGGGGTGCCGGTCTACTTCGCGTCGGCGGCCTTCGCGCTGCGCTTCCGCGTGCGCGCGTCGGCGCCGCAGGCCTTCGCCTGGAACCTGCTCGGCTCGGTGGCCGGCGGTCTGCTCGAGTTCCTCGCGATGGCGACCGGGCTCGCGGCGCTCTCGTGGGTCGCCGCGCTGGCCTATGCGCTCGCGCTCTGGCTCTCGCGCCGCGGCAGCACGGCGGCAACGCGCGCGTAGCCGCTGCGCGAGGGGGCCGCGAGCGAGGGGAAAGATCGCCCGATCGTTGCCGTGGAGCCGCGCGAGGCTGCGCGGGGTCCTGGACCGGGTCCAGCAACCCCCGCCTTTCGCCGATCAGATCTCGGGATGCTTCGCTGCCTCGCCGCGCTGCTGCTGCCTCTCGCGCTCGCTACGGCGAGCGCGGCCGAGGTCTACCGCTGGGTCGACGCCCAGGGTCAGCTGCACTTCAGCCAGAGCCTCGACTCGGTGCCGCCCGCGCAGCGCGCGGCCGCGCGCGAGGCCGCAGAGCGCGCGCCGGAGGGAGTGCTGCAGACCTATCGCCAAGATCCGGCCGCGGCCGCCTCTCCGGCGCCCGAGAGTGCGCGCGGTCGCGCTGTGCGGGTGCCCTTCGAGCGGCGCGGCAGCCTGATGCTGGTGAGCGCGCGCATCGACGACCGGCTCGACCTGCCCTTTCTCGTAGACACCGGCGCGAGCTCGGTTTCGCTGCCGCGCGCGGCCGCCGAGGCGCTCGGGATCCGCATCGGGCCCGCGACGCCGCGGGTCCTGGTCGGCACTGCGAACGGCACGATTCGGGTTCCGGTCGTGCAGCTGGATTCGGTGCAGCTCGGCGCGGCCCGCGTCGAAGGCCTCGAGGCCCACGTGAGCGACTCGATGGAGATCGGCCTGCTCGGCGGGGCCTTCTTCAACCATTTCGTGTACGCGGTCGACGCGGCGGAAGGCGTGCTGACGCTCGCGCCGAACGACGCGCTGCGCAGCGGGCTCGGCGAGCGCGAGTGGCGCGCGCGCTTCCGCGCGCTGCGGGAATCGCTTGCGCAGCTCGAGGCCTATCTCGAGGAGCGTGAGGTCACGCGAGCGGAGCGGCGCGCAGAGCTCGAGGCGCGGCGCGAGCTGCTGCGCGAGCAGCTCGCCGATCTCGAGCAGGAGGCCACGCTGCGGCAGGTGCCGGCGGCCTGGCAGGAGTGAGGGACATGCAACGAGCACCTCAGCTTTGTTCGCCGCAGGGGCCGCGGCGCCGCGGCGGGCTCGCGCTCGCCTTCGCGGCCGCGCTCTTGATCGCGTGCGCACTGCCCGCGCGGGCGGAGCTGTATCGCTGCCCGCAGCCGGGGGGCGGCGTCAGCTTCACGGACGACCCGAGCGCCTGCCCGGGCGCCGCAGCGATCCAACCCGAGGACCGCATCCAGCGCGTCTCGGAGCCGGAAGCGGCCGGCGCGGGTCCGCGCAGCTCGCAGCGCAGCGCCGCCGCGAAGGCGGACCCCCACGCGGACGAGGCCGAAGCCGGCGTCTGGCGCGGGCGCAAGCAGCGGGCGCAGGCCGAGCTGCGCGAAGCCACTCGCGAGCGCGAGCAGCTCGAGCAGTACGTCACGCACTGCAATCACGGTCGGGACCTGTTCACGCGGCTCGAGAACGGACTCAAGACGAGCGTCTCCTGCGACGGGGTGCGCGAGCGCCACGCGGCGCTCGCGCGCCGCGTGGCGCAGCTCGAGCGCTTTCTGTCCGAGCAGCTCGAGGAGGAGTGCCGCCGCTCCGGCTGCGAGCCGGGCTGGCTGCGTTAGCCGCTTCGGCGCGCAGCGAGGCGAAGCCGAGCGGAGTGCGGGTGGGACCGGGCCGTTCCCGGACCGGGACCCGCAAGGTTAGGCAGATGTGCTGCGGCCGCGCGGGAACAGCGCGTCGAGGCGGTGCAGCAGCGGCGCGTCGAGCGCGATGCCCGAGGCTCCGGCGTTCTCCTCGATCTGGGAAAGCTGCGTCGCCCCCGCCAGCACACTCGCGACTGCCGGCTGGCGCAGGCACCAGGCGAGCGCGAGCTGTGCCGGGCTGAGGCCGCGTTCGGCCGCGAGCGCGCGCAGCTCGGCAGCCCGGGCCAGCGACTCCGGGTTCAAGTAGCGGGCCATGAACGAGCTGCGCATCGAATCCGCGGCGCGGCTGCCGGCCGGCTGCGCCTGCGCGCCGTACTTGCCCGTCAGCACTCCCTGCGCGAGCGGACTCCAGACGATCTGAGACACGCCGAGCCAGCGGCTCGCGGGCAGCAGGCGCCGCTCCGCGTCGCGCGCGAGCAGCGAGTATTCGGGCTGATTCGAGATCGGGCCCGGAGCGCGCAGCCGTCGCGCGATCCGCTGGGCGCCCCACAGCTGGCGCGGCGACCACAGCGAAACCCCCCAGTAGAGCAGCTTGCCCTGCCGCACCAGGTCGGCGTAGGTCGCGATCGTCTCCTCGAGCGGCGTCTCGGGGTCGAAGCGGTGGCATTGGTGCAGGTCGATGCGATCGGTCCCGAGGCGCCGCAGCGAGCCCTCGACGCTCGCCACCAGGTGTTTGCGCGAGAGCCCGCGCGCGTTCGGACCCGGACCGGTCGGAAAGTAGGCCTTGGTCGCGATCACGAGCTCGTCGCGCGGCAGCTCCTGCAGCGCCTTGCCGAGCGCCTCCTCGCCGGCGCCGTCGGAATACACATCCGCGCTGTCGAAGAGGTTGACGCCGAGCTCGAAGGCGCGGTGCACCAGCGCCCTTGTGTCGCTCACGCCGACGCTCGAGCCGAGCGTGAGCCAGCTGCCGAGAGCGATCTCGGACACGCGCAGGCCGCTGCGACCGAGCGGGCGGTACTTCACCCGCGCAGCATACTGCGGCTTTGGTGGCTGCTGCGCTGCGCTTGCCGCGTGACGTCGCCTCGGGCACGCTCGCGGCGATGTCCGCTGCGGAGGCGTCGGGGGAGGGTGCCGCGGCTGCCGAAGCCAGCCAGGCGCTGCGCGTGCTGCGCCCGCTGTCCCGGCACTGGTTTGCCGAGAGCGCGCTCGTCGAGTGGCACGGCCGCCGCTATCTGCACAAACGCTTTCAGCTGCCGCTCGCCGGTCGCTGGCTGCGCGCGCTGCCGCGCGCGCTCGCGAGGCACGAGATCGAGATCGGTCGCAGCGCGGCGGGGATCCCGGGAGTCGCGGCGGGCGCCCTGGCCTTCGGCGAGGCCGCGCTGCTGCGCGAATGGGTCGAGGGCCGCAACCTGCGCGAGCTCACGCGCGCGGGGGAGCGCCCGCCGGACGCGTTCTTCGACGAGCTGCGCAGCGCACTCGCGGCGCTCCACGCGCGCGGGATCGCGCACAACGATCTGGAGCGCAAGGACAACCTGCTGATCGATGCCAAGGGCCACCCGGTGTTGATCGACTTCCAGATCGCGCTGCGCTGCTACCGCGGTCGCCGGCGCGCGCTGGCGGCGGCCTCGCGCTGGCTGATCGCCGAGCTGCAGCGCCAGGACCAGCGCTACCTCTACAAGCGCAAGCACAAGCTGCGGCCGGAGCTCTGCAGCCCCGAGGAGCTGCGCCTAGCAAACGAGCGCAGCCTGCTCGCACGCGCCTATCACCCGCTGTGGCGCGGCCTGCACGGCCTCAAGCGCGCGCTGGTGCCGAAGGGCAGTGCACGCCTGCGCGGCTCGCGGCGCCGGGCGGGAGCTCGGGCCAAAGTGCCAGCATGCTCTCGCTCGCCAGTGACACCGATCCGGGTTGGGCCGAGCGCGTGTTGCGCGATCCGGTCGAGCTGCTGATCGACCACGCGCACTGCGAGAAGAAGGCGGCGGGCATGGCCGTGCGGCTGCTGTTCCGCTACCCGCGCGCGGACTTCCTGCAGGCGCCGCTCTCGCGGCTCGCGCGCGAAGAGCTGCAGCACTTCGAACAGCTGCTCGAGCTGCTCGCGGCGCGCGGCGCCGGGCTGCGCCCGCTGCGCCCGAGTCCCTACGCGGGCCGCCTGCGGCTTCTCGTACGCGCGCCCGAGCCGGAGCAGCTGCAGGACCTGCTGCTGATCTCGGCGCTGATCGAGGCGCGCAGCTGCGAGCGTTTCCAGCAGCTCGCGCTGCACTGCGAAGACGCGGCGCTGGCGAGCTTCTACCGCGGCCTGCTCGCAGCCGAGGCGCGCCACCACCAGATCTACACGGAGCTCGCGCGCGAGCTCGCGCCGGCCGCCCCGCTGCGCGAGCGCCTCGCCGAGCTCGCGCGCGCGGAGGCGGAAATCCTCGCGTCCCTGCCCCCGCAGCCCCGCATGCACGCTTGACGCGAGCCCGTTTTTCTCAGCAGGTCACGTCGGGAGGCGGTGCAGCGGTGGGCCCGCAATAATCAGCAGCTCTCGGATCTGGCGCGGGGCCGACTGCGCAACACTCAGCGGGAGTGGGCTCGAGATACGAGAACCTGGGAGGACGAGGCCATGGATGTGCCGATCCAATCGCATAATCAGAAACCGGCGACCGTTTGGAGCTCGGGTGGCAGCGCGTACGACAAGATCAGCCGTGGGATCGCTGACTCGATCGAGCACTGCGTCCTGCGTCTCGGGCCGACACGAGGCGAGCGCATTCTCGACCTCGCCACCGGGACCGGCTGGACCTCTCGTGCGGTGGCACGCAGCGGCGCCAAAGTCGTTGGCGTCGACATCGCCTCCGAACTGGTGGCGGCGGCCAGGGAACGGGCCGCGGCCGAGGCGCTCGACATCGAGTACCGGATCGGTGATGCGGAGCAGCTTCCGTTCGCCGACGGCGAGTTCGACGCGGTGGTCTCCACCTGCGGTGTCATGTTCGCAAGCCGCCAGGATGCTGCGGCGTCGGAACTCGGTCGCGTGTGTCGGAGAGGCGGCCGGATCGCTCTGACGACCTGGCTTTCGGACAGCAACCTGTTCAAGATGTTCCAGGTCATGAAACCTTACATGCCCGCTCCGCCTAGCCCGGCGCCGCCGTCGCCCTTCGAGTGGGGACGCATCGAACGCATCCAGGAGTTGCTGGGACGCGACTTCGACCTCGAGTTCGAGAAGGGCGTGTCCTACTATCGGGAACCGAGTGGCGAGGCAGCTTGGACCACGTTCTCGACCGGCTACGGCCCGACGAAGTCCCTGGCCGAAAATCTCGACGACGCACGTCGCGCGGAGCTGCGCCGCGATTTCATCGCGTTCCACGACGGTTTTCCGACGGACCTCGGCATCTGTGTACCGCGCGAGTACTGGCTGACGATCGGCATTCGCAAGTGACGCGGCAGGAGGAAACACGCATGCAGATCCAGACCGAGCGGGTGCAGATCGCGCTGCCCGGAGGTGCTTCGATGGGCGGCTATCTCGCGCGGCCGAAGGGCGCCGAGCGCTGCGCCGCGGTGCTCGTCTACATGGAGATCTTCGGCATCAATTCGCACATCCGCAGCGTCGTCGAGCGGGTCGCGCGCGAGGGCTACGTCGCGCTGGCTCCGGACTTCTTCCACCGCACGGGCCCCGGCGTCGAGTACGGCTACGACGAGCAGGGCATGGGCGCGGGCATGAAGCTGCTGATGGCGCTCGATGCGGACCAGATGCTCGAGGACGCGCGCGCGGCACTCGCGTACCTGCGCGGGCGGCCGGACGTGCGCGGCGACAAGATCGGCGCGATGGGCTTCTGCATCGGCGGGCACATGACCTATCTGACCGCCTGCGAGACGGACGTCGCCGCCGCCGCCAGCTTCTACGGCGGCGGCATCGCGGCGCCCCAGGGGCCGGGCGGCAAGCCCTCGACCCTCGGGCGCAGCGCGAAGCTTCGAGGCCGCCTGCTGTGCCTGTTCGGCGAAAAGGACGCGCTGATTCCTGCCGCGCAGGTCGATGCGATCCGCAGCGCGCTGAAACAGGCGGGCGCGCGCCACGAGGTCGTCGTGTATCCGGGCGCCGATCACGGCTTCTTCTGCGAG
>CAYTJA010000368.1:0-39821 GCA_964437835.1 uncultured Spirochaetales bacterium
CCTACGGCATCTCGAACATCTACCGCACGCTGAAGGTCGGCTCCGGCAACGCGGCCCACCTCTCGCAGTTCTTCTGCGTGCCCCAGGCCCGCTACCTCGGCGTCACACCCCAGGACATCGAGGACTACCGGCTACCCACCCACCCGCTCCAGGACGTCGACATCAAACGCGCCAAGGACGCCCTCAAGAACGACCCCTTCTTCAAGGCGCACAAGCCCTGGCAGAAGGCGATCGAGCAGCTCCTAGGAATGGGCGTGCGCGCCGAGCAGCAGGCGCTCGCGAAGTGGGGGCTCAACTACGTGATCGAAGAGTATCTGCCGCGCAAGCTCGCGCAGACGGCCAGCTTCCTGCCGTAGCGGCGACTCCCCGGAACCCCCGCGAGCAATGGCTCGGCCGATAGGCTATCTAGTCCCATTCAGTCATTCTCTTTGGCCGATCTCAGCGGGCGCACCGCCCCTCCTGTCTTCTCCCATCTGAGCGTGCCTGCGCCATCGGCGCTTCGCGTGACTGGGCGCTTGCTGCGTGTGGTGGTCGCGTCGGACCTGACCGCCGTGGACTCTGGGCGAGCGCGCCTGGGCTCAGCTGAGTTCCTACGACACGCGATTCGCGAGGGAGACCGAGATGTGGGACCCACTGCGTCGCGCACTGCTGGATATCTGGCGTCGACTGGCTCAGGGCCGCAGCGAACGCCGCTCGGCCGAGCTGCGGGCGCGGTTCTGGTCCGAGGTCCGCGAGGGCGAGCGGGAGGCAGAAGCCGCTGCCGTCCCTGAGCGCAGAGATCCGCTCGAAACCTGAGGAGGAAATATGCTGCGGCGTTGTGCAAACGATAACCATGGCCGACCGGTCGTGACCGTCCGCTTCTGTTCGAGTTGCGGCGTGATCGTGAACGGGAAGATCCACCTGAAGCAGTGTCCCTCGGAAATCCATGCGCGGATGCGCCGCTCGCAGAGCAGCTTCTGCGTCGACTGCGGCGAACGCCTCTCCTTCAGGAGCTAGGGGAGCGGGCCGCGCAGATCCGATCTCCACGCGTTTTCCGAGCCGCGGGAGCATGAACGCTCCCTGGCTGCGGACTCTGCGCAACTCGTGGACGCGCTCGAGCGGGGACGGCGAAGATCCGATCCGCGCGGAGCTGTTCGGCATCGAGCGCCTCGAGCAGCATGCCGAGAGCCTCGCAGCCGCGCAGCGGGTCACGCCCTCCCCCAGGCAGGGTCGGTCGCTCACCAGGCGGCTGCGCGAGAACGCTCGCGTGCTGCTCGCCGCGTACCGGGCGATCGGCGTGGCGATCCGCGAGGAGCGAGCGATCACGCCGGCCGCCGAGTGGCTGGTCGACAATTTCCACCTCGTCGAAGAGCAGATCCGCGAGATCCACGACGACCTGCCCCGCGGCTTCTACCGCCGGCTCCCGAAGCTCGCCGAGGGGCCGCTCGCCGGCTATCCGCGCGTATTCGGATTGGCCTGGGCCTTCGTCGCACACACCGACAGCCACTTCGAGCCGGGGGCGCTGTTTCGCTTCGTCCGCGCCTATCAGCGAGTCCAGCCGCTCACGATCGGAGAGCTCTGGGCGGTCGCGATCACGATGCGCATCCTGCTCGTCGAGAACCTCCGGCGCTCGGCCGAACGCATCGTCAGCAGCCGGGCCGGACGTGAAGCAGGCGACCTCGTCGCGGACCGGCTGCTCGGGAGCGACGGCGGGAAGCCCGAGCCGTCTGCTGCCGTACTCCGGCCCTACGAATCGGCGCCGCTGTCGCGGTCCTTCGCGGTGCAGCTGATCCAGCGCCTCCGCGACCAGGACCCCGCCGTGACCCCCGCGTTGCGCTGGCTGGACGAGCGTCTCGCCGCCCAGGGGACGAGCGCCGACGAAATCGTGCGCGAAGAGCTCCAGCTGCAGGGCGCGTCGAACGTGACCGTGCGCAACGTGATCACGAGCATGCGACTGCTTTCGGAAATCGACTGGGCGGACTTCTTCGAGAGCGTGAGTCTCGTCGACGAGACGCTGCGCTCGGGAAGCGACTTCGCGGCGATGGACTTTCGGACGCGCGATCGCTATCGCCACGCGATCGAAGACCTGGCGAGTGGCTCGGGTCAGGCGGAGATCGAAGTCGCGCGATGCGCAATCCGCCTGGCGCAGGCCGCCGGCCTGCCGCGGGACCGCGGGGCGGCAATCGAGCGCGAACAGGACCCTGGATTCTACCTGATCTCGCGCGGCCGGCGCGCGCTCGAGAGCGAACTCGGATTCCGCACGCCGCTGCACGGCTGGGTTGCGCGCGCGACCGAGTCCGCCGGCATCGGCGGCTATCTCGCATCAATCGCGCTTCTCACCGGGTGCCTGCTCGCCGTACCGCTCCTCGGCGCCGCGGGATCGGAGCTCTCGGGAGTCGCGCTCCTCGCGCTCGCGCTCCTCGCGCTCGTGCCGGCATCGGATTCCGCGATCGTGCTGATCAACCGGATCATCACCAACCAGTTCGCACCGAAGGCGCTTCCCGGCCTCGAGCTGCGCAGCGGGGTGCCGCCGAGTCTGCGCACGCTCGTCGCCGTGCCCACCCTGCTCTCGACGCGAGCGGAGATCGAGGAACAGATCGAGGGGCTCGAGGTCCACTACCTCGCGGGGTCCGATGGGGAGATCTTTTTTGCACTGCTCTCGGACTGGCCGGACTCCGAGACGCAGAGCGCGGTTGTCGACGACGAGCTGCTCGCCGCAGCGCGGGATGGCATCGCGCAGCTCAACCACCGCCACGGCCTGGCGGCGGATGGCGAGCGCTTCTTCCTGCTCCACCGCCAGAGGACCTGGAATCCGAGCGAGCGGAAATGGATGGGGTGGGAACGCAAGCGCGGCAAGCTGCGCGAGCTGAATCGACTGCTGCGCGGCGCAACCGATACGAGCTTCCTGGCCGCCGGCAACCGCGTCCCGACGCTTCCCTCCGGTGTGCGGTACGTGATCACACTCGATGCCGACACGCGGCTCCCGCACGGCGTCGCGAAGCGGCTGATCGGAAAGCTCGCTCACCCGCTGAACCGCCCGCGGCTCGATCAGCGCAGGGGCCGCGTCGCGGAGGGCTACGGCGTGCTCCAGCCGCGCGTCACGCCGACGCTGCCGATGGGCCGCGACGGGTCGCTCTTCCAGCGCATCTTCTCGGGCTCGGGCGGCATGGACCCCTACGCGTTCGTGGTCTCCGACGTCTACCAGGATCTCTTCGGTCGCGGCTCCTACACCGGGAAGGGGATCTACGACGTCGACATCTTCGAGGCGGCGCTCGCGGACCGCGTCCCGGAGAACACGCTCCTCTCTCACGATCTATTCGAGGGCATCTTCGCCGGCGCGGGACTGGTGTCGGACGTCGAGGTCTTCGAGGATCATCCCACGCGCTACGACGTCGCCGCGGCTCGCCAGCATCGCTGGACGCGTGGCGACTGGCAGCTGCTTCCCTGGATCTTCGGGCGCGGACGCGACGCGAGCGGGCATCCGGAGCGGCGGGCGATTCCGTGGATCGGCCGCTGGAAGATGCTGGACAACCTGCGCCGCTCGCTCTCGGCGCCCAGCGCCTTCGGGGCGCTCGTGGCCGGCTGGACGCTGCCGCTCGAGGCGCCGGCAGCCTGGAGCGCCTTCGTGATCGCGACGCTCGCGACCCCGGCCTTCCTGCCCTTCTTCCTCGGCATCGTGCCGCGGCGCTTCGGGATCTCGAAGCGGAGCCACCTGCGCGGCGTCGCCACGGATCTCGCGCTCGCGCTGCGACAGGTCGCATTCCTGTCGATCTTCCTGGCGCACCAGGCCTGGCTGATGAGCGACGCCATCGCGCGCACGCTGTGCCGCCTGCTGGTGCGCCGCCGCCTGCTCGAGTGGATCAGCGCCGCCCAGGCGACCCTCGGTCCGCGACTGGATCTCCCCGGCATCTACCGGCGCATGGGCGGCGCGATCGCATTGGCGGTCGCGGCTGCGATTCCGGTCGCGAGCGCGGGACGCGGATCGTGGCGGATCGCCGCTCCGTTCCTACTCGCGTGGCTGCTCTCCCCCGCGATCGCGCGCTGGGCCAGCCGCGCGCCGCCGATCGGTGGCCGCCAGCCGATCGGTGCAGCGGACGAGCGCGCGCTGCGCGGAGTCGCGCGCCGCACCTGGCGTTTCTTCGAGACCTTCGTCACGTCGGCGGACCAATGGCTCCCGCCCGACAACTTCCAGGAGGATCCCGTTCCGGTCGTCGCGCACCGGACTTCGCCGACGAACCTGGGCCTCTACCTGCTCTCCACCGTGGCCGCCCGCGACTTCGGCTGGATCGGCACGCTCGACACCGCGGAGCGTCTCGAGACGACACTCGACTCGATGAACCGCCTCGAGCGTTTCCGGGGCCACTTCTTCAACTGGTACGACACGCAGGATCTGCGACCGCTCGACCCGAAGTACGTCTCCTGCGTCGACAGCGGGAATCTCGCGGGTCACCTGATCGCACTCGACCGCGCCTGCCGGGAGAGGATCGACCGCCCGGTGGTGCACCCGCAGTGGGTCGCGGGGATCGCGGACGCGCTCGCGCTCACTCGCGAGGCGCTGCGGACGCTGGCCGACGATCGCCACGGCGAGACCGTCACCTGGAAGCAGCTCGAAGAGGCGCTCGACCTCGTCGCCGCGGCGCTCGCGCCGGTACCGGCGGCACCCGCGGAGGTCGCGCTGCGCCTCGCGCTGCTGATTTCGCGGGCCGACACAGCGGCCGACATCGCCCGCACACTGATTGGCGAGCGCGGAGACGCCGCCGCTGCGGACCTACTCTGGTGGGCGGAGGCGCTGCGCTCCTGCGCAGAGAGTCACGAGCGCGATCGCGAGCTGCTGCTGCCGTGGGCGCGCGAGCGTGCGGACGAGATCGCGCTCGGCTCCCTGTTCGCCTCGATGCCGACTCTCGCGGAGCTCCCGGGTCGCTGCGAGGAGGCGATCGCGATCCTCGTGCGCAAAGCGGAGCCCGACACCGCGCGGATCGCCGCCTACGAGCAATCCGCGAGCAGCGCCCGGTCGCTCGCGCGCCAGCTCGCGTCGATCGGCGACCGGGCGCGTGCGCTCGCGGCGGCGATGGACTTCGCCTTCCTCTTCGACCGCGAGCGCCAGCTGCTCTCGATCGGCTATCGCATCGCCGACGGCTCACTCGACCCGAGCTGCTACGACCTGCTGGCCTCCGAGGCGCGACTCGCGAGCTTCGTCGCAATCGCGAAGGGCGACGTTCCGGTGCGGCACTGGTTCCGCCTCGGGCGTGCGCTCACACCCGTGGATCGCGGTTCTGCACTGATCTCGTGGTCGGGGTCGATGTTCGAATATCTGATGCCGTCGCTGGTGATGCGCGCACCGGCGGGAAGTCTGCTCGAGCAGACCAGCCGCCTCGTGGTCCGCAGGCAGCAGAGATACGGCGCCGAGCTCGGCGTTCCCTGGGGCGTCTCGGAGTCGGCCTACAACGCGCGGGATCTGGAGTTCACCTATCAGTACTCCAACTTCGGAGTGCCCGGCCTCGGACTGAAGCGCGGGCTCTTCGAAGATGCGGTGATCGCGCCCTATGCGACGGCGCTCGCGGCGATGGTGGACCCTCGAGCGGCTGTGCAGAACTTCGCGCGGCTCGAAGCTGCCGGTGGCCGCGGCCGTTTCGGCTGGTACGAGGCGCTCGACTACACGCGCACGCGCCTGCCCGACGGCGCGAGCGTGGCGATCGTCCGAGCCTACATGGCGCACCACCAGGGCATGAGCGTGGTCGCGATCGCCGACGCCCTCTTCGACGGCGCGATGCGCGCCCGCTTCCACGCCGAGCCGATGATCCAGGCGGCCGAGCTCCTGCTCCAGGAGCGGACGCCGCGAGGCGTCGCCGTCGCCCGTCCGCGCGCCGAGGAGGTGCGGGCGGTCGCGAACGTCCGCGAGCTGGTGCCTCCGACGCGACGCCGCTTCGATTCGCCTCACGATCCGATTCCGCGCGCGCACCTGCTCTCGAACGGACGCTATGCGGTGATGGTCACCGCGTCCGGCTCGGGCTACAGCCGCTGGGGCGATCTCGCCGTGACGCGCTGGCACGAGGACGTGACCTGTGATGCGGCCGGCGCGTACGTATTCCTGCGGGATGCCCAGAGCGGCGAGCTGTGGTCGGCCGGCTACCAGCCGACCGGCGCCGAGCCCGACTCCTACCACGTCGAGTTCTCCGAGGATCGCGTCGAGATCCTCAGGCGCGACGGGACGCTCGCGACGACGCTCGAGATCGCGGTCTCGCCCGAGGACGACGCCGAGGTGCGCCGCGTCTCGATCTCGAACCTCGGAAGCCGCGCCCGGGAGATCGAGCTGACTTCGTACGCGGAGCTCGTGCTCGCGCCGGCCGCTGCCGACAGCGCGCACCCTGCCTTCTCCAAGCTCTTCGTGCAGACGGAGTTCGTGCCCGAAATCGGCGCCCTGCTGGCGACCCGGCGCCGGCGCTCTCCCGGCGAGCCGGAGGTCTTCGCGTCGCACCTCGCGGTGGTGGAGGGCGAGCGCGTCGGCCCGGTGTCGTACGAGACGGATCGCGCGCGCTTCCTGGGCCGTGGCCGGACGCTGCGCACGGCGCTCTCCGTGACGGACGGCCGGCCGCTCACGGGCAGGGTCGGCTTCGTACTCGATCCGATCTTCAGCCTCCGCTGCCGCGTGCGAATCCCGCCGGGCAGCACGGCGCGCGTGGCGTTCTGGACGCTCGTGGCAAAGACGCGCAGCGAAGTGCTCGACCTGGCCGACAAACACCAGGATCCGACGGCCTTCGAGCGCGCGGTCACGCTGGCGTGGACGCAGGCCCAGGTCGAGCTGCACCATCTCGGAGTCGGTCCGGACGAGGCTCAGCTCTACCAGGAGCTCGCCAACCACGTGCTGTACTCGGATCCGGCGCTGCGGCCCTCGTCCGCCGTACTGACGCGCCACGGGCAGGGTCCCTCCGCACTCTGGGCCCACGGAATCTCTGGCGACCTCCCGATCGTGCTGGCCCAGATCGACGAAGCCGACGATCTCGAGCTGCTCCGCCAACTGCTCCGCGCCCACGAGTACTGGCGCACGAAGCTCCTGGCCGTCGATCTCGTGGTCCTGAACGAGCGGCCGACCTCCTACGCTCATGAGTTCCAGGCCTCCGTGGAAGCGCTGGTCCGCGCGAGTCGATCGCGACCTCGGGAAGCAGCGGACACGATCCGCGGATCGGTGTTCGTGCTGCGCGCAGATCAGGTCTCGGCCGAGGTCCGCAGCGTGCTCCAGAGCGTGGCCCGCGCGGTGCTGCCCGGCCGCCGCGGAAGCCTGTTCGAGCAGCTCGGCCGCCGAAACGAGCCCGCCGTCGCGCCCGTCGCGCAAAGAGTTGTGGCGCTCGCCTCGCCCGGATCCGCGCCGCCGCGCCCGGAGCTGGAGTTCTGGAACGGGCTCGGCGGATTCGCAGCAGGCGGCCGCGAGTACGTAACCGTGCTAGGCGAGGGACAATGGACGCCGGCGCCCTGGATCAACGTCGTCGCGAATCCCGACTTCGGCTTCCAGAGCTCCGTCGAGGGCGGTGGCTACACGTGGTCGGGGAACAGCCGCGAGAACCAGATCACGGCATGGTCGAACGATCCCGTCGGCGATCGCCCGGGCGAAGTGCTGTACGTGCGCGACGAGGACGACGGCGCGCTGCTCTCCGCGACCGCGCTCCCGATCCGCTGCGACGGCGGCCACTACGTCACTCGGCACGGGCAGGGCTACAGCCGCTTCGAGCACAGCGCACACGGGCTCGCGCTCGAGCTGCTCCAGTACGTACCGATCGCAGACCCGATCAAGATCTCCCGCTTGAGGATCCAGAACCTCTCGGGTCGGGTCCGGCGGCTCTCGATCACCGCCTACGTCGAATGGGTGCTGGGTCCTTCCCGCGGCGCAACGGCGCCCTTCGTCGTGACCGAGGTCGATCCCGAGACGGGCGTCCTGCTCGCGCGAAATCCGTGGCGGATGGGATTCGGCGAGCGCGTGGCCTTCGCGGACCTCGGCGGACGCCAGCTCGCATGGACCGGCGATCGCAGCGAGTTCCTCGGCCGCAACGGCACGCTCGATCGGCCCGCCGCGCTGCTGCGCGACGCGCCGCTCTCGGGCCGCGTCGGCGCGGGTCTCGATCCCTGCGGCGCGCAACAGACGCGCCTCGAGCTCGAGCCGCACGCCGAAGTCGAGATCGTCTTCACCCTCGGCGAGACGGCGACGCGGGCAGATGCGCTCGCCCTGATCGCGCGTTACCGCCGCGCGGACCTCGACGCGGTGTTCGAAGCGGTCGTGCGGAGCTGGGACGCGGTGCTCGGCGTCGTGCAGGTCCGCACCCCGGACCGCTCGCTGGATCTGCTGCTGAACCGCTGGCTGCTGCATCAGACCCTCGCCTGCCGGGTGTGGGCGCGCTCGGCCTTCTACCAGGCGAGCGGCGCCTACGGCTTCCGCGATCAGCTCCAGGACGGGATGGCACTCGCAGTGGCACTGCCGGAGCTCACACGAAAGCACCTGCTGCGAGCGGCGAGCCGGCAGTTCGTCGCGGGCGACGTGCAGCATTGGTGGATGCCCGCGTCGGGCCAGGGTACGCGTACACGAAATGTCGATGATCGCATCTGGCTCGCCTACACCACTGCGCACTACGTCGGCACGACGGGCGATCGCGGGATCCTCGATGAGTCGCTTCCCTTCCTCGAGGGACCGGAGCTGCGCGAGGGCGATCCCGACTCCTACTTCCAGCCGATGCCCGCCGAGGAGCACGGAACGCTATTCGAGCACTGCGCGCGCGCGCTGGACCAGAGCCTCGCGGTGGGCACTCACGGCCTTCCGCTCTTCGGCAGCGGCGACTGGAACGACGGCATGAACCGGGTCGGCGCGGGGGGCCTCGGAGAGAGCGTCTGGCTCGGCTGGTTCTTGCACGCGACGCTGGTGGCCTTTGCTCCCCTTGCCGAGGCCCGCGGCGAGACGGCAGGGGCCGCGCGCTGGCGCGCGCACGCGGCCGATCTCGCGGCCGCGCTCGAGCGAGATGCGTGGGATGGCGAGTGGTACCGGCGCGGCTGGTTCGACGACGGAACGCCGCTCGGCTCCGCCTCGAGCAGCGAGTGCCGCATCGACGCGATCGCCCAGTCCTGGGCGGTGCTCTCGGGAGCCGGGGATCCGGCGCGCGCGCGGCGCGCGATGGCCGCGGTCGACGCCCAGCTGGTCCGGCGCGACGACGGACTGATCCTGCTCTTCACGCCCCCCTTCGAACATTCCCCGCTGGATCCCGGCTACATCAAGGGATATCCGCCCGGCGTGCGCGAGAACGGCGGTCAGTACACGCACGCCGCGGCGTGGACCGTGCTGGCCTTCGCTGAGCTCAGCGATGGAGATAGAGCCGCCGAGCTGTTCTCGCTCCTGAATCCAATCCAGCATTCGAGCACGCGCGCGGCCGTCGATCGCTACAAGGTCGAGCCCTACGTCGTCTGCGCCGACGTCTACTCGGTGCCGCCGCACGTCGGACGCGGTGGCTGGACCTGGTACACCGGCGCGGCGGGATGGCTGTATCGAGCCGGCCTCGAGGGAATCCTCGGCTTCCGCGTGCAGGGCGCAACGCTCGCGCTCGATCCCTGCATCCCGCACGCGTGGCCGGGCTTCGAGATCGAGTTCCGCCATCGCTCGGCCCGCTACGAGATCCGCGTCGAGAATCCGAAAGGCGTGAGTCGCGGCGTCTCGCGGCTCGAGCTCGACGGCGAGGCGCTGGCGCCGGGAGGCGCCGGCGTCCCGTTGGCCGACGACGGGGCGACGCACCGGGTGCGCGTCGTGCTCGGGTGAGGGAGTCCCGTGAAGGCGCGCGCTAGGAACCGGCAGCATTCAGGTTGACTTCGAGGTCGAGCATCGGCTGTTGCGGCACGCGGATCAGCCCCGAGTTCGGCCGGTCGAGATCCATCACCAATGAGATCGCCAGCGACAGCAACAGCAGCTGGAAGGCATTCGACACCAGATTGCGGTTTCCGCCGATGCCCAGGCGACGGCCGCGCACGAACGCGGTCAGCAGGGCATACAGCAGCATCGCGACGACCACCGCGGGCGGCACCCGCGCGAAGAACTCCGCCGCGCGCGCATCGGCCATGTCGAAGGACTCGTTCAGCGAATCGATCACCGCACGGACTATCAGCGGACTGTCGCTTTCCGCGCGCACGAGTTCCTTGATCGAAGCCCAGATCTCGCGCTGCAGCCGCACCGATTCCGAGAGTTTCGCGACGATCTCGTCATGCACCCCGCGCGTGCCAAAGGCGGTGATGGGCTGGGCAACGAGGCGATTGCGCGCCGCCACATAAGCGCGGAGCTGCGCACCGAGGCGCGCATCATGGGGCGACTCGAGCAGCTCGATCCTGAGTGCTGCGGTGCTCAGGCCGTTGGCCTCGGCCAGCACATATCCACGCCGCGATTCATAGCGGCCGAGCGCGGCCGAGAAGGAAAATGCGATCAGCAGTGCGAGCAGACCCATGATCGAGGCCATCACATAGTCCTCGGAAGTCTCGGCCTTCACGTCATCTGCGTGCCGCACGCGCCCACGTGCGCCGAGGCGAAACCCCGCTTCACTGGCCAGCAGCATCAGCCCGAACACCAGGGCGCCGACGCCGTAGCCGGGCGCCGAGAAGATCAAGTCCTCGAATAGCTGCATCCCCCCCTCCCCCGAGCGCCGGCCTTGCGATTTCGGGCCAATCTAGCAAGAATCGCATCGTGTCGATTCCGAACCCGCGGCTGTGAGCCTCGCCGCCGCCCGCGCGCTCGGGGCAGCGCGCGAGCCGCGCGCGAGCGGCGACGCCTGATGCCGCGCGGGACGAGCACGCCGCGCCGCGCGAAGCGCGGAGTCCGGATGCCCGCCGCGGCGCGGCGCGAGGCGATCCTCGAGGCCGCGATCGGCGCGTTTTCCGGCGCGGGCTACAGCGTGACGTCGATGTCCGCGATCGCGCGCGCCTCGCGCGTGACGCCGATCATCGTGTACCGGCACTTCGCCTCGAAGCAGGAGCTGTATCGCGCGGCGCTGGCCCGAGCTTCGCAGCGTTTCGCGGCGCTGCTCGCGGCCGCCCCGGACGCCGGCGGCTTCGGGGTCGGCGCGCGCTCGGTGCTCGCGGCGGCGCGAAGCGATCCCGACGGCTTCCGGCTGCTGTGGAAGCACGCGGTGCGGGAGCCGCGTTTCGCGGCGCGCGCGGCCGCGCTGCGCGAACGCGCGATCGCCGAGCTGCGCCGGGCTCTCGCAGCGCGCGTGCCGGAGTCCGACCTCGACTGGTCGAGCCACGCGGTGGCGAGCTTCCTGGTGGACGCCGTACTGAACTGGCTCGAGTACGGGACGCCGGCGCTCGACGAACGCTTCGCCGTGGCGACGAATGCCGCCCTGCGCGCGGGCGTGCAGGCGTGGTCGAAGTCGGCGGCCGAGCGCAGTCCGCGCACGCGAAGGAGCTGAGTGCCCGTGCCGGGACTCGCGCCGAAGCGCGCCCAGCCTAAGATCCGCGCATGCCGCTGCTGAGCTTCGATCGTGTCTCGATCGCGTTCGGGCCCGATGCGCTGCTCGACGCCGTGAGCTTCCAGCTCGACGCCGGCGAGCGCGTCTGCCTGATCGGCCGCAACGGCGCCGGCAAGTCCACGTTGCTCGGCCTCGCGGCGGGTCGGGTCGTGCCGGACGCCGGCGCGATCTGGCGCCAGCCGAGCCTGCGCATCGCCGAGCTCGCGCAGGAGCTCGTCTCCGATCCGGAGGCGACGGTTTTCGACGTGGTCGCGGGCGGCCTCCCCGAGATCGGCGCGTTGCTCGCGGAATATCACCACGTAGCAAAGGCGGTCGGCGCAGACACCGCACTGCTGCGGCGCATGGAGCAGCTGCAGCACGAGATCGAGCTGCGCGATGGCTGGAAGCTCGACGAGCGCGTCGCGAACGTGCTCGAGATCCACGGCCTCGAAGCCGAAGCGCGGATCGGAGCGCTCTCGGGCGGCTGGCGCCGCCGCGTGGCGCTGGCCCGCGCGCTGGTCGGCGAGCCCGATCTGCTGCTGCTCGACGAGCCCACCAACCACCTCGACGTCGAGGTGATCCAGTGGCTCGAAGACGCGCTGCTCGCATTCCGCGGCGGCGTGCTCTTCGTGACCCACGACCGCGCGCTGCTGACGCGCCTCGCGACTCGCATCCTCGAGCTCGACCGCGGCCGGCTCACGTCGTGGCCGGGGGACTACCCGGGCTTCCTCGCGAAGAAGGCGGCCGCGCTCGAGGAGGAGGCGCGCCACGACGCGCTCTTCGATAGGCGGCTCGCGCAGGAAGAGGCCTGGATCCGGCGCGGGATCAAGGCGCGGCGCACGCGCAACGAGGGGCGCGTGCGCGCGCTCGTCTCGATGCGCGAGGAGCGCAAGCAGCGCCGCGAGCTGCTCGGGCGCGCATCCTTCGACATCGACGAGGCGCAGGCCTCGGGCAAGCTCGTCGCCGTGGCCGAGAAGGTCAGCTTCAGCTGGAATGGAACGCCGCTGGTGCGCGACTTCTCGACGCGGATCCAGCGCGGCGACCGCGTCGCGCTGATCGGCCCGAATGGCGCCGGCAAGACGACGCTGCTCCAGCTTCTGCTGGGCCAGCTCGAGCCGCAGAGCGGCCGCGTCCGACTCGGCACGAAGCTCGAAATCGCGTACTTCGATCAGCTCCGGATGCAGCTCGATCTCGACGCGACCGTCGCCGACACCATCGGCGAGGGGCGCGAACACCTCGAGATCGGCGGCGAGCGCCGGCACGTGATCGGCTACCTGCAGGACTTCCTGTTCGCCCCGGAGCGCACGCGCTCGCTGGTGCGCACGCTCTCGGGCGGCGAGCGCAATCGCCTGCTGCTCGCGCGGCTCTTCGCGCAGCCGGCGAATCTGCTGGTGCTCGACGAGCCCACGAACGATCTCGACGTCGAGACGCTCGAGCTGCTGGAAGAGCGGCTGCTCGATTTCGGAGGCACGATCCTGCTGGTCTCCCACGATCGCGCCTTCGTCGACAACGTCGCAACCCAGACCCTCGCCTTCGAGGGCGGCGGGCGCGTCTTCGAGTACGTCGGCGGCTACACGGATTGGCAGCGCCAGCGGCGCAGACCCTCTCGACCCGAGCGCGACGTTCCGCAGCCCTCGCGCGCGGCGAAGACCCCGCTGCTGGCCTCGGGCAGCGCGCCGAAGAAACTCAACTTCGGCGAGCTGCGCGAACTAGCCGAGCTGCCCGCGCGCATCGAAGCGCTCGAGCGGCTCCAGGACGAGCTCGGCGCCGAAGTCAGCCAGCCCCCCTTCTACAAGCGCGACCTGAGCCAGCAGCAGGCTGTGCGCACGCGCCTCGCCGCGCTCCCCGCGGAGCTCGAGCTGGCCTACGCGCGCTGGGAGGCACTCGAAGCGCGCCGCGCGTAGAGCGAAGCAACCGATATGCTTCGCGACGCGCGCGAGGCCCCGGCCGCCGAGCTCGGGTCGCGCGCCCAAAGGAGAGGATCTGCTGGCGACGGTTCCGAATCTGATCCGCCACCTGGCCGAGCGCTGGGGAGACAAGCCGCTGCTCGTGACTCCGGAGCAGCGGCTCTCCTACGCCGATGCGGAGGCGACTTCCGCGCTGCTCGCGCGGGGCCTGCTCGCCGAGGGCGTCGGCAAGGGCACGCGCGTCGGTGTGCTGTTTCCGAACGGGCCGGAATGGCTGCTCGCGTTCCTCGCCGCGGCGCGCGTCGGCGCGGTGGTAGTGCCGCTCAACACCTTCTCCCGCGCGCGCGAGCTGGCCTGGACGCTGCGCCACGCGGACGTCGACACCCTGCTCTGCTGCGACCGCTTCCTGGGGCACGACTATCTCGTGCGCCTCGAAGAGTGCGCGCCGGGCCTCGCCGCTGCGTCGCGCGAGCCCTTGTGCCTGCCCGAGCTCCCGCTGCTGCGAAGGGTCCGGGTCTTCGGCGCCAGCGATCGCGGCTGGGCGCGCGAGGGCCCGAAGCGGCTCGCCGCGCTCGCGCGCGAAAGCCGCGCCTTCGACGCCGCGTTGCTCCTGGAAGTCGAGCACTGCGTCGCGCCGGCGGACTGGCTCGCGATCGTCTACAGCTCCGGCAGTGCCGCAGATCCGAAGGGCGCCGTCTACACGCAGGGCGCGGTGCTGCGTTATGCCGCCAACATGGTGCCGCTGCGCGGCCTGCGCGAAGACGACCGGATCTACGGCGGCATGCCCTTCTTCTGGACCGGCGGACTCGTGTACGCGCTGCTCGGCTGCCTCCAGGCCGGCGCGACGCTGCTCACCCAGGCGACCTTCGAGGCCGGCCCGGCGCTCGAGCTGATGGAGCGCGAGCGCGCGACGCTCGCGCTCGGCTGGCCGCACACGGCGAAGGCGATGGCGGAGCACCCGAGCTTTCCGGCGCGAGACCTGCGTTCGCTCCGCGGCGGAAACCTCTACGCGATCCTGCCCGAGGCGATGCGCCCCGCCTCGCCGGAGCACCGATCGAACACGCTCGGCATGACCGAGACCTGCGGCCCCCACAGCTTCGACGACCCGAATGCAGAACTGCCGCCGCCGCTGCGCGGCTGCTTCGGGCGCCCGGTGCCCGGCATCGAACACCGCATTGCGGACCCTGGGACCGGCGAGCCGCTTCCGCCCGGCGCGGTCGGCGAGATCCTGGTGCGCGGGCCCAATCTGATGCAGGGGCTCTACAAGCTGGAGCGCGAGGCCTGCTTCGATGCGGACGGCTTCTACCACACCGGGGATGGCGGTCGCTTCGACGCCGAGGGCTACCTGTATTTCACCGGTCGCCTCGGCGAGACGATCAAGACGCGCGGTGCAAATGTCTCGCCGCTCGAGATCGAGCTCGTGCTCGAATCCGCGCCCGAAGTGAAGCACGCCTACGTCATCGGACTGCCAGATCCGGACGAGGGACAGCTCGTGGTGGCAGTGGTCGCGCTCCGCGAGGGCTGCGCGCTCGCAGCCGAGGCGCTGCGCGAGCGCGCGGCAAGGGGCCTCTCCTCGTACAAGCTGCCGCGCCACATCCTGTTCGTCGCCGCGTCGGAGCTGCCCTTCCTCGACAGCGCGAAGATCGATAAGCGCCGCCTCGCACAGCTCGCCGCGGCGCGCCTCGGGTCCCCTACCTGACTGTCGACCTGGGCGCGTGAGCGCGAACACTCGGAGGGGCAGCGGCCGTGATGCAAGACGCGGCGATAGTCGGGATCGGACGCACGGCCTATAGCCGCGAATCGGGCCGCTCGCTCCGGGCGCAGGCGGCCGAGGCGGCCCGCGCCGCGCTGGTAGGAGCTTCCCTCTGCGCGCTCGGCTGGCTCGGCTGCGCGAGTCCGGCGCCGGTGATTCTCGACTGCGCTCCCGCCGGCGAGCTGACGCCGATCTGCGGCGCCGAGAACCCCGAGGACCTCGTCGCCGTTCCCGGCTCCGATTGGCTGATCGTCAGCCAGATGGCGGGACGGGAGGGCGCGCCCGGAACGCTCGCGGCGCTGCGGCCCGGCGATTCGCGCTGGCTCCGCCTGTATCCGCTGGAGGGTCCCACGCTCGCGTCCCCCGCCGAGTCTTTTGGCCCGCGCTGGGGAGATCCGAGCTGCCCGGGGCCGCCCACTGCGTCGTTATTTTCTCCCCACGGTATCGATCTCGTGCAGCACAGCGCCGAGGCTCCGATCCTGCTGGTGGTGAACCACGGCGGGCGCGAGAGCGTCGAATTTTTCGAGCTCGCGTACCCGCCGACGGGCGAGCCCGCGCTCCGCTGGCGCGGCTGCGCCCTGCTCCCGGCGGGCACGCTTCCAAACGACGTCGCGGCGCTCCCCGGCGCGGGCTTTGCCGTGACGAACATGGCTCCCGCTCGCGAGGGCCTGTCGGCCTGGTGGAGCGGGCTTCGCATGGCGCTGGGCTTTCGCACGGGCAACGTCCTCGAGTGGCAGCCGGGCGCGGGCTGGCGCGAGGTCGAGGGCAGCGAAAGCAGCGGCCCGAACGGAATTGCCGCTGCGCGAGGCGGCGCGACGTTATTCATCGCCGAGTACGGCAGCGGCCGGATCCAGCGCGTCGCGCGTCGCGGGGGCCGCGTCGCGCGCTCCGCGCCGCTGGCCTTCAAGCCGGACAACCTCAGCTGGTCCGAGGACGGGCAGCTGCTCGCCGCCGGTCAGTCCGCCCCGCTCTCGGCGATCCTCGGCTGCTTCGAAGTGGAAGCCGGAAGCTGCGGCCTGCCCTTCGGCGTCGCGGCGCTCGACCCCGACAGCCTCGCGGTCCTGCGCCGCTTCGACCACGCCGGAACGACTGGAATCGGCGCGGTCACGCTGGCACTGAGCCGCGGCGAGCGCATCTACCTGGGGACCTTCCGCGGCGACCGCGTGGCGTGGATCCCCTCGAGTGCGCTCCGGGCCCGCCCGTGATTCCCAGGGAACGCCTTCAGTCGAAGAGCTCGATCCCGTCGCTGGCGCGGCGCTCGGCGCGCCCCCTGAAGCGCAGTTTCCCCTGACTTCACACCCCGAGTTCTCCCGAGGACCGGGAACGAAAGGAGGCCGCGATGTCGAGACCGCTCGAGGGAATCAAGGTGCTCGAATTAGCCGAGCACGGCTTCGCACCGTCCGCAGCCGCGGCACTGGCCGACTGGGGCGCCGACGTGGTGAAGCTCGAGAGGCCCGAGGGCGACGCGTTCCGCGCCGTCATGGCCCAGGGGCTGATGGAGAAGACCGGCGACTTCCATTACACGATGGAGATCGCGAACCGCAATAAGCGCAACGTCTGCCTGGACCTGCGCCTGGCCGAGGGCCGGGAGCTATTCGACCGACTCCTGATCTGGGCGGACGTCTTCGTCACGAATCAGTTGCCGAGAGTGTTGCGAAAGTTCCGGATCGAGCCGAGCGATCTTTTCGCGCTGAACCCACGGCTCGTCTACGCGCGCGGCCACGGCCAGGGAGCGCGCGGCCCGGATGCCGAGGCCGGCGGCTTCGACGGCGTCTGCTACTGGGCGCGGGCGGGCATTGCCCACATGCTCTCGCCGGAGGGCGGCCCGCTGGTGGGATCACGCCCGGCCTTCGGGGACTTTCCGAGCGGACTCCACCTGGCCGGCGGCATCGCCGCCGCACTGGTGAAGACGCAGCGCACCGGCAAGGGCATGACGGTGGACGTGTCGCTGCTCGCGTCCGGCATCTGGCAGCTGGCGCCCGACCTCGCCGCCACTTCCTACCTCGGCCACGCGCCGCGCAAGTACGACCCCACGAAAGTCCTCGCCTCGCCGTTGGTCGCGAGCTACCTCACCGCCGACAACCGTCACCTGCAGTTCGTGATGCTCGAGGAGCACCGCTACTGGCCTAACCTGTGCCGCGCGCTCGGCCTCGAGCAGCTGGTGGAACATCCCGACTACGCCACACCAGAGAAGCGCCGCGAGAACCGCGTCGAGCTATACGCCGCCTTCTGCGAGGCCATCCGCCGCGAGCCCCTCGAGCACTGGCTTCCGCGCCTGGCTCGGGAAGACTGCGTGTTCGCGAAGTTCTCGACGCCCGAAGAGGTGCTGGTCGACCCCCAGGTGGAAGCCAACGGCTACCTGATGGCGCACCCGCTCTACCCGGGCGCGCGCATCCCGGCGACCCCCCAACAGTTCGACGGACGGCCCTCCGAGCTGCGCCGGCCTGCGCCGAAGAAAGGCGAGCACACCGAAGAAGTGCTGCGTGAGATCGGCCTGGCTCCGGCGGAGATCGCCAAGCTGCGCGAGCTACAGGCAATCCGTTAGTGGAGACGAGCGCGAGCAGAAGAATCGAGGTCCTGGTCGCACATCCGATGGGGCGGGCCGAGGATCTCGTGCGCATCGCTGCCGTGGATCCGCGCCTCGAGGTCGGCTACGCGCCCTACATCGACGAGTCGACGCGCACCTATCTCGACTCCTTCGCCGGGGAGCCGCTGGTGGGCGGCCCGGCGCCTGCGGCCGGCGACTTTGCGGGGCTTATCGGCAGCGCCGAGGTCCTCTTCGCCCTCGCCCTCCCGCCGGATCTCGCCGCCAACGCCGCGCGGCTCGAATGGGTCCAGCTCTTCGGGGCCGGCGTCGATGCCCGCGCCCAGGAGCTCGGCGCCCGCGGCGTGCGGGTCACGACCTCGAGCGGGATCAATGCGGCGCCGATCGCCGAGTTCTGCCTGCTGAGCATGCTCATGCATGTGAAGCAGATGACGCGCCGCCTGGCGGCGCAGCGCGCGCAGCGCTGGGAGCGCTTCCGGAACAGCGAGCTGCGCGGCAAGACGCTCGGAATCGTCGGGCCGGGGCGGATCGGCCAGGCGGTGGCGCAGCGCGCGCGCTGCTTCGAGATGAGCGTCCTGGCCACCCGGCGGCGCTACGCACCCGGGGTCGGGCTCCCGCACATCGACCAGCTGTATCCCCCCGACGGGCTGCGCGAGATGCTCGCGCGCTGCGATTTCGCCGTCGTGTCGACGAGCCTCGGCGCCGACACGCGCGGACTGATCGGCGAGGCCGAGCTCGCGGTGATGAAGCCGGGGGCATTCCTGATCAACGTCTCGCGGGGAGCGGTGGTCGACGAGGCGGCGCTCGTGCGCGCGCTCGAAGGCGGGCGCCTCGGGGGCGCCGCGCTCGACGTCTTCGAGCGCGAGCCGCTGCCGCCCGGGAGTCCGCTCTGGGGCCTTCCAAATGTGATCGTGACGCCTCACAATGCGGGCGGCATCCGCGAGCACGCCGAACGGGCCACGCTGCTGTTTTGCGAGAATCTGGCGCGCTGGCTCGCCGGCCAGCCGCTCGAAAACGAGGTCGACCCTCAGTCCGGCACCTGATCAGGAGGCAGCACACTGCTAGGTTTCGAAGAGCTCGGGCTTTCGGAAAGCGTCTCCATCGTGACGGGCGCTGCGCAGGGCATCGGTCGCGCCTGCGCCCTGCGGCTGGCGAGGGCCGGCTGCCACGTCGTGCTGGTGGACCTGAAGCGCGAGCAGGCGGAGGCCGTCGCGGCCGAGGTCGAGGCCCTCGGTGCACGGGCGCTGGCCGTCGAGGCCGACGTGCGGGGCGCGGCCGCGGTGGAGCGGAGCGTCTCGCAAGCGTTGGCCCACTTCGGGCGGATCGACGTGTTGGTCAACAACGCGGGCGGCCTGGCGGGTCACCGGCTGCAGCCCGTAGCCGAAGCCGACGACCGCTTCTGGGACGACGTGATCGACCTCAACCTGCGCGCCGTGTTCTTGTGGTCGCGCGCAGTGGCGCGCGCGCTGATTGCGCGCGGCAGCGGCGGGGCACTCGTCAACATCGCCTCGATCAGCGGCCTGCGCGGATCGCCGCGCCTCGCACCCTACGGCGCTGCCAAGGCGGCGGTGATGCAGCTCACCCAGACCCTGGCTTTGGAGCTCGCCCCGCACGGGATTCGGGTCAACTGCGTCGCTCCGGCGTCGATCGAAACTCCGCAGGCGCTGGCAGGCGCCTCAGCGGCCCTCCGCGACGGGATGAGCCGTGCGGCGCCGCTCGGCCGGCTCGGCCAGGCCGACGAGGTAGCGAGCGTCGTCCTCAGCCTCGCCTCGCGCTGGAGCGCCTACGTCACCGGACAGACCGTAATGGTCGACGGCGGACTGAGCTGCACCACCGCGCGCATCGCCACCAGCGGGCGCTGAAGCGCCCGACTCGAGCTCGGGATGCGGGAGCGCGTTGCGCGAAGGGAGCGGTTGGCAGGGCTGGATTGACAGCGCTCCATTTTCGTGGAAATTGGAGCGCATGGAGACCGTCTCTCGCCTCGCCGAGGCCCGCCTGCGCCAGAAGCTCGAGCGAGGCCGCTCGGTGCTGCTACTCGGACCCCGCCAGACCGGAAAGACAACGCTGATCGAGCGCCTCGAGCCCGACCTGGCGCTGAATCTCATCCGGCCCGAGCTTCGCCAGCGTTACGAGCGTACGCCCGAGCTGCTGAGCGCCGAGGTCGAAGCGCTGCGTCCGCGCGTGCGCGGACGCCGCCCCCTCGTGGCGATCGACGAGGTCCAGCGCGCTCGGGAGCCTCTTCGAGCAGTTCGTGGGACTCGAGCTGTTGCGAGCCATTCGCCATAGCTCGGATCGCCTAGCATTTAATTTCTGGCGAGATCCGGATGGACCCGAGGTCGACTGGATCGTTGCGGGCTCCTATCGCTGGCTCCCGGTCGAGGTGAAATGGGCCGAGGCACCCACGAAACGCGATGCCCGGCACCTCGAGACCTTCCTGGCCGAACACCCGAAAGCGAGAGACGCAGTCGTCGTGTGCCGCACGCCGCGCCGATTCAAGCTCGGGGTCAAGGTCACGGCAGTTCCCTGGCAGGAGATCCCCGAGCTCGTGGCGGAGATGGCGTAAGGAGGGCGCGCCGCTCCAGGCCCGGGACCCGCCGGGCTAGTCAGGTCTGCGAAGGCCCGGGGCCTTCGCGGAGCGCGATGAAGAGGCCCTCGGCATCCGCGAGCAGCCGTTCTGCATCGAAGAGGGAGCCGCTCGTCAGGATCTTCCGCCCCTCCACGCGGATCAGCGCTCCGCGCAGCGTCAGGTCTCGGTGAAGCGGTGTGGGCGAGCGGTAGCTGACGCTCAGGCGAACGGTTCTCGACGCGAGGCCGCAGAGCGCCGCGGCTCCGGCGAGGACCTCGTCCAAGGCGGCCGCGACGTACCCGCCGTTCACCTGGTCCGGTGGACCCTCGTGCATCGCTGTAAAGCGCACCGCGCCGCGCGCCTCCCCGTCGCTCTGCCAGATCCGGACCGGCGCGGCCATCGGGTTGCAGTGGCCGAGCTGGGGAGCGAAGTCGAGCTGCCATGCGATCTCCGCGAGCTCCGCTGCGGTTCCGCCGCGCTGAAAACGCTCGATCGCGTGGCGCAGATTGCGGTGCGGGCGCTCGGCCAGTTCGCGCGCGGAATGCTCGAAGCGGTCGGCCGCCTCGCGCAGCTCCTGCTCCGTCATCTCGACGCCTATCAGCTGATTCACGAACTCGCGCACCGCGCCGGCCAGGCGCCGGCGCTGCTGCCAGGCGGAGTCGACCGGTAGAGCGCGAAAGGCCGGAAACGCCGCCCCCGGCCCGGGCTCAGGAGGGCTCAAATTTTTCTCCCAGGATGCCGGCTCAGGGTCGATGCTCCGTCCGTGGACGTCCGCCCGGCCGGCGTCGGAGTCGCAGCATACGACTCGCATGCGGCGCATCTCCCTCGAGGACGCAGCGATGATACTCGAAACCGGCGCATCGATCGCTGGCAGCTCCTTGCGAGAACTGCATTCTTTCGATGAGCGAACGAACTAGCCTCGCGATGCCCCGCCGTACGCTGCTGCAGCTCTGTAGTACCTTGTGAGCCCTCGGCGGAGACGCGAGACACCTGGAGTACGTTAGGTGAGAACAGAGGCAGCCATCGTCGGAATCGGCCGTTCTGCCTACACCCGCAACTCGGGACGTACGGTACTCGCGCAAGCCGCGGAGGCGGCGCGCGCCGCGATCGCGGACGCGGGTCTCAGTCCCCGGGACGTCGATGGCATGGCCTCTTTCCAGGCCGCGGACTCCGTCCTCGGCTATCAACTCGCCGACGCCATCGGGGTTCCAGAGCTGCGCTGGAACCTCGACGTCTACGGCGGTGGCAACACCTCCGCGAGCGTAGTCGCGAACGCGATGAATGCCGTCTCGGCGGGCTTCTGCAACATCGCACTCGTGTTCCGCGCCATGAACGGGCGCTCGGGATTCCGTTTCGGAACCGCCCAGGGGCGGCAGCTCGCGGCGCGCGGGGAGATGCAGTTCGAGGCACCCCAGGGCTACGTGGTCCCGCCCCAGTGGATGGCGATGTGGGCACGGCGTCACCAGGAGATCTATGGCAGCAGCTGCGAGGACCTCGGCCGGATCGCCGTCACCCACAGCCGGCACGCCAGCGCCAACAGCCACGCGCTCACTCGCAAGCCCCTCAGCCTGGAGGGCTATCTGGAGTCGCGTTGGATCCACGAGCCCCTGCGCCTCTACGATTGCGCCTTCGAGGCCGACGGCGCGGTCGCGTTGATCGTCACGAGCCTCGAGCGAGCTCGCGATCTGCCTCAGCCGCCGATCCAGATGCTGGGATACACCGAGTCGAGTCAGCGGGGCGGGTCCTTCGTACAGTGGGAAGACCCCACGCGGATGTTTTCGGCAACCGTGGCACCGCGTCTTTGGGAGCAGACGGGCCTGGCGCCGGCGGACATGGACGTCGCGTGCATCTACGACTGCTTCACCTACACCGTGATGGTCGTGATGGAGGACTTCGGCTTCTGCGAGCGCGGCCAGGCCGGCGCATTCTTCGGCGAGGGCCGCGCCAGCTACGGCGGCGAGGTAGTCGTCAATCCCCATGGAGGGCTCTTGGCCGAGGCCTATCTGCATGGCATGAATCACCACTACGAGGCGGTACTCCAGCTGCGGGGTGCAGCGGGGCCGCGTCAAGTTCAGGGCGCCAGGCTCGCGTTGGTCACCGCCGGCGCCGGGCCCTGTGGAGGCGCGCTCGTCTACAGCGGAGCGAGCGCGTGAGCGAGAAAGTCCTCTCGACACCGGTGCAGCCGGCTCCCGACCCCGACTCCCGCGGATTCTGGGAGGCCACCGCCGCGGGCGAGCTCGCGATCTGCCGCTGCGTCGGCTGTCGAGCCTGGCTCCAGCCGCCGCTGGAGCGTTGCCGCCACTGCGCTGCGGCCACGCGCTTCGAACGCGTCTCGGGTCGGGGCACGATTTTCAGCTTCATCGTCGTGCGGCATCCCTGCAGTCCCGGCTACCTCGACGATCTCCCATACCTCGTGGGGCTGATCGAGCTCGAGGAGCAGGCGGGGCTGCGGCTGCCGGCGAGACTCGTGGGCATCGCAGCCGAAGCCGTGCAGATCGGCCAGTGCGTCCGCGCGGAGATCGTCGATCTTCCCGGCGGAGAATTTCGGATCCCCGTATTCCGCGTGGAGGACCGGCGCTTCAGCGGCTCTGAGAGTTCCATGTGATCGATGTGCGTGGCGAGCATGAGTTCCGCGAGAACCTCTCTCGAGAGCACGTCTGCTTCGAGGCGATGACACACGCGAGCGTAGAGCGAGCCCTCGACCTCGTCGAAGCTTCGCTCCGCCGAACCGGCCCGCCGCCGGATCTCGACCCCAGCCTCGCGTCGTTTCGGCGCTGGCTCGTGGTCCTCTGAGCGTCCATGTCCCCTTTGGGCCTCGTGCTCAGCGTCCTCATCGGCGTCTCGCTCGGCTTCTTCGGCGGGGGCGGCTCGATCCTGACGGTGCCGCTCCTCGTCTACGTCTTCGGCCTCGACCCGAAACAGGCAATCGCAAGCTCGCTCCTCATCGTCGGCACGGCGAGTATCTCTGGGGCCTACCAGCACTGGCGCGCCGGCAACGTCGAGCTCCGGACGGGGCTCATCTTCGGCGCGGCGGGCATGGCCGGTGCCTATGTCGGTGCGCGCGCCGGGGCGTATGTAGACGGCACGCTCCTCCTGCTGCTCTTCGCCGCGATGATGGTCTCGACGTCGCTCGCCATGTGGCGAGGCCGGCGCGCGCCGAGCCGCTCGACCTCCGGTGAACGCGCCACCGGGCGGCTGCTTGCGCAAGGGTTCGGGGTCGGGCTCTTCACGGGGCTGATCGGCGCCGGCGGCGGCTTCCTGATCGTCCCGGCGTTGGCGCTCTGGGCAGGGCTCTCCATGCCGACCGCCGTAGGAACGTCTCTCGTCATCATCGTGCTGAACACGCTCGCGGGCTTCGCGGGTTACGTGAGCCACATCCACGTCGACTTCAACCTCGTCGGAGCGGTCGCCACCGCAGCGATTGCGGGGTCCTTCGCCGGGTCGCGACTCGCCGACCGCATCGACCCCGCATCGCTTCGCCGGGCCTTCGCGGGCTTCGTGCTCGTGATGGCGGTCTTCATCTTCGCGCGCGAGACGGACGCGTGGTTCTCGGCGGCGCGAACAGCCGTTCCCGCATCGGTCCCGCAGCTCGTCTTCGTGCTCTTCGTGCTCGGCGTTGGCATCGCCACGGGTCGCGTCACGCGTCGGGGCGGCGCCGATCCGCTCGGCGAGCGCGTCTTCACGGAAGGAGCTGGAATATGAGCGCCCCCCTGGCGACGACCCGATTCGCGATCGTCGCCCCGCCTTGGAGCCGTGCGTGATGGAGATGGCGTTCACGCCTATCACGGGGTTGCTCGGGGGCTTGCTGATCGGCCTGGCCAGCGCGGGGCTATTCCTCGCAGATGGGAAGATCGCGGGCATCAGCGGGATCCTGGGTCGTAGTCTCTTCCCCGTGTCGGGCGACCTCGGCTGGCGACTCGCCTTCCTGGCAGGGTTGCCGGTCGGCGCCTGGCTCACGGCGCGACTGAGTCCGGGAACCACAGAGTTCGCGATCACTGGGAACGCACTGCTTCTCGTCGCGGGTGGACTGCTCGTGGGATTCGGAACGCAGCTCGGAAACGGCTGTACGAGCGGGCACGGCGTTTGCGGCGTGGCGCGTGGATCGCGGCGCTCGATCGTCGCGACCGTGACATTCATGGCCTCGGCAGCCCTCACGGTGTTCGTAGTGCGACATGTTCTGGGGGTGTCGTGATGCGGACTCTGGCAGCTGCGCTATGCGGGATCGTCTTCGGCATAGGACTCGCGGTGTCGGGAATGACGAACCCGGCGAAGGTCCTCGGCTTCCTCGATGTCACCGGGCATTGGGATCCCACCCTGGCATTCGTGATGGGCGGCGCGCTCGCCGTGAGCGCTGTGGGCTTCGCCGTGGCGGGAAGCTCCGCGCGTCCCTGGTTCGCGGAGACCTTCTCACTTCCGGCCCGGCGCGATCTCGATCGCGAGCTGTTGCTGGGGGCCGCTCTGTTCGGCGTGGGCTGGGGTCTGGTGGGTCTCTGCCCGGGCCCCGCGCTCGCGAGTCTCTGGCGGGCATCGGGCGACGTGTTCCTGTTCGTCGGAGCGATGATCGGCGGCGTGCTCCTGCATCGCCTATCCGCGCACCGGAGGCCCGCAGCGCTCCCGAACCCCACCGCGAAGTGAGGGAGAGCATCAGCACCCGCCCCTCGATCTGTCGCTTCTGCGCGGCCTACTGCGGAATCCTGGTCGAGGTGGAGGGCGGTCGCGCACTGCGCGTCCTGGGAGACCGGGCCGACCCCGTCTATCGCGGCTTCACCTGCGCCAAGGGCCGCCAGCTGCCCGCGCAGCACGCACATCCCGAGCGGCTGCTGCACTCGATGAAGCGCGGCGCCGATGGGGCGCAGCAGCCGATCGCGAGCGCGCAGGCGATGGACGAGATCGCCGCCAAGGTCCGCTCGATCGTCGACCGGCACGGTCCCCGCGCCGTGGCGATCTACATCGGGACCTCCGCCGGCATCCATCCCACGGCCTCGCTCTTCTCGGTGGCCTGGCTGCTGGCACTGGGCTCCCGCATGGTGTTCACCGCCGCCAGCATCGACCAGCCCGGCAAGAACATCGCCAACGCGCTGCACGGAAGGTGGTTAGGCGGACCCTATCTCTTCGACGAGGCCGACAGCTGGCTCCTCGTCGGCACCAACCCGATCATCTCGGGCTCAGGCGGGCTCTCTCCCGCAGACCCGGCCCGCAGCGTCCGCGAGGCGAAACGCCGCGGCATGCGCCTCGTCGTGATCGACCCGCGGCGCACGGAGACGGCCCGCTTCGCGAATCTCCACCTGCAGCCCCGCCCCGGGGAGGACCCTGCGCTGCTCGCCGCGATGCTCCACGTGATCCTGAGCGAGCAGCTCTTCGACCTGGCATTCGTGGAGGAAAACGCGCAGGGCCTCGCGGCCCTCGCGCGGGCCGTCGCGCCCTTCGATCCGGCCACGGTCGCGCGCCGCGCCGACGTGCCGGCAGAGGCGATCGTCCGCGCCGCGCGCACCCTCGCGGGTGGACGTCGCGGCTGTGCCGTCGCGGGCACGGGGCCCAACATGGCGGGCCGCGGAAATCTCACGGAATACCTGCTGCTGTGCCTCACCACGCTCTGCGGCCACTGGCGGCGCGCGGGCGAGCCGATTCCGAACCCCGGCGTGCTGATGCCGCCGGCGGCGCCCAGGGCGCAGGCGACGCCCCCGCGGCGCGCATGGGGCTATGGCGAGAAGCTGCGCGTGCGCGGCCTCACGAACTCGGCGTGCGGCCTTCCGACCGCGGCGCTGGCCGACGAAATTCTGCTCGCGGGCGAGGGCCAGGTTCGCGCGCTGTTCTGCGTGGGAGGCAATCCCGTGGTCGCCTGGCCTGATCAGCCGAAGACCCTCGCCGCGCTGCGAGAGCTCGAGCTCTGCGTGGCGCTCGACATCAAGCTGTCCGCCACGGCACGGCTCGCGGACTACGTGATCGCTCCCAAGCTCTCGCTGGAAGTGCCGGGCTTCTCGCTTCCCGTGGAGGCCTACGAGCAGTCCTATCTCGGCGTCGGCTACGCGGAGCCCTACGCCCGCTACACGCCCGCAATCGCGAATCCCCCGGCGGGCTCCGACCTGATCGAGGAATGGGAGTTCTTCTACGGCCTGGCGCAGCGCATGTCTCTCGACCTGCGGCTGTTCCCGGTGCGTGCCGAAGTCGGCGTGCTGCGCGGAACGCGAGAGCCAATCGACCTCGACATGCGCCGCAAGCCCACCACGGACGAGCTCTTCGAGCTGCTGGCGCGGCATTCGCGCGTACCGCTCGACAGCGTCAAGAAACACCCGAACGGCGCACTGTTTCCGACGCTTCCGGTGATCGTGGCGCCGCGGGATCCGGCCTGCAACGCGCGGCTCGAGCTCGGCGACGCGACGCTGCTGGCGGAGCTCGCCGACGTCCTCGTCGAAGCGGAGCACGCGGCGGACACACGCTTTCCATTCCGACTCGTGTCTCGGCGCCTTCCGAACGTGTACAACTCTTCGGGGCACGATCTGCCCGCCCTCCACCGTGGCCAGCGCTACAACCCGGCCTTCCTGCATCCGGAAGATCTGCAGGCCCTCGGTATGGCTTCCGGAGAAGTCGTCACGATCCGGTCCGACCACGGATCCGTGCTCGCAGTCGTCGAATCCGCAGCGGAGCTGCGCCGCGGCGTGATCTCGATGGCGCACTGCTTCGGGGGCGCGCCCGAGGACGCTGCCGCGCTATTCGAGATCGGCAGCAATACCGGAAGGCTCGTGAGCGTGGAGCGCAACCACGATCCCTACACCGGGATCCCGCGCATGAGCGCGATCCCCGTCGCGGTGGAGCGATTCGAGAGCACGGCTCCCGACGCGCCCCCCGGGCCTGCCTGATCGATGGCGCGCTTCGCTCCGCTGCGCGCTCAGGCGATGGGCTCGGTGCCCTCGAAGGCGTTCAGCTCGGGGCGCCCCATGAAGCGCAGGCTCGTGAAGCCGCGGTACACCGGGGAGTCGAGACGCGGGGTGGGCGCGTCGACGCGGAAGTCCGGAATGCGTGCCAGCAGCTGCCTTTTTCGATGAAGCTGTCGATCAGCTGCGTCGCGATCGCGCGAATCCGCGGCTCGAGCTCTTCGACACGACGGGGCGTGAATGCGCGACTCCCAGGGGCCGGAGCCCGTCCCCGCTAGCTGCGGCGCTGCTGCTTCGAGCGCTCGAGGACTGCGTCGCGTCGCGCGGCGATGTCCGTGCCGCGCATGTGTCCGCTGGCAAAGCGAGCGACGTCGGCGCGCCAGACTTCGAGACCTTCCTTGCGCGACACCTGCGTGATGCCCGCGAGGCTCGAGCGGATGTTGCGGATCATCTCGCGATCCTGGGAGGCGATGTCGTGGGCGAGCCTTCGGGCCACGGGCAGCAGCTCCGCGTGAGGCACCACGCGGTTCAACAGGCCGACCCGCAGGGCCGTCGCGGCGTCGATGAAGTTCCCCGTGAGGCTCATCTCCCGGGCGAAGGCCGCGCCGACCCGGAACGGGAGGTCGCATAACACGGTCCCCGGAAACACCCCGACGCGTGCGTGGGTATCGGCAAAGCTGGCCCGCTCGGAACCGATCAGGAAGTCGCAGGCGAGCGCCAGCTCGAGTCCGCCAGTGACGGCGGCTCCGTTCACCGCTCCGATCACCGGAACCTGTGACTCGGCCACGGCCGCGGTGAATCCCGGGAGCTTGCCCAGCTCGTCGGCTCCGAGGGTCCGCAGGTCCAGCCCGGCGCAGAACGCCGGGTCGCTGCCCGTGAGCACGATCGCGCCCGCGTCCTGACAGCTCGCGATCGCGGCCACGGTCGCCGCGGCGAGCTCGTAGTTCATGGCATTGCGGGCTGCGGGCCGGTTCAGCGTGATCGTCGCGACAGGCCCGTCTCGCTGGTTCAGGAGGATCGGATCACTCTCGGCCATCACTTCCCCCGTGGCACGACGTCTCGGATTCCGAGCCGGACGCCTCGCCGTCTCTCCACGGCCACGCAGCGATAGCGCGGGCCGCCAGGGTGCCTTCAGGCGTACAGCTTGCCGTCGATCAGATCGCAGGCCTCCTGCAGCAGGCCCGTCGCCTGGCGCGCCATGATCTCCCCAATGGCTCTGTCTCCCATGCCTGCCGCGGCGCGGGCCACGTGGCCCTCGAGCACCAGGCCCAGCTTGTAGCAGGCCAGCACGCAGAAGTACTTCACCGCCACAGGGTCGCGACCGGTATTCGACAAATAACGCTCGATCATCTCGCGCCGGGACGGGAAGCCGCCCCAGGGCCGGATGTAGGTCGTGGGCATCAGCTCGCCCTCGGGCTCCGACCAGTTGCTGAGGATCCAGCCGAGGTCGAGCATCGGGTCGCCGATCGTGGAGAGCTCCCAGTCGATCAGCGCCAGCAGTTCCGCGCGGTCGCGCGCGAACATCACGTTCGGAAGCTGGAGATCGCCGTGGAGGATGCCCGGGCGATAGTCCCGGGGCAGATTCGACTCGAGCCAGCTGGCGACCCGCTCGAGGCCCGGCAGCTCGCGGGCCTGGTAGCCGTCGAGCTGGCGATAGCTGTCGAGCTGGGCCTTCCAGCGCGCCACCTGGCGCTCGAGGTAGCCCTCGGGCTTGCCGAAGCCCTCGAGCCCCACGGCGCGATAGTCGACGTTGGCCAGCGCTGCAGCCGCATCTACGAGCTCGAAGCCCATCTGGCGGCGCAGCTCGGGAGAGGATCCGAAGGGCTCGGGCAGCGGGCTCGTCGGGCTGAAGCCGTCGATCGGCTCCATCAGGTAGAAGCAGACGCCGATCACGCTCTGGTCGTCGCAGGAGGCGACGAGGCGGGGATGCGGGACGTCGCTGTCGGCCAGCGCGCGCAGCACCGTGCTCTCGCGAGAGATGCTCTTGTTGCTGTCGGGCCGCGGGTGGCGCGGCGGCCGCCGCAGCACGAATTCGCTGTCGCCGCGGCGAAAACGGTACACGGCATTCGAGGAGCCTCCCGTCAGGAGTGCTATGCCTTCGATGGGCGCGCCGCTGCCGATCCCCTCTGCGTCCAGCCAGGGCAGCAGACGCTCCAGCGGCAACAGGTCCAGTTCGTCTCGACTGGTCGTCATGTCATTTTCCAGACCGCGAGCGCTCCGCTCAGGCGAGACGCTTGCTCACATCCTGGCCCAAAGCGATCTTCTTCCTGTACTCGTCGAGCCAGGTGTGAAACTTGTCCGAGCCGCTGCGGTCCGCCTCCGAGCGCGGCAGCGCGGGGATCTCGTAATCGGGGGACGGCAGCGGCGGGTGATCCTCGGCGGGCTTGCGCGCCATCACCTTCTCGATCACCGGCGCCAGGCGGCGCTCTTTTTCGGCGGCGTGCTTCGGCTCGCGATCCTGGAACTCCGGAAGCACCTCTCGTGCGAAGAGCTCGAGGCTCTCCATCACGTGCTCGTGGCGGTTCTTGCCCGTCTGGCTGGCAAGGATCACCTGGTCGACGCCGAAGTCCTCGTAGCGCCGCAGAAACTCGCGCACCTGGCGCGGGCTGCCGACAGCACCGCGCAGCCCGCTGGTGCCGGCTTCGACGACCTTGGCTCCGAGGCGGTCCGAATGCAGACGGGCGGCCTCGACGGCCGCGGGGTCGTAGCCCGCCTGCGCGCGGCGCTCGATGTACTCCTTCCAGACGTCGGTCACGCCCGGCCGATGGCGGCCAAACACGTAGTAGTGCCCGAGCGAATAGCCGAGGAAGTTCGCGCCTTCGGAGCCGCGGGCAATCGCCTCGGCTTCGTCCGCGTGGCACATGAAGGAGCTGACGCAGGCGATGTTGGCATTCACGGCGTCGCCGATCGGGACGCCTTCGGCTTCCAGCGTGCTGTAGTAGTCATCGACCCAATGCCGGGCCTCCTCGGGGTCGAAGAAGGAGAAGCTCAGCGCGCCGATGCCTCTCTGGGCCGCCATGTGGATGGTGTCGCGGCGCGTGCAGGCCACCCACACCGGCGGGTGCGGCTTCTGGAAGGGCTTGGGGACCACGTTGCGCGGCGGAACCGTCACGTACTTGCCGGCATGACCGGTGAAAGGAGTCTCCGTCATGCAGCGGAGCGCCACGCGCAGGCCCTCCTCCCACATCGGCCGCTTTTGCGCCGGGTCGATCAGGAACCCCCCTAGCTCGGTTTCGGAGGACGACTCGCCGGTGCCGAAGTCGACGCGGCCGCCGGAGAGGAGGTCCAGCGTTGCCAGGCGCTCCGCGACACGGACGGGATGGTTGAAGGCAGGCGGCGTCTGCACGATGCCGTGGGCCAGCCGGATCCGCTTCGTGCGCTGCGAGGCCGCAGCCAGGAAGATCTCGGGGGCGCTCGAGTGGCTGTACTCCTCGAGGAAGTGATGCTCGACCTCCCAGAAGTAGTCGATCCCGAGGCGGTCGCAGAGCTCGCACTGCTCGAGCGCCTGCTCGAGCACGATGCGCTCCGAATCCTCGTTCCAGGGCCGCGGCACCTGGTGCTCGTAGAAGACGCCGAACTTCATCTGCCCCCTCGGAGTCTCGGAATCGCGCCTGGCGCGCACGCGCCCTGGCGCATGGCCATGTATAATCGAAAATCTACTTGTGTACGGGTGTGCGCGTCAAGCAGACTCGCCGCATGGACTCCGAGCCGATCGACGCAGTCGAACGTCTCTTGATCGAACGCGAGTGCGAGCGGCTCGTGATCGATTGTTGTCATTTCGTAGATCACGGACAGGCCTCTCGCATCGCCGACCTCTTCAGCGAGGACGGCGTCTGGACGGCGCCCGGCCTCTTCACGACCGCCGGGCGCGAGGCGCTGCGCAAGGGCATGGCCGCGCGAGAGGCGAAGTCCTTCCGCAGCGCGCGCCACCTGTGCAGCAACTTCCGACTGGAGATCCTCGACGCGAATCATGCGCAGGGCGTCGTCTACGTGACGATCTACCGGCACGACGGGCGCGAGGGCCCGGGCCCGAGTCCGCTCGAGGATCCGCCGCTGATGGTCGGCGAGTACCGCGACCGCTTCGTGCGCACACCCGAGGGCTGGCGCATCGCCCACCGCGAAGTCGCCGCCGCCTTTGTCCGCCCCCGCCCGGGAAAAAAGCCATAGATCATTCGGGCGACCAGAGCGAGCCTGACGCATTCATCTCGAGCCCCCGCGCGGCGAGCTCTGCTCGAAGCAGAAGACGCCGCCGAAGGTCTGCTGCGGGTCGAGCTCGAAGCTTTCGGGGTCGATCTCGCGCACGCTGAAGCCGTGCTCCTGCGCGTGGCGCTTCGCGCGGGCCAGGTCCACCACGCGGAAGCTGAAGCCGTAGACGCCGGGGCCGTGGCTAGCCAGGTGGCGCGCGAGCTCCGAATCCTCAGACGTCGCGGCAATCAGCTCGATGCGCGTGTCGGCGATCGAGAAGCTGCGGCGATGCCAACCGCGCCGCGCGTCCTGCTCGTCGCCGAGCTGCGCGCAGCCCAGGATCTCCGAGTAGAAGCGCGACGCGCCTACCAGGTCGTGTACTGCCACCGTGCAGTGGGAAAGCCCCTCGATCCCGAGCGGATGGCGATCCCGCCAGAAGCTGGACGTCCACCACGGCCGATCGCGAGGATCGTGGATCGGCTGGTCCTCGAGCAATTCGAGCGTGCTGCCGCAGGTGTCCTTCGGATGTGTGATCGCGTAGTCGAAATGGCCCTCGGGCAGGCTCTGCACGACGCCGTGCCCGCGCAGCGCCACGCGGATGCCGCGCTCGATCAGCTGCTGCGCCAGCCCGCGGCAATCCTTCACCCAGAACGCGATGTTGTTGAAGTGGGGACCGCGTCGGCGGAGCTGCCTGGCGAAGGTCGTGTCGGCCGCGGGATCCAGCGGCGCGAGCAGCTCCATCGAGAAGTTCCCGCCGAGCAGGTTCGCGCTGTTGACGCAGCCCTCGGGTACGAGATGCTGAGCCTCGTAGACCCAGCTGCCGAAGAAATCGTGATAGAAGCGCCCGACTTCCAGCACGTCGTGGACGATCTGGGAACCGTGGAAGAGGCGCACGATCTGCGGCATCGGCTCGCGCCACCGCCTAGCAGATAAAACGGTCTGCGAAGCGGCGCAGGCCGTCCAGCGCCTGCTTCGAGCGCTCCCACGGCGCGACGATCAGGCGCGTGATCCCGGCCTCCTCCCAGCGCGCGACGTCGTCTCGGCTCTCGGGATGCCCCATGCAGATCATCTGGAAGGGGTCGCCCTGGCGACCTCGATCCGCGAGCAGCTGCCGCAGGCGTGCAACCGGCGCGGCCACCGATGCGAGGCTGTGGCCGAGGCCCACCCAGCCGTCGCAGGCGCGGGCCGCGCGCCGCAAGGCGGGCTCCGATTCACCCCCCACGAGGATCGGCGGATGCGGGAGCTGCACCGGCTTGGGCTCGAACATCACGGCTTCGAAGTCGTAGAACTCGCCGTGGTGCTCGATCACCTTCTCGGTCCATAGGCGCTTGCACACACTCAGCGCCTCGTCGAGGCGCCGGCCGCGCGTGCGAGGGTCGAGGCCCGCGGCGCGCCATTCGCTCTCGAGCCAGCCCGCGCCGATGCCGATTTCCGCGCGCCCGCCGGAGACCCGATCCAGCGTCTGGATCGCGCGTGCCGACACGAAGGGGTGTCGCAGGCCCAGCAGATAGACGTGACTCCCGAGCCGCACGTGGCTCGTCTTGCCCGCCAGATATGAGAGATACCCGAAGCAATCGACGACGGGGGCATCGGGGGGCACCGGAGGATGCTCGGCCCCGGCGAAGGGCGAGCCCGCCATGTCCACCGGCAACACCAGGTGCTCCGGCAGCCAGACCGACTCGAAACCCAGGCGATCCGCTTCGAGAACGATCTCCTCGAAGAATCCCGGGTGCAGTCGACCGAGAGCCACTCCGAACTGCATCGCAATCCCTCTCCTCGCCGAATACTCGCACGCGCGGCGCACCGGAATCCCTTCGGGCGCCGAAGATCCCGAACACGCTCCCGCCTGCGCGCGCAGCCGTGGTATGAATCGTATCCCGGCGCGCGGCCAATTGCTGCGCGTCTCGAATCTGGAGGCACGCTAGAACCTAACATGTCTGGCCAGGACGAGATCCCGGAACAGGCGGAATTCCGCAGCCACTGCCGCCGCTGGCTGGCGGAGAACCGCCCGGCGCCGCCGCGCTTCCGGCTTCCCGAGCTCGCGATCGAGGTGATGACCGAGGAGCAGCGCAGCTACCTCTGCGCCTGGCAGCGGAAATGCTACGAGGCCGGCCTGGTCGGCTGCGACTACCCACGCGAGTACGGCGGCGGCGGACACCGCGGCTTCCAGCGCATCGCGAGCAACGAGATGGCCCGCGCCGGCGTACCGTTCCTGATCAACGTGATCGGGCTCGGCATGGCGGCGCCGACCCTGCTCCACCACGGCAGCGAGGACCAGAAGCGGCGCTTGCTGCCGCCGCTGCTCTCGGCCGACGAGATCTGGTGCCAGGGCTTCTCCGAGCCAGACGCCGGGAGCGACCTCGCGAGCGTGCGCTGCAAGGCGGTCCGGAACGGCGATCACTGGCTGCTGAACGGGCACAAGGTCTGGACCAGCCTCGCGCACTTCGCGAGCTGGATGATCCTGCTGTGCCGGACCAGCACGCAGGACAAGTACGACGGACTGAGCTTCTTCGTCGCTCGCATCGCGGGTGCCCAGGGCGTCCGCGTCCGGCCGCTGATCAAGATGACCGGCGAGACCGGCTTCAACGAAGTGCTGTTCGAGAACGCGATCGTTCCCGACAGCCAGCGGGTCGACGAGGTCGGCCGCGGCTGGAAGGTCGCGATGACGACGCTGCTGCACGAACGCGGCGCGGCCGATAGCGCGGGCGGAGGCGGAGGAGGCAACCTCGAATCGCGCCTCGCGGACGTGCTCGCGCTGGCGAAGCGCACGCCCCGCGGCGCCGCCTGCGCCTGGGACGACCCGGTGCTGCGCGACCGCATCGTGCAGCTCGCGATCCGCGTCGAGGCGCTGAAGCAGAACTTCCGCCGCGCGCGGGTCGAAGCGCTCTGCGAGCAGCCACTGCGCCTGCCGCTCCAGGGCAAGGTCCTGATCACCGAGCTGCAGCGGGATCTGGCCGAGCTCGCGCTCGAGATCCTCGGGCCCTACGCCTCGCTGTATCTGGGCGATCCGCGCGCGCCAGATGCGGCGCAGTGGCCGCTCGCGTACATGAACTCCTTCGGCTCGACGATCGCCGCCGGCACCAGCGAGATCCAGCGCAACATCCTCGGCGAGCGGATCCTCGGCCTCGCGAAATCGAAGTAGGAGCGCGCGTGTCACAACCGGCAGATTTCGGCTTCGGCCCCGAGGAGCAGCTGCTGCGCGATTCGGCCCGGCGTCTGCTCGCCGAGCGAGCGGGCATCGAGAAGCTGCGTGCGCTGGTGGCGCACGACGGCTCCAGCGCCTATCAGGTCGAGCCCCCGCCCGCCGCCTGGGACGCCGAGCTCTGGCGCCGCATGGCGGAGCTAGGCTGGAGCGGCCTCGCCTCACCCGCGGAAGCCGGGGGCGCCGATCTCGGCGGCGTCGCGCTCGCGGCGCTCGCCGAGGAGATCGGACGCGCGGCGCTGCCCTCGCCGCTTCCGGCGACGCTGCTCGCGAGCTGCGCGCTGCGCGAGGCAGAGGCTTCGGCGGCGCTGCCGTGGCAGAGCCGAATCGCCAACGGAGCGCCGGCTGCGCTCGCGATCAGCGGCTCGCGGGTTTCCTGGGAGCCCGGCGACAGCGAGGTCCGCGTCGAAGTGCGCGGCGGCGAGACGCGGCTCGAGGGCACTGCTCACTTCGTCCAGGACGCACGCAAGGCCGAGTTCTTCGTCGTCTCCGCGCGCTCTCCCGCAGGCCTCGGGCTCTACTGCGTGGAGTCCGGATCCCCGGGTGTGACGCTGCATCCCGATCGCATCGTGGACCTGACGCGCGACCAGGCGCGCGTCGAGCTGCGCGGTGTCGCGCTGCCGCGAGAGGCCGTAGTGGCCGCGCCGGGCCAGGGCGAAGCCGCGCTTCGGCGCGCCTGGCCCCGCCTGCTGATGCTCGTCGCCGCCGATCTCTGCGGCGCGGCGGAGTGGCAGCTGCAGGCCACCGCCGGCTACGCGCGCGTGCGCACGCAGTTCGATCGGCCGCTCGGATTCTTCCAGGCCGTGAAGCACCCGATCGTCGACATGATGCTGCGCGTCGACGGCGCGCGTTCGCTGCTCTACGCGGCCGCGTGTGCGCTCGACCACGAGCCCGAGCGGGCCGAGCGCGCGGCGCGCATGGCGAAGGCCGCGGCCTCGGATGCGGCGGCCTTCTGCTCGGCGCGCTCGGTGCAGCTCCACGGCGGCATCGGCTTCACCTGGGAATCCGACGTCCATCTCTACTTCAAGCGCCAGCGGCACAACCAGCAGTACCTCGGCGACGCGCTCTACCAGCGCGCGAGGCTGGCGGATCAGCTCGGCTGATTCCCCCGCTCGTTCCTGCCCCAGCGCTCGGCCCGCGCCGCGGCCTCCTGCAGCGAGAGGGCCTTGCCGCTGGCCTCGAAGGGCGTCGCAAAGGCCGACGCGATCTGGTTCTTGAGATCGCCGATCGTGACGTAGCCATGCTCGTAGGCCGAGGGCGGCTTGCCGCCGCTCCCGCGCTTCAGCGAGAGATCCACCCCGGTGGCCTCGGAGCGCAGCGCGCCCACCGTGCACTTGGCGCGCGGCCGCAGCGCGAAGGGATCGAAACGGAAATGACGCATCGCGTTCTGGTGCGTGATCAGGTCGATCTCGGCGTCGGGCACGCCCGCGAGCGACTCCCTCAGGATCTCGGGGGAGCGGGGCCAGGTGGAGTCCGAGTGCGGGTAGTCGCACTCCCAGGTCATGGTCTCGACGCCGATCCGCTCCCGATTGGCGACGCCCACGGCGTCGTCGATGAAGCAGCTGATGATGTGCCTCCGGAATACGTCGCTCGGAAGCTCCTTGCCGAAGTCCTGGTGCGTCCAGTGGCGGTGGTGCTGATAGGTGTAGTCGATGCGCTCGAGGAAGTACGGGATCCAGCCGATGCCGCCCTCGGAGAGCGCGATCCGCAGCTGCGGGAACTTCACGAGCGCCTTCGAGAACACCAGGTTCAGCGCGCAGTGGAACAGGCTGATCGGCGTCGAGGCGATGATGATCTCGGCCGGTGCATCGGGCTCGGAGAAGGACATCCCAGCTCCCGAGCCGATGTGCATGCAGACCACGGTGCCCTCGTCGCAGCAGGCCTTCCAGAAGGGATCCCAGTGGGGGCTGTGCAGGCTCGGATGGCCCTTGGCCGTAGGAGTGTCGGAGAAGGTGATCGCATGGCAGCCCTTGCGGGCCACGCGGCGCACTTCGTCGGCCAGCAGCTTCGGATCCCACAGCATCGGAATCGCGAGCGGGATGAAGCGGCCCGGAAACGCGCCGCACCAGCGGTCGATGTGCCAGTCGTTGTAGGCCTGGATCATCGCGCGCGCGAGATCTTTGTCCTGCTGCTGCGCGAAGAGCTCGCCGCAGAAGCCCGGCACGGAGGGGAAGCAGAGCGATGCCAGCACGCCGTTCACGTTCATGTCGCCGATGCGGGCGCCGATGTCGAAGCAGCCTTCCCGGAGCTGGGACTGGGCCGTGGGCTCCATCCCGTATTCCTCGGGCGGCCGGCCGGCCACGGCGTTGACGCCGATGTTAGGGATCTGCTGGCCCCGGAAGACCCAGACGTCCGTGCCGTCCGGCTTGTGCACGAAGCGCGGCGCCTCGGACTTCCACTTCTCGGGCAGCTGGCCCTGCCACATGTCTGCGGGCTCCACGACGTGATCGTCGACGCTGACCAGGATCATGTCTTCGAGTTTCATCGAGCTGCCCTCCGAGTGCTGGTATAGAATCGAGTATACCTTCGGCTCGCACCAGGGAATGAAAGGAAAAATGGGAGAGACGGCTGTGTCGGACCCGCAATCCCCCCTGCGTGGGGCGGTCGCGATCGTGACGGGCGCCAGCCGAGGCATCGGCAAGGGCTGCGCCCTGGAGCTGGCGGCCGCCGGCGCGCTGGTCTTTGCGACGGGCCGCACGCTCCGCGAGGGCGGGGCAGCGCTCCCCGGCAGCCTCGAGGCGACCGTGGAGGAGGTCAAGGAGCTCGGTGGCCGCTGTATTCCGGTGGCCTGCGACCACGCCGACGACGAACAGACCGCGGCGCTCTTCGAGCGTGTGACCGCCGAGGCGGGCCAGCTCGACGTGCTCGTGAACAACGCGTTCCGCGTCTCCGAAAAGCTGGATCCGCGGCTTCCCTTCTACGAGACTCCGATTTCCTGGTGGGACGACATGCTGGACGTCGGCACCCGCTCCGCCTACGTCGCGACCCACTTCGCCGCGCGAATGATGGTGCCGCAGGGGCACGGGCTGATCGCGAACATCAGCTCGGCGGGCGCCGTGCATTACTTCCACCACGTGGTGTATGGCGTGGGCAAGGCCGCGCTGGATCGCATCGCGGTGGACTGCGCTCCCGCCCTCGCCCGCAAAGGGGTCGCGATCGTTTCGCTCTGGCCGCATCTGGTGAAGACGGAGCGCGTGCTCCGCATCCCGGGCTTCGATCTCTCGCGCGCCGAATCGCTGCGCTTCACCGGTCGCGCGGTCGTGGCGCTGGCCAGCGACCCGAAGGTGCTGCGCTTTACGGGGCGCGCGCTCACATCGCGCGACCTCGCCTCCGCCTACGGCTTTCGCGACCTGGATGGCAGCCTGCCCGACGGCCCGGCCTGGCGCCCGCCCGAGTGAGGTCCCCGCAGCTCCGCACGGAGGTCGATCCGACATGGCGACAGCGTTGAATCCCGACGAGGTGCGCGAGTTCCTCGAGAACCAGCGCACCCTGATCCTGGCGACCACGAAACGCAGCGGTTCGCCGGTGATGCACGCGCTCTGGTTCACGTATCTGGACGGCGCGGTCTACTTCAACATCCAGCAGCGGAGCTTCAAGCTCGAGAACATCCAGCGCGACGACCGGGTCTGCTGCCTGGTCGAGGCCGGAGAGACCTACTTCGCGCTGCGCGGCGTGATGATCGAGGGGCGCGCGCTGCAGGTCACGGATCCGGAGGAGATCGCGCGCGTGCAGGCCGCAACCGAGCGCAAGCACGAGCGCATCGGCAGCGGCACGCAGGAGCTGCCGGGCTACTTCAAGCCGAGCCGCGAGGCGCGCCTCGAGCGCGGCGACCGCGTGATGCTGCGAGTGCCGCTCGAGCACGTGCGCAGCTGGGACTTCGGCAAGGTGCGCGAGCACTACCGCAAGGCGGAAGCAAAGAGCTGATCGGCCTCGCGTGAGACAGAACCCGCTCGGCCTCTTCGCGCTCGTCGGAGTGCTCTCGCTCGGCTACGGCTCGATCTTCGCGCTGCTCGCGGAGATCCGCGCGCGCTTCGGCTTCGACGACTGGGCCGTCGGCGTGATCGGCGGCGCGGGCTTCGCGGCCGGCTTCGTCGCACAGGCCTTCCTGTCGCGCTTTGCCGATCGCGGCCACCTGCGCAGGCTGCTCGTCGCGGGCGTCGGGATCGCTCTGCTCGGGCTGCTCGGAATGATCGCGGCCGACACGCTCGCCGGCTTCGTCGGCGCGCGAGTATTGCTAGGCCTCGGCTCGGGCTGCGTCTCACCGGCCGTGCGGCGCATCGCCGTGACGCGCGACCCCGCGCGCGCCGGCGAGGCGCTCGGACTCATGAACGTCTTCGAGCTGGGCGGATTCCTGCTCGGCCCCGTGCTCGCGTCGGCGCTCGATCAGCTCGCCGGGCTGCGCGCACCTTTCGTCGCTCTCGCCGCGCTGCTGATCGGAATCGGACCCACGGTGTTCGTCGCAGAGCTTCCGGTCATCGCCGCGACGCAGCAGCGGCGGATCCTGCGCGGCCTGCTCGCGCGGCGCGCGGTGCGCGCGAGCCTGTTGGCCGCGCTCGCGTTCTACCTGACCGTCGGAGTCTTCGAGGCCACCTGGGCGATCCTGCTGGCCGACCGCGGCGCGAGCCAGCTCTTCATCGGCGCGACACTCTCGCTGTTCAGCGCTCCGATGCTGGTCATCCCACCCTTTGCAGGGCGTCTCGCTCAGCGCATCGGCCCACTGCGCGTGCTGCAAGCGAGCATCGGTGGCGCGATCGCCTGCATGGCGGCCTATGGCGCGCTCGAAGCGCTCTGGCTGCTCGCGCTCGTGGTCGCGCTGCACTCGGTCGCCGATGCATTCACGATGCCCGCGAATCAGCTCGCGATCGCGCGCGCGAGCCCGCCCGATCAGATCGCGTCGGGGCAGGGTCTGCTCGGCGCGCTCGGCCTCGCGACCGCCGCGGCCACGGCATTGCTCTCGGGCTGGATCTACGGCCGCTTCGGCGCGCTCCCGCTCTACGCCGGCACCGCCGTGCTGATGGCGGCCTTGCTCGCGGGCGCGCGCTGGCTCGGCGCCGAGCTGCGCAGGCCGGGCTGAGACGTCGATAGGCGAGCCGGCCTGCAGCGTGAATCGCGCCGAGACACGACATCGGATTCGCTAGTCGACGTCCCCTGCATGGCGCCGGGCTGCGGCCTCCAGGTCCGCCGTCACGCGATCCCGCACCCGCTGCGTGATGGGCGCAGCGCTGCGGGCCTCGGGCACGGAGCCCTCCCGGACCACCGCGGGCGCGGAATCCGACGACGCGAAGATGCCTCCGTAGGCGTTTTCCATGCCCTCGCGATATAGGTTCATGCCCACCCACAGCGCGCCCAG
>CAYTJA010000369.1:0-22457 GCA_964437835.1 uncultured Spirochaetales bacterium
GGCGGGCTCAAGACGCTCCAGATCGCGCACGACGAGATCAGCAAGCGCGGGCCGCGTCGTGTCTCGCCCTTTACGATCCCGATGGCGATCTGCAACATGTCGAGCGGCTATGTCGCGATCCGGCACGGCCTGCGCGGGCCCAATCTGTGTCACGTCGCGGCCTGTGCTTCGGGCGCGCAGGGCATCGGCGAATCGATGCGCCTGATCGAGCGCGGAGACGCGGACGTGATGCTCGCCGGCGGGACCGAGGCCGCGATCACCACGGTGGGCGTCGCCGCCTTCGCGGCGATGCGCGCGCTCTCGACGCGCAACGACGCTCCAGAGAAGGCGAGCCGTCCCTTCGACCGCGGCCGCGACGGCTTCGTGATCGGCGAGGGCGCCGCGGTGCTCGTGCTCGAGGCCGAAGAGCACGCGCGCGCGCGCGGTGCACGCGTTCGCGCCGAGCTGTTGGGCTATGCGGCGACCGCCGACGCGATGCACGTCGCGTCGCCGACGGAGAACGCCGAGGGCGCCCAGCGCTGCATGAGGCTCGTGCTCGAGGACGCAGGCATCACGACGCGGGATGTGGACTACCTGAACGCCCACGCGACGAGTACACCCCTCGGCGACGTCTCCGAGGCGCGCGCGATCCGCGCGGTCTTCGGGGCCGACGCCGAACGCGTCGCCGTCTCCGCGACGAAATCGATGACGGGGCACCTGCTCGGCGCCGCGGGAGCGCTCGAAGCACTGTTCTGCATTCTCGCGCTCGAGACCGGCATCCTCCCCCCGACGATCAACCTCGACGACCCGGATCCCGACTGCGCGCTCGACCACGTCTCGAACAAGGCGCGCGAGCGCGAGGCCCGGATCGCGCTCACGAATTCGTTCGGATTCGGCGGCACGAATGCGGCGCTGGTGCTCGCGCGCCGCTAGCGCAATGGAGTAGCGGAGAGGAACAGCGATGGCCCCCCCCATCATCCTGGCGAGCGACCACCGCGGGACCGCACTCAAGGCCGAACTCTGCGCGCGCCTCGAGGCTTCGGGGCGCGAAGTCGAGGACATCGGCACGCGCGGCGACACCTCCGTCGACTACCCGGACTTCGCCGCGCCGGCGGCGCGCGCGGTGTCCGAGGGTCGGGCCGAGCGCGCGATCGTGATCTGCGGCTCGGGCCTCGGCGTCTCCTACGTCGCGAATCGCTTCCCGCGCGTGCGCGCGGCGCTGGTGCACGACGAGAAGGCCGCCGAGATGGCGCGCCGCCACAACGATTCGAATGTGCTCGCGCTCTCCGCGGATGGGCTCGACCCTGCGCTCGCCTGGAAGCTCGTGACGACCTGGCTCGACACGCCCTTCGAGGGCGGGCGGCACCAGCGGCGCGTCGAGAAGATCGACGAGCTCTCGGCCGCGGGGCGCAGCGGCGGGGATCTCGCACTCGCGAGCAGCGATCCGCAGCTCTACCGGCTGATCCGCGCCGAGGCGCGGCGGCAGGCGCTGGGTCTCGAGCTGATCGCTTCCGAGAACTTCGTCTCGGAAGCGGTGCTCGAGGCCGCGGCTTCGGTGCTCACGAACAAGTACGCCGAGGGTTATCCGGGCCGGCGTTACTACGGCGGCTGTGAGGTCGTGGACGAGGTCGAGAATCTCGCGATCCTGCGCGCGAAGACGCTCTTCGGCGCGGCGCACGTGAACGTGCAGCCGCATTCGGGCTCCCAGGCGAATGCCGCCGTCTACACGGCCGTCTGCGAGATCGGCGATACCGTGCTCGCGATGAACCTCGACCACGGCGGGCACCTGACCCACGGCAGCCCCGTGAACTTCTCGGGCAAGCTGTACCGGATCGTTCCCTACGGCGTGCGCCACGACACCGAGCAGATCGACTACGACGAGCTGCGGCGCCTCGCGCGCGAGCATCGCCCGCGCATGATCCAGTGCGGCACGACGGCCTACTCGCGCACGCTCGATTTCGCGGCCTTCCGCGCGATTGCCGACGAGGTCGGGGCCGTGCTCTTCGCAGACATGGCGCACATCGCGGGAATCGTCGCTGCCGGCCTGCACCCGACTCCAATCGGCGTGGCCCAGATCGTGACCACCACCACGCACAAGACGCTGCGCGGTCCGCGCGGCGGCATGATCCTGTGCGACGAGCCGTGGGCCAGAAAGATCGACAGCGCGATCTTCCCGGGCAGCCAGGGCGGCCCGCTGATGCACGTGATCGCGGCCAAGGCGGCGGCGCTGCTCGAGGCCTCCCAGCCCGCTTTCCGCGACTATCAGCGCCAGGTCCTCGCGAACGCTCGCGCTCTCGCCGCGGCCCTGGCAGTGGCCGGCTTCAAGATCGTCTCCGGGGGAACGGATACGCATCTCTTCCTGCTCTCACTCGTCGGCAGCGACCTCACGGGCAAGGCCGCGCAGATCTCGCTCGAATGCGCGGGCATCACCGCGAACAAGAACATGGTGCCCTTCGATCCGCGCAAGCCCACTGTCACCTCCGGCGTCCGGATCGGGACGCCCGCCGTCACCACGCGCGGTATGCGCGAGCCGGAAATGGCCGAGATCGCGGCGCTGATCGCGCGCGCGCTCGCGCATCCGGATGACCGCCGGGGTCAGGGCGCCGTGCGTTCCGAGGTCGAGGCCCTGTGCCGGCGCTTCCCGCTCTACCCGTCGCACTGGGACGACGCGCCGGACAGGCGTTAGTCCAGGCGCAGCGGATTTCGCATGAAGTGTCCCTTCTGCTCCGATCTCGCGAACCGCGTGATCGATTCGCGCCTGGCCCGCGACGGCGCGGAAATCCGCCGGCGTCGCGAGTGCGACGAGTGCGGGGGGCGCTTCACGACCCGCGAGCGCGTCGAAGAGGTCGTGCCCAAGGTCGTGAAGCGCGACGAGCGCCGCGAGGAATTCCTGCGCTCGAAGCTGATCACGGCGGTGCAGAAGGCCTGCGAGAAGCGGCCGGTCTCGGCCGACGCGCTCGAGCGCCTGGTGGACCGCGTCGAGCGCTTCGCGCAGGAGCTCGGCCAGAAGGAGGTCACGAGCCACCTGCTCGGCGAGCGCACGCTGGACGAACTCGTCGCGCTGGATCCGCTCGCGGCGGCGCGCTTCGCCTCCGTGTTCTCGAATTTTCAGGACGCCGAGGATTACGAGGCCTTTTTCGCAGCGCTGGGAGCGCGCGGCGCGCCACCCGGTGGGCGATGACGCCGGAGCGCGCGATGCGGCTGGCACTCGCCGAGGCGCGCCGGGCCAGTGGGCGCAGCGCACCGAACCCGCCGGTCGGCGCCGTCGTCTTTCGCGGCGCACAGGTGCTCGGCCGCGGCTTTACCCAGCCACCCGGCGGCCCCCACGCCGAGCGCGTCGCGATCGAGCGCGCGCTGCGTCGCTTCGGTCCGGAGCGTGTGCGCGCGGCTTCGCTCGCGGTCACGCTCGAACCCTGCTCCCACCACGGCCGCACGCCGCCCTGCGCAGACCGCGTGATCGAGGTCGGGCTCGCGCGCGTCTACGCGGGGCACCCGGATCCGAATCCGGCGGTCCGCGGCCGCGGGCTCTCGCGGCTGCGGCGCGCGGGGGTTCGCGTCGAGGTCGGCCTGCTCGAGGCGGAGTGCCGCGAGCAGCACCGGGGCTTTCTCTCGGTCGAGGAGCGCGGCCGCCCCTTCGTGGTGCTGAAGCTCGCGGCGAGCCTGGATGGGCGCATCGCGACTGCCGCGGGAGAGTCGCGCTGGATCACGGGTCCCGCGGCGCGCGAGGCCGTGCACCGCTTGCGCGCGCGGGTCGACGCGATCGCGGTCGGCTCGGCGACCGCGCGCGCGGACGATCCGGAACTCGATGCGCGGCGCGCGGGGCGCGTCGTGGCACGGCCGGCGCGCGTGCTCTTCGACTCGCAGCTGCGCGTGCCGCGCAGCGCGCGGATCTGGCGCGAGGATGGTGCTAGGCGCATCGCGGTCTGCACGCGGGCGGCCCCGCTGCGGCGGCGCCGAGCGCTCGAGGCCTGTGGCGTCGAGCTCGTCGCCGTCGCGTCGCGCGGCGGGCACGCAGACCTCTCGCGCGCGCTGCCGGCGCTTGCGCGCGTGGGGGTCTGCGAGCTGCTCGTCGAAGGCGGTGGCGGCCTCGCGGCGGCGCTGCTCTCGGCCGGGCTCGTCGACGAGCTGCACTGGTTCGCGTCGCCGCGTCTGCTCGGCGCGGACGCCTTGCCCGCGATCGCGGCGCTCGGGCTGCGGCGGCTGGCGCAGGCGCCGCAATTCGCCGCGCACTCCCTGCGGCGCGTCGGCGGCGATCTGTGCTTCGTCGCGCGCGCGCAGACTCGCCGATGAAGACCTATCCGAGCTCCGACGACGCGCGTGGGCTGCGCTTCGGCGTCGTCGCGGCGCGCTTCAATCACCTGATCACGGTGCGCCTGGTCGAGGGCTGCGTCGAGCGGCTCCGCGCCTGCGGCGCCGCGCCTGCCGACATCCACGTCGCCTGGGTGCCCGGAGCCTTCGAGCTGCCGCAGGCCGCGCGAGCGCTCGCGCGCAGCGGGCGTTACGACGCACTCGCCGCGCTCGGCTGCGTGATCCGCGGCGGCACTCCGCACTTCGAGTACGTCTGCCGTGGGGTCACGGACGGCGTGCGCGAGGTGATCCGCGAGACGGATGTCCCGGTGGCCTTCGGCGTCTTGACCACCGATGATGTCGCGCAGGCGCTCGCGCGCGCAGGCGGCTCGGACGGGAACAAGGGCGCCGAGGCAGCGCAGGTTGCGATCGAGATGGCGCGTCTGCTGCGCAGCGCGGAGCGCGCGCCGGAGGACGCGCCGTGAGCGCGGGTGCGGCGCGGCGCCGGTCGCGCGAGGCGGCACTGCAGGTGCTGTATGCGGCGGATCTGTCTCGCGCGCTGCGGCCCGACCAACCGGGCGGTGCGCAGGAGTCCTTCGATCAGGTCGCGCAACACTTCGAGCTCCCGGAGAGCGCGCGCGCGTTCGCGGTGCAGCTCGTGAGCGGAGTTTCCGAGCGGCTCCGCGAGCTCGACGCGCAGATCGCGGCGCACGCGCAGAACTGGCGCATCGAGCGCATGGCCGCGGTCGACCGCAACGTGCTGCGGATTGCGGCCTTCGAGCTGCTGCACGGCGATGTGCCGATCGAGGTGGTGCTGGACGAGGCCGTCGAGCTCGCAAAGCGCTACGGCGGGGACGGCTCTCCGGCCTTCGTGAATGGGATTCTCGACGCGGTCGCGCGCGGGGCGCGGCCGGCGCCGGAGGCCTCGTGACGGCGGCGCTGTCGGTGCAGGTCCTGACGCGCCCGGTCGAGCAGGTGCCGGCCGAAGTGCTGCTGCTCGCGCTCTTCGAGGACCGCGCGCCGCCGCGGGGCGTGGCCGGCCGCGTCGACTGGCGGCTCTGCGGCCAGCTGTCGCAGCTGATGGCCTCCGGCCGGATGGGCGGGGCGCCCGGAGAGGCCGTGCTGATCGCCGGTGCGCGCGGCCTGCGCGCGGCGCGCATCGTCGGCCTCGGGGCGGGCCCGCGCGCGCGCTTCGACGAGCAGGCCGCGCGCGAATGGGTCGAGGCCGCCGTCGAACGCGCGCTCGACCTGCGCGTCCGCAGTGCCGCGCTGGAGTTGCCGGAGGTCGCCGGGTCGCTGCGGCTCCGGGTCGAGATCGCGCTCACTGGCGCCGCGCGCGCGCTGCAGTCGCGCGAGGCGGAGCTGTGCCTCGATCTGTTGGTGCCCTGCGTGCTCGAGCGCTCGGTGCACGAGGCGCTGCGCAACGTCCGGCCGCGCGACCTCGCGCGGCCGCTCCCGATCCGGCTGCCGCTGCGGCCGCTCGGAGACGCGCTCGAGTTCGAGCGCGGCATGCCGCGGGCCGCCCCTGCGCCGGCTGGCAGCGCAGCGGCCGTCAAGTAGAGCCCGCGCCGACCCGACTTCCCTCTGGACTCTCGCGCTCTCCGGAGTGGGCTGCCGCGCAGGCGGTCCGCCAGCGGGGATCCGTCCGCACAGCGGGCGCGAGGCGCAGTGGGGAAGCGGACCGATGAGCCTCGTCGGCAGCCTCGAAGATCTGGGCCTGGCGGACATCCTCCAGATCGTGAGCCTGTCTCGGAAATCCGGAGTGCTGCGCCTGCGCAGCGATGGCGGCGACGGCCGCATCGCGCTGCGCGACGGCCTCGTCTGCGCGGCGCTCGTGAAGGGTGCGCCCGAGGACCTGCACTCGCTGCTCGCTGCCGGCGGCCACGCGAGCGAAGCCGAGCTCGCCGCCGCCGCGGCGCGGGCCGAAGCGGAGGGCCTCGGATTCGCGGACGCGCTCTGCGCGAGCTCGGGCTTCGATCGAGAGCGGATCGAAGCGATCCGGCGCGAGCACGCGGAGAGCTCGGCGCTCCGGATGTTCAGCTGGCGCTGCGGCGAGTTCAGCTTCGAAGTCGGAGCCGAGCTCGAGCCGCCCGAAGCCGAGCTGTGTGCCGCGCAGGGGCTCTCGACCCAGTACCTCGCGATGGAAGCGACGCGCAGCGAGGGCGACGCGCTGGCCGCGGCCGCTGAGTCGCCGGAAGGCGCGGACTGCGAGGGCCCGTGGTTCAGCGGCGACACGCAGCAGCCGGCGGAAGCACTGGCTGCGGTCCCCGCGATTCGGTCCGATCGGAGCGGACCTCGTGCCGAGGCGTCCGCAACGGGCGCCGCCGCGCCGCTCGTGATCCTCGACTCCGAGCTGCTCGTGCTCGAGTGGGCCAAGCAGACGCTCTCGGGGCACTTCTCGCGTGTGCACGTGTTCCAATCCAGCGACGCCGCGGTCGCACGCGTCCGCTACTACCTCGGCCGCGGCGAGCTGCCCGTCGTGCTGCTCGCGGCGCTGCCGGCCGGCGGCGCTCTGGGACTGGCCCCCGTACAGCTCGCGCAGCGGCTGTCCGCGCTGGCCGCGCGCATGCCGATCGTGATGATCTGCGACGAGGCGTCGCTGCCGATCCTGCAACAGAGCGCGCTCGCCGAGCGGGTCCGGGCCTTTGCGCTGCGGCCGTCGACCGCGCAGCTCGCGCGCGGCGCCGTCCACGCAGAGGCGGCCGCCCGGCTGATCCAGACCCTGCTGCCGTGGTCGCATCCCGCGCCGCGCAGCGCCCAGCGCGGCCCGCGCGCGGAGGCCAGCGGCGTGCCGGGCTCGCTCCAGCGCCTGCGCGACGCGAGCCAGCGCCTGCGCGAGGCCGTGACTCCGAGCGAGCTGTTCTCGCGGCTGCTCGAGTTCTCGTCGCTGCATTTCTCGCGGGTCGCGCTCTTCGCAGTCCGCGAAGGCCGCGCCCGGGGCGTCGCGGGCCGCGGGCTCGAGCGCTGCGGAGGGCCGGACGACGCGCGCCTGCGGCAGATCGAGCTCGAGGTCGCGAGCTGTGCCTGGTTTCAGCGCGCGATCCAGGCACGGCGCCCGACCCTTGCGCCCCCGCAGAACGACGGAGACCGTGCACTCGCGCGCCAGCTCGGCACCGAGCTGCCGGATCATGCCTATCTCGCGCCAATCGAGAGCGGGGGGGAGGTCCTCGCGCTGCTCTACGGGGATCGGCTGCCCGAAGGCGGCCCGCCGGCGGACCTGACCCCGCTCGAAATCATCGTGAACCAGGCCTGCGTCGCGCTCGAGCGCGCAGTGCTGGTGCGCGCGCAGGCCTCCTCAAGCAGCCAGACTGCACGCCGATAAGGCAACTGCCCACCCGGTCAGAGGAAACAGACGCCAACGATGCCGCGCATCAGGATCGCCGAGGACTCGCGCGCGCTCGGGGACGCAGGATCTCGCCGCATGCATCCGCACTGCGCATGGAGCGCCTCCGCCTTTCAGCGGCAGATTACCCGCACGAGCCCGAGCGGGTCGCTCCCGGACCGGGACCCGCAAGGCCCGGCGCGCAGCGAGGCGCAGCTTCGCTACGTGGGGGGGTCCGGGCTGTGCCCGGACCGGGACCACAAGGCTAGAGATAACGCCTCCCCTGGCGTTCGATGGAGTCACCGATGACGGCAGACAAGACGGATTCCGGGAGCCTGATCACCGAGTGTCCGCGCTGTCACGCGCGCTATCGGATCGAGCGCGCGAAGCTCAGCGCCGAGGGCGCGCGATTGCGCTGCGTGCGCTGTCAGGCGGCATTCCGTGTCGCGCTGCCCGCTGCGCCGCCGGCCGAGCCCGCGCCGCCGCCCGTGCTGGCCCCGCCCGTGCCCGCCGGACCGCTGGTGCTGGTTGCGGATCCGGACCCGGATCTCGCGAAGCGCAATGCTGCGGCGCTGGGCGGGCTGGGCCTGCAGCCGATGGTCGTCCACGACGGCGTCGAGGCGATCCTCGCGATCCAGCGCCATGCGCCGGTCGCGGTCGTGCTCGACGCGGCACTGCCGAAAATGTTCGGCTTCCAGGTCTGTGAACTCGTGAAGCGCAACCAGAGCCTGCGCCAGACCCACGTGATTCTGGTCGCTGCGGCCCGGGATCAGGGGCGCCACAGCCGGCCGCCGAGCGAGGGATTCGGCGCGGACGCCTACGTCGAGCCGGGAGAGCTCCCGGGCGCGCTCGCGCCGCTGCTCGCGCGCCTTGGCGTGCTGCCGCCCAGGCCGGCTCCTGCCGAGAGGGCTGCGCCGCGCCGCGCTGCCGCGGCTGCAGCGCCGATGCCGGCGCTGCGTCCGACTGCCGCCGCGCCGCCGGCGACCGCGCTGCCAGCCGCGCGCCCGGCGGTCGCGGAGGTCGATCCGAACCTCGCGAAGGCGGAACGCCTCGCGCGCATCGTGGTCTCGGACATCGTGCTCTACAACCCTGAAAAGTTCGCCGCTGCCATCGCTGCGGGCGAGGTCGCCTCCGCCATGGCCGAGGAGCTCGCCGAGGGCCGCAAGCTCTTCGAGCAGCGCGTCCCGCTGCAGCTGCGCAAGCACCGCGACTTCCTGATCGAGGAGTTGCAGCGGGTCGCTCGCAGCCGGGGGATGCGTTGAGCCAGGATCTGGGGAAGGACCCGCGCGCGCCCAGAGCCTTCTCGATCCGGCGCGAAATCGCGTAGCAAGGGGCCGGGCAGTCGGGGGCAGGGCCCTGCTCCGGGTGGTATACAGCTCCGCGTGCGCGGGTTGACCGTCGTCGTCGCGCTCCTGCTCAGCTCCAGTGCCTGCGGCTACGGCTTCGTTCGCTACGAGAGCCAGCTCCCGGGCATCCAGACGCTCGCGATCCGCACGCCCTCCAACGAGTCGAACGAGCCGGGCCTCGAGCTCGTCGTTGCCGAGGCCCTGCGCCGCGAGGCACTGCGGCGCGGCGGCCCGCGCGTCGTCGCGAGTGGTGCGGATCTCCTGCTCACGGGCGAGGTGCAGCCGCTCCGCACCGAGCAGACCTCCGTCTCGTCCGTGCTGCTCGTGCTCGAATACCGCGTCACGCTGAGCCTGCGCCTGCAGCTGCTCGCGCGGGATGGGCGTCCGCGGCTCCCGGAGCCGATCGCAGTGTTCGAATCGGATCGCTATCTCGCGAGCCCCGACGTCGAGGTGTTGCGCAAGAATCGCGAGGAGCTGTTGCGCCGGCTCGCGACGCTGCTCGCGGAGCGCTGCTTCGACGCGCTCTACGAAGCGCTCTCGACGCCTGCGGGGATGCCGCAGGCCGAGCCGGCGGCGTGAACCAAGAAGAGCTCGCGGCCGCGCTCGAGCGCGCGGCCCCGCGTGCGGTCTACCTGCTCGCCGGCCCCGAGGTGCTGCTGCGCGACGACGCGCTCGCGCTGTTGCGAGAGAAGGTGCTCGCGGGCGGGTCGCCCGATTTCAATCTCGATCGCCTCGACGGCGCGAGCGCGAGCGCCTCCGATCTGCTCGACGCCGTGCGCGCGCTGCCGATGTTTGCAGAGCGGCGGCTCGTGATCCTGCGCGATCCCGAAGCCGGGAGAGCCGGACGCGGCCGGGCCGCTCCCGGCCCGGGACCCGCAAGTCCTGCAAGGTCCGCAAGCCGTTTCGGCGCGCAGCGAGGCGAAGCCGAGCGGAGAGCGGGTGGGACCGGGCCGCTCCCGGACCGGGACCCGCAAGGCTCGGCGCGCAGCGAGGCGAAGCCGAGCGGAGAGCGGGTGGGCCGGGCCGCTCCCGGCCCGGGACCCGCAGGGTTCCTCGACGCGCTGGCCGATTGCATCACCGAGCTGCGCGCGCAGGCGAAGGCGACTTGCGTGCTCGCGATCGCGGCGTCGCAGCTCGACCGGCGCGCGCGCTGGGTCAAGGCCGTGGGGGAGGACGGGATCGTCGCGTGTAAGGCGCCGGAGCGGCGGCCCGAGCTGCTGGCCTTCCTCCGCCGCGAGGCCGCGCGGCAGTCCGTCGCGCTCGACGCCGCGGCCGCAGAGCTGCTCGCCGACCGGATCGGTCCGGAGCTCCTGCTGCTGCGCCAGGAGATCGCGAAGGCCTCGTTGCTCGCGGGACCTGGGCAGCGCATCGCGCGCGAGCACATTGCGGTCGGAAGCGCGGACGTCGCGGAAGAGCCGGTCTGGGATCTGACCGACGCGATCGCCGGCGGCGACGCAAGCGCCGCGCTCGAGCTGATCGCGAAGCTGCTGCGCACGGGCGCGGTGCCGCAGCAGCTGCTCGGCGCGCTCGCGTCGCACTTCCGGCGCCTGCTTCGGATCCGCAGCGGCGGCGAGTTCGGGGGGCCTGCGTTCCTGCAGCGGAAGCTCGAGGGACAGGCGCGGCGCTATTCGCCCGCGCGGCTGCAGGCAGCGATGCGGGCGATTCACCAGACAGACCGCGCGCTGAAGGGCGAGGGCGCCCTCGCGCCCGACCTCGCGCTCGAGCGCCTCGTGATCGGACTGCTCTAGCGGGTCTTGCAAGCCGCTTCGGCGCGCAGCGAGGCGAAGCCGAGCGGAGAGCGGGTGGGACCGGGCCGTTCCCGGACCGGGACCCGCTACTTCACAGCCAACGCGTGTTGGCGGCGGGCCAGGCGGGATACCAGACGGCTCGCGCGCTGCTTCGGGATCAATCCCTTGCTGGCGGCGCGCCGCAGCAACACCTCGGCATTGCGCACCTCGGCGCCCAGCTCGCCGGCCTTGCCGGAGTCCGCGAGCGCGGTGTGCGCCTGCTTGACGGCGCTGCGCAGCCGCGTGCGCACCTGGCGGTTGCGCACCCGGCGCTTCTCGGACTGGCGAGCTCGTTTGCGGGCAGACTTGTGATTGGCCATGGGCGGTGCTCCAACAGCGGGCGGCGCAGCATAGTCGGCGGGGGTTCCACTGTCGACCGCCGTTCAGACTGGAGCTGCGCCCGCCGATAGACCCAGCGGCATGCTCCGAAACGCGACGCTCGCGAAGCTCGCTGCGCTGTGCGCGCTGCTCGTCGGGACCTCTCGAGAGGTTCTCGCGGAGCTGCCCTTCTCGGCCCGGACGGCTGCGATCCTGGCCCCTCCGAACGTCGCGCTGGTCCCCCCGGACCCGCTCCAGGACGCAGCTCCAGAAATGGACGAAGGGGGCGTGGCCCTGGCTCCCGCCCCGAGCGCGATCGAGCAGGCCTGGTTCCAGTCCACGCCACTCGAGGCGCGGGTCGACGCGACCCGCCGCGAGGCCCTGCGCCTGGGAGTGGCGGACTACGACGCGGGGGCGCGGGCGTTGCTCGCAGCGCCGGGTCTGGCGCCCCCCGACCAGCGCGCGTGGCTCGCGGTGCAGCTCGCCCCGAATCTCCCAGCCGCACGCATGGAGCTGGCGCGCTCGCTCTGGTTGCAGCGAGACGCGCCGCTCGCGGCTGCCGCCGCCGCGCTGGAGGCGCTGTGGCGCGCCCCCCGGCATCTCGAGGCCTCGCTCTGGCTCGGCGGCTCCGCGGCGCTCGCGCTGTCACGTGCGCTCGTCTGGGGCGGACTGCTCGGGCTCTTCGCGGCCGGCGCGTTCGTGGCGCGAAACGCGGTCCACGATCTCGGGGACCTGCTTCCGGTGCGACTGCCCGCGGTCGCGCGGGCCGCGTTCGCGGCGGCGCTCTGGCTGCTGCCCGCGCTGGCGGGCGCGGGTCGTCTGGGTCTGGCGCTCCCGCTCGCGCTCGCGGCGGGTGCCAGCGGCGGGCGTGGCGCGCGCACGGCCGTCGGAGCGGCACTGCTCGCGATCTGGCTCGGCGCGTTCCCGGTCGCGCGCCTCGCGGGCGACTCCCTCGCGATCCTGGTCCAGGATCCGGTCGTGCCGGCCGCTCTCTCGGTGGTCGCGGGCTCGGCGCATCTCGACGACATCCAGCGGCTCGAGGCGAGTGCGCCGCAGGATCCCCTCGCCGAGCGCGCGCTCGCTGCGCGCGCGCGGCGCCACGGGCGCCTCGGCGAAGCCGACGCGCGCTACCAGCGCTTGCTGCGGCTCGGTCGCATCGACCCCGCCCTCGCGAATAACGCCGCGAACGTGCGTCTGGATCTCGGGCAGCTGGATTCCGCGCTCGCGCTCTACGAGCGCGCGCTCGCGGCTGGGGACTCGGCGCCCGTGTACTACAACCTCGCGCAAGCTCACGGCCGCGGGTTCCAGGTCGAACAGTTGAACCTGGCGCTGGCTCGGGCCCAGGCGCTCGACTCCGACATGGTGGCCGAGCTGACGCGGCTGCAGGGCGAGCGCGGCGTCGGATTCGCCGTGGACCTCCCCCTCCCGGTGAGCGCGCTCTGGGAGCGAGTGCTCGAGTCCGAGGCCGGCTTGCCCTACGCGCAGGAGCTGCGCGCGGGGCTGTTGCCGGGGGCGCTCGGGCGCGAGGCCGGTGCCTGCGGCGCGCTCTTCGCGGCGGTCAGCGTCGCCGGAATGCTGCTCGCCTCGCGGGTTCGTGCCTCTCGAGCCTGCGCGCACTGCGGCCGCCGGGTCTGCCCGCGCTGCGACGAAGCGAGCCGCAGCGCCGACATCTGCGCTCCGTGCCTGCGGGTGTTCCATCCGGGCGAAGCGACGCAGCGCGAGCTGCAGGCGGAGCGCATTGGCGAGCTGCGCCTGCGCGCGCGGCGCATGCGGCGCATCACAAAGGCAGCGTCGTGGTTGCTGCCGGGTTGCGCCGCTCAGCTCGCCGGCACTCCCCTGCGCGGTCTGCTCGCTTGCGTCGCCTTCGCAGCGGTCTGGGCCGGGCTCGCAGGCGCGCCGGTCGCGGACCCGTTCGTGATGGGTCTCGCCGCACCGCTCAGCCTGTGGCTCTTCAGCGCCGCCGCGGGCATCGCCTACCTCGCGATGCTCGCGGGTGCTTTGACCCGGCTCGCGCGCAGCGAGCTCGCATGACCGTCTCGCTGCGCGGAAACCTCGAGGACTTCGGGATTCCCGAGATCTTCCAGCTGATCGGCCAGCAGCGGAAGACCGGCGTGCTCGAGTTCAGCCGGCCCGGGGAGTCGATTCGGATCTCGTTCTGCCAGGGATCCGTGCTGCGCGCGGAACCGGTTGCTGCCGAGCCGGAGTCGGCCTACGCCGAGTGGCTCGTCCGCTGTGGGGTGCTGACGCAAGAAGTAGCGCATCGGGTGCTGCGCGAATGCCGCGAAAATGCGCAGAGCGTCCAGGGCATCTGCTCCGCCGGCGGCCTCGCCGCGGCGGCGGAGCTCGCCGAGGTGCGTGCGCTGCTCACGCGCGAGAGCGTGTTCTCGGTGCTTGCCTGGAGCCGCGGGCAGTTTCACTTCCAGGCTCAGGAGATCGCTGTCGGAGGCGAAACCGGGGAGTCGCTCGCGGCCGAGCAGATCCTGATGGAAGGGCTGCGCGTGCTCGACGAGTCCCAGCGCTTCGCGGAGCGGGTGCCGAGCCTCGACGTCGTCTTCCGCAGCGTGGGAACCCTGGCCTCGCTGCGCCAGCAGCTGCCCGCGGACACCGCGGCGGAGCGCATCTTCCTGCGCATCGACGGTCGCACCAGCGCGCAGCGCGCCATCGATCTCACGCGACTCGGGAGCTTCGAGGGCACCCGTGCGCTCGCGGAGCTGTGTCGCTGCGGCCTGATCGAGGCCACCGCGCTGCGCCGCCCGCGCAGCGCGCCCTGGGCCGAGGTCCGGAGCTCGGGGCCGGGCGTCTTCCGCCAGGCCTGTGCGACCTGGCTGCCGATCGCGCTGCTGCTCGCCGCGCTCGGCTTCGCAGAGGGCCGCATGCGCAGCGAGCGGGGCCCGCGCGCCGGGGGCGTGCACTGGTCCGTGCAGGAGCGGCTGCGCAGCGGCTTCGAAGCGCGCCGCGTGCGGCACGCGGCGGAGGCCTGTCGCCTCGCGCAGGGCCGCTACCCGGAGCGCCTGGAGGAACTCCTGGCGGGGGGCTGCTTCGCCGCCGGCAGCTTGGCGGGCGCCGACCTCACTCCCTACTATTACGCGCTTCGCGACGGTGAAATGCTGTTGCTCGCTCCCGCACACTCGCCGCGCTAGGCCAAGCGAACAAGGGGCTCGTCGACTGGTCCCGAACGATTCCGCGACCCGCCAGACGCTCGTCTTCGACGACAACCAGACCGCGGCGCTGCTCTACGGAGACGGCGACCGCACGCTGCGCGTGATCGAGCGCGAGCTCGGGATCGATGCACGCGCGCGCGGGAACGAGGTGCGCCTGGTCGGCGGCGCGGCCGAAGTCGGCGTCGCGAAGAAGGTGCTCGAGGAGCTCTACGCGCTGGTGCGGGCGGGCAACCCGCTGCACCCGCGCGACGTGCGCCAGGCCGTGCGCATGGTCAGCGAGGCGCCCGAGGTCCCGCTCTCGGACGTCTACGAGGACGTGCTGTCGGCGATCGGCTCGCGCCGGCGCATCGTCGCGAAGAATCTCAGTCAGCGGCGCTACATCGAGTCGATCCGCGACCTCGATCTCGTGCTCGCGGTGGGCCCCGCGGGCACGGGAAAGACCTATCTCGCGATGGCGATGGCGATCGCGGCGCTGAACCGGCACGAGGTCTCGCGGGTCGTGCTGACACGGCCGGCGGTCGAGGCCGGCGAGCGCCTCGGCTTCCTGCCGGGGACGATGGCCGAGAAGGTGAATCCCTACCTGCGCCCGCTCTACGACGCGCTGAACGACATGCTGCCCTTCGAGAAGACGGCGCGGCTGATGGAGCGCGGCGTGATCGAGGTCGCGCCGCTCGCGTTCATGCGCGGCCGCACCCTGAACGACGCCTTCGTGATCCTCGACGAGGCCCAGAACACCACCAGCGAGCAGATGAAGATGTTCCTGACCCGGCTCGGCTTCGACTCGAAAGCCGTCGTCACTGGCGACATCACCCAGATCGACCTGCCCCCGGACAAACGCAGCGGGTTGATCGAGGCGCTCGAAGTCTTGAAGCACGTCGAGGGTATCGGCTTCCAGCGCTTCACCGAGGCCGATGTCGTGCGGCATCCGCTGGTGCAGGCGATCGTGCGCGCCTACGACCGCTTCTCGAACGGCAGCCGCGAGGGATGAGGGGCGGCCGCCGCAGGCATTCTACCCGCGGCAGGCGCGCCCCCGACGCGCGCAGCGAGCTGGAGAGCGAACGCGAGCGCGCGGGCTTCGCGCCGCTGCGCCTGTCGGCGCGCCGCGGGTTGCCGCGTTTCGATCGCCGGCGGCTGCGGAGTCGCGCGGAGGCACTCCTGCTCGCGGTCGGGCAGGGCGAATCGGAGCTCTCGCTGCACCTGTGTGGGGACGCCGAGATCGGCGAGCTGAACGCGCGCTACCGCGGCCGCCCGCGGCCCACCGACGTGCTGGCGTTCTCGCTGCTGGAAGGCGCAGGCCGCGGGTTCCGCGGGCCGCTGCTCGGCGACGTCGTGATCGGTGCCGAGACCGCGGCGCGCCAGGCGCGCCGCGGCGGCCGCCGTCTCGACGACGAGCTCTTGCGCCTGCTGATCCACGGCGTGCTCCACCTGCTCGGGCACGATCACGTGCGCGTGGCCGAGGCGCGCCGCATGCGCGCGCTCGAGCGCCGGCTCTTCGGCGAGCTGCGGGAATGAGCGCGGCGCGCGCCGGCGCAAGCCACGCGCGCAGCGGCTGGCTCGCGCTGTACGCGCTCTGCACCTTCTGCGCGTTTCCGCAGCCGGTCGCTGGGCGCGTGCTCGATCTCGGCTTCGCGCTGGCCTGGGTCGTGCCGGGCCTGCTCGTCGAGGGCCTGCGCGGCCCTGGCCCGCGGCGGGCCGCACTGCAGGGCTTCGCCGCGGGTCTCGTCGCGCACGCTGCCGTGCTCCACTGGATCTACGTCGTCACGGTCGACTACGGCCACGCGCCGGTCGCGGCGGGCGTCGTCGCGCCGATTGCGTTGGCGAGCTATGTCGCGTTCTTCACGGCGCTCTTCGGCGCAGGCGCGGCGTGGCTGGACGCGCGCGGTCGCGCGGGTCCCTGGCAGCTCGCCGCGCTCTGGACGGCGCTCGAGCACGCGCGCGGCTTCGCGCTCACCGGCTTTCCGTGGGCGACGCTCGGCTATGCGCAGCACCAGAATCCGGCGCTGCTCGGGCTCGCGTCACTGACCGGCGTCTACGGGCTCTCGTTCGCGAGCGCGCTCTTCGCGGTCGCGGCCGGCGCCGCGCTGCGCGCGCGCGCGGCGCGGCGCGAAATTCCGCGCGGGGTGCGGAGCGCGTTCGCCGGCGTCGCGGGGCTGCTCGCGCTGGGCGTCGCACTGCGCGCGCCCGATCCGGGACCGGAGGCGCCGCGGCTGCGCGTCGCGGTGCTGCAGGGGAACATCGAGCAGGCTGCGAAGTGGAGCCCCGAGTGGGGCCTGCAGACGCTCGAGATCTATGCCGACCTGACGAGGCGCGCGGCCGCGGCCGGCGCCTCGCTCGTGGTCTGGCCCGAGTCGGCCGTGCCGGGGGGCGCCGGGCCGGAAGAAGCGACGGGGGCGTGGCTGTCCGCACTCGCGCGCGAGAGCGGCGTATCCCTGGTGATCGGCGCGGTCGGCCTCGAGCGCGACGCGCAGGGGCGCGTCGCGGCGTTCTACGACAGCGCACACCTGATCGACGCGCAGGGTCGCTTCCTCGGGCGCTACGACAAGTCGCATCTGGTGCCCTTCGGCGAATACGTGCCGCTGCGCGATTTCTTCGGCCGCTTCCTGGCGGCGGTTGCGCGCGGGATCGCGTCGCTCGATGTCTCGGCGGGGCCGGGACCCACGGCACTGGTCCTCGGCGAGGGGGCGCAGGCGGTCCGGCTCGGCGTGGCCATCTGCTATGAACTGGTGTTTCCCGACGTCGTTCGGCGTTTCGCGGGGCAGGCGGGAGCGGAGCTCCTGCTCGGCATCACCAACGACGCCTGGTATGGCCGCACTGGAGCGCCCTACCAGTTCCTCGCGATCACGGCTCTGCGCGCAGCCGAGAACCGGCTGTGGCTCGCGCGGGCCGCGAACACCGGGGTGTCGGCTTTCATCGATGCGCGGGGGCACGTCGTGGCGCAGACGCGGATCTTCGAACGCGATCTGTTGGTTCACGACCTGCCGTTGCGGCGGGCGCCCCTCGGCGGTTCCTTCTACGCCCGCTGCGGGGATGTGTTCGCGTGGGCGTGCTGGTTCGGGTTGGCCGCCGCGGGGCTCGCCGCGGGGCGCCAGGGCCGCGCGCGTGCAGCCGGTCTCGAGGGGAGTGCGGGAGTCGATGGCGACGAACACTGAAACGGCGCGCGATCCGGGGCAGCTGATGGAGCAGCTGCGCCGCCTGCGCGGACGCCTGGGCGAGTTCCGGGGGCGTCTTTGACGTCGCCGCGCGCCGCGGTCGGCTCGAGGAACTCGAGCGCGAAGTCGAGCGACCGGACCTCTGGGAGGACCGCGAGCTGGCCGAGCGCATCCTGCGCGAGAAGACCTCGCTCGAGACGGAGCTCTCGCGCTGGAGCCGGATCGAGGGCGGGCTCTCGGACGCCGAGGTGCTGCTCGAGCTCGCGAGCGAAGCCGGAGACGACGGGACCTTCGCCGAGGCCGAGGCTCGCCTCGAACACGTCGATGCAGAGTTCGCCGAGCTGGAGCTGCGCACGCTGCTCTCCGGTGAGAACGACTCCGCCAACGCGATCGTCTCGATCAACTCCGGAGCCGGCGGAACCGACGCCGCCGACTGGGCCGAGATGCTGCTGCGCATGTACCTGCGCTGGGCCGAGCGCCGCGGCTTCCACTGCGAGCTGCTCGATCGCCAGGAGGGCGACGAGGCCGGCATCCGCAGCGCGACCTTCGTCGTGAGCGGCGAGCGTGCGCACGGCTACCTGAAGCCGGAGGAGGGCGTGCACCGACTGGTGCGCATCTCGCCCTTCGATGCGCAGGCGCGACGGCACACTGCCTTCGCGAGCGTCACGGTGCTGCCGGAGCTCGACGACGAGATCGTGGTCGAGATCGACGAGAAGGACCTGCGCATCGACACCTTTCGCGCCGGCGGCAAGGGCGGCCAGCACGTGAACAAGACCGAATCGGCCGTGCGTATCACGCACCTGCCGACGGGCACCGTCGTGCAGTGCCAGAACGAGCGCTCGCAGCACAAGAACCGCTCGAGCGCGATGAAAGTGCTGCGCGCGCGCCTCTTCGAGCGCGCGCGCAAGGAGCGCGAGGCCGAGATGGATAAGCTGCGCGGACTGCAGCGCAAGATCGACTTCGGCAGCCAGATCCGCTCCTACACGCTGCACCCGCAGCAGCGCGTCAAGGATCACCGGACCGAGCTCGAGCTGGGCAACGTCGACGCCGTGCTCGACGGCGATCTCGATCGGCTGATCCGCGCTGCGCTGATCTGGCGCTCCGAGAGCCAAGGGAAGCCCGCATGAGCGAACAGGAACGCAGCGCGCGGCGCGAGCGGCTCGCAGCGCTGCGCGCAGGCGGTACGGATCCCTTTCCCGCACGCGTGGGGCCGCGCGAGTCGATCGCCGCGCTGCGCGCCCGCTACGAGACCAGCGCCGCTGAGGAGCTCGCGCAGAGTTCGCCACGCGCAGCCGTCTGCGGGCGGGTGATGGCGTCGCGCTCCTTCGGCAAGCTGCTCTTCCTCGACCTGCTGGAGGACGGAGCCCGGCTGCAGGTTTCGGTGCGCAAGCAGGAGCTTCCGGCGGAGCTCTTCGAGTTCGCCAAACAGCTCGACGTGGCTGACTTCGTGCGTGTCGAGGGTCCCCTCTGGCGCACCCGGACGGGCGAGCTCACGCTCGACCTGCGCGAGTGCCAGCTGCTCGCGAAGGCGTTGCGCCCGCTGCCCGAGAAGTGGCACGGGCTGCAGGACATCGAGGTGCGCTTCCGCCAGCGCTATCTCGATCTGCTCGTGAACGACGAGGCGCGGCGCGTGGTGCTGCTGCGCAGTCGCGTGACGACTGCGATGCGGCGTTTCCTCGACGCGCGCGGTTTCCTCGAGGTCGAGACGCCGGTGCTGCAGCCGCTCTACGGCGGCGCGGCCGCTCGCCCCTTCACGACGCACCACAACGCCTACGATCAGGGCCTCTACCTGCGCATCTCGGACGAGCTCTACCTGAAGCGGCTGGTCGCCGGCGGTCTCGATCGCGTCTACGAGATCGGGCACAACTTCCGCAACGAGGGGATCTCGCGCAAGCACAACCCCGAGTTCACGATGATGGAGTGCTACCAGGCCTACGCCGACTATCGCGACATGATGGAGCTCACCGAGGCGATGCTGCGCGAAGTCGCGGAGCGCGCGCTCGGGCAGAGCGAAACGGAGGTCGCCGGCCAGCGCGTCGACTTCGCGAAGCCGTGGCGCCGCGTCGCGATGCGAGACGCGATCGCCGAGGCCTGCGGCATCGACATCCGCGAAACCACAGAGCTCCCGGCGCTGCGCGAGGCCTGCCGCAGTCGCGGCATCGATCCGGGGGAGGCTCCGACCTGGGGCCGCCTCGTGGACGAGCTCTTCAGCGCGCGCGTCGAGCCGCAGCTGATCCAGCCCACCTTCGTCACCGACCACCCGGTCGAGCTCTCGCCGCTCGCGAAGCGGAGTGCGGCGGACCCCCGCTTCGTGGAGCGCTTCGAGCCCTTCGTCGGCGGGATGGAGGTCGGCAATGCGTTCTCGGAGCTCAACGATCCGGACGACCAGCGCGAGCGGCTGCTCGCGCAGCGCGCGCTCTCCGCTGCGGGCGACGAAGAGGCCCATCCGGTCGACGAGGACTACCTGACCGCGCTCGAACACGGGCTCCCGCCGACGGGCGGCCTCGGCATCGGCGTCGATCGGCTGGTGATGATCCTCGCGGGTGCCACGAGCTTGCGCGAGGTGATCCTGTTCCCCCACATGAAGCCCGCGGCGCCCGGAGGCGAGTGACGATGGGACCGGCGCTCTCGGAGTGGCTCTGGATGCGGCTAGGCGAGGCCGGCGGCAGTCTCGCGCTGAGCTTCATCGTCGCGCTCTTCCTCGGCATCGTCGTGCTGATGCTGCTCTTCCTGGTCTCGGCGGTAGTCGCACTCGAGCGCTTTGCGCGCGTGCGCGCGAGCCTGGCCGCACGCGCGGTCTGCCTCGCGGTGGTCGCGCTGGTGGCCGGCGCGGCCGCCGCGCATGCGAGGCTTCCGGAGCTCGCGGTGACGCCCGCGTTCGAGCGCCTGCAGGCGCTCGGCCCCTGGCTCGCGGGCGGCGCGGGGGCGGTGCTGTTCTCGGCGCTCGCGGTCGGCACGGCGCTGCGCTTCCTCTCGGGCTGGGCGCTCGCGCGCGCGAGCGCGCTGCTGCTCGGCGGCGGCTATGCGCTCGCGGTCGGGGCGCTCTCGCGGCCGGGCCTGGCAGGGGTGCCCGCGCTGGTCGCGGCGGGGCTCGCGGCAGGACTCGCATGGCGCCGCCGGCGGGCCGAGCGGGCCTTCGCCCGCGACTCGGCCGAGGCGATCTTCACCTGGCTCGCGCCGGTGCTGCTGCTGGGGGTCGCGCTCGCCGCGCTGCTCCCGCTGCCCGAGCAGCGGATCGCGGCTGCCGGCGCGGGGCTGCTGTCGCTATTCCTGTCGCTGGTGCTGCTCGGGCTGCTGCCGCTCGCGGCAGCGGGCTTCTGGGCGACGCGCAGTGGCTTCGAATGGTTCGTCGCGGTGCGCTACCTGGTCGCGAAGCGGCGCCAGACCTTCATTTCGATCATCACCGGGATCTGCGTCGCGGGCATTGCGGCGGGGGTCTGGCTGATCATCACGGTGCTCTCGGTCATGAATGGCTTCGAGCGCACCTGGCGCGACGAGATCATCGGCAACCGCGCGCACTTCACGCTGCAGAGCGGACTCGGTCCCTTCTCGGGCCAGGACGCATTGCGCGAAGAAGTCGAGGCGGTGCCGGGAGTGCTCGCGGCGTCGCCCTATCTCGATGCCGAGGGCATGGTGCGCGGCGCGGGCGGCGAGATCCTCGCGGTGCGCGTGCGCGGCGTGGATCCCGCGCGCGTCGGGCTCGTGACCGATCTGCGCGACGACATCCAGCAGGGGCGCCTCGAGGATCTCGAGGCCGCGGAAGACGGCGTTCCGCCGGGCATCCTGATCGGCAGCCACCTCGCGGGCTCGCTGGCCGCGTCGGTCGGAGATCCGATCGTCGTGATCTCGCCCTTCGGCGGGCCGCAGACGCCGCTGGGTCCCGCGCCGCGCCTCACGCGCTTCCGCGTGGCCGGGATCTTCCAGTCGAGCTTCTTCCAGTACGACGAGGTCTTCACCTACGTGAGCCTCGCGACGGCACAGGACTTCCGCCGCACGCCGGGAGTCGTGGATGGGCTCGAGGTGCGCACGACCGACTACTACCGCTCGCAGCGCGTGGCTGAAGCCGTCGAGGCGGCGGTCGGTTTTCCGTACTACGCGCGCGATTGGAAGGAATTCTTTCCGGCCTTCTTCCAGGCGCTGAAGAGCGAGCGCATCATGATGTTCCTGCTGCTCGGCATGATCATGGTCGTCGCGTCTTTCTCGATCGTCGCGACCCTGGTGATGATGATCATGGAAAAGACCAGTGACATCGCGATCCTGAAGGCGATGGGCGCGCGCGACGAGAGCATCGAGCGCATCTTCGCGATCGAGGGCATGCTGATCGGCCTGTCCGGCACGCTGCTCGGCGTCGTCGCGGGCGTCGCGGTCGTCGCGCGCATCGGTTGGGTACAGGAGCAGGTCGAGGCGATCACGGGAGTCGACACGCTGCCCGCCACCGTCTACCAATTCTCGACGCTCCCTGCGCAGCTGGATCTCGGGCAGATCGCGATCTCGGTCGCGATCGCGATGGTGTTGGCGCTCGGGGCGACGCTGTTGCCCTCGCGCCAGGGCGCGCGCATCGACCCCGTGGAAGCGCTCCGTTATGAGTGAGGCCCCGCGCGTCTCCGGCGCACCCCGCTCCACGCCGTTGCTGCGCGCCGAGGGGCTCTCGCGTTCGTTCGCGCTCGGCGACGAGCGCATCGAGGTGCTGCGAGGCGTGGATTTCGAGGTCGCGCCCGGCGAGCGCGTCGCGATCGTCGGCGAGTCGGGCGTCGGAAAATCCACGCTGTTGCATCTGCTCGGGACCCTCGACCGCCCGACGACCGGACGCATCTGCTTCCGCGGCGAGGACCTCTTCTCCCGCAGCCCCGAGCAGCTCGCGGAGTTCCGCAGCCGCTGCCTCGGCTTCATCTTCCAGTTCCATCACCTGCTGCCGGAGTTCGACGCGCTCGAGAACGTGATGCTGCCCGGGCTGATTGCGGGCCGGAGCTCGACGGAGATGAGTGAGCGCGCGCGGCGGCTGCTCGGCGAAGTGGGGCTCGAGCACCGGGTCACGCACCCGGTCGGCAAGCTCTCGGGGGGCGAGCGGCAGCGTGTCGCGGTCGCGCGCGCGCTCGTGCTCGAGCCCG
>CAYTJA010000370.1:0-7066 GCA_964437835.1 uncultured Spirochaetales bacterium
CGCGCAGCGCGAAGGCCGCGAGCCCCGCGAGGAACGCGGCCCCGAGCCCGGCGGATGGGCCCGACCAGAGCGGGAACTCGAGCCCCGCGCCGGAGCAGAGCAGCAGCAGCGAGCCGACCGACGCGGCGAGCAGCAGAGCACCGAGCAGGTCGATCCGGTGCGCGACGCGCGGCTCCTGGATCCGATAGGCGGCCGAGAACAGCGCGATGCCCGCGAGGCCGAGCGGGAGATACGAGTAGAAGATGTAGCGCCAGCCCGGGCCGTCGACGAGCAGGCCGCCTACCAGCGGGCCGACCAGGCTCGAAATCGCCCACACGCCGCTGCCGAATGCGTAGTAGGCCGCACGCATCCGCACCGAGACGACGTCCGCGATGATCGCGTTCGGGAGCGTCAGCAGGCCGCCGGCCCCGATGCCCTGCAGCGCGCGTGCGAGCACCAGCTCGCCCATCGTGCGGCTATTGCCCGCGAGCAGCGCCGCGCCGACGAAAATCAGGATCGCGGCCTGGAACACCGGCCGGCGGCCGAAGAGGTCGCCGAGGCGGCCCCAGAGCGGCATCGTGCAGGCGGTCGTCAGCAGATAGGCCGTGAAGAGCCACGGCGTGCGCGCGAGCCCGCCGAGCTCGGCGCTGATTGCGGGCGCCGCGCTCGACAGGATCATCTGGTCGAGCGACGCGACCGAGAGCCCGAGCATGCAGCCGGCCAGCACCGCGCGGCGGCGTGCGGCCGAGACCGGCGCGGCGTCGACCTCCGCGCTCACCCGACTCGCCCGCGAGAGATCAGATGCGCTGCAGGATCGTGGCCGTCGCCAGCGCTCCGCCGCAGCACATCGTGATCAGCGCGAGCTCTTTGTCGCGCCGCTCGAGCTCGTGCAGCGCGGTGATGATCAGGCGGCTGCCGGTGGCGCCGACCGGATGTCCGATCGCGATCGCGCCGCCGTTCACGTTCACCTTGTCGAGGTCGGGCTTGTGCACGCTCGCCCACGAGAGCAGCACCGCGGCGAAGGCCTCGTTGCACTCGAAGAGATCGAAGTCGCGCATCTGCATGCCGCTCTTCTTCAGGATCTTCGCGGTCGCGTCGATCGGGCCGTCGAGCAGGAAGTAGGGATCGCTGCCGACCAGCGTGTGGTGCAGGATCCGCGCGCGCGGGCGCAGGCCGCGCGCGCGAGCCGTCTCCTCGCTGGTCCACAGCAGGGCTGCCGCGCCGTCGGAGATCTGCGACGAGGTGGCCGCCGTGTGTTTCGCGCCCTCCGCGACGGGCTTGAGCCGCGCGAGGCCTTCTTTCGTGGTCGGGCGCAGGCCCTGATCGCGCGTGACGCGCTGCGTCTGCCCCGTAGGCTTTCCATCCTCGATCACGGGCGCTTCGACGGCGAAAGTCTCCTGGTCGAAGCGGCCCTCGTCCCAGGCGCGGCGCGCCTTCTCTTGCGACGCGAGGCCGAGTTCTTCGAGGTCTTCGCGCGAGAAGCCGCGCTTGTTCGCGATGCGCTCGGCCGCCTCGAACTGCGTCTTCGGGTCGTCCCAGGGATGGTCGGGAAGCTTGAAGTAACCGGGGCCGTTGATCACGTTCGCACCGAGCGGCACGCGGCTCATCGCCTCGACGCCGCAGGCGATCGCGAAGTCTGCGCCGCCGGTCGCGATCAGTCCCATCGCGAAGTTGTTGGCCTGCTGGCTCGAGCCGCACTGGCAGTCGATCGTGGTGGCCGAGGCCGTGAAGTTCTTGCCGGTCGAGAGCCACGCGTTGCGCGTGACGTTCGAGCCCTGCTCGCCGGCCTGCGTCACGCAGCCGCCGATGATCTGGTCGATCTCTGCGGGCTCGAGGCCGGCGCGACGCACGACTTCGTATTGCGCGGCCGCGAGGATCTGGGGCGCGATCAGCCCCGAGAGTGCGCCACCGCGCTTGCCGATCGGCGTGCGCGCCGCGGCCACGATCACCGGGTTCTGCATCTGGGGTCTCCGTGAATGGGGGGAAGCATTCTAACTCAGGACTGCGAGGTCGCGGCGAGCCGGACGACGCGCGCACGCAGCGCGCGAGCTGCGGGCACGGCGCCCTGCACCCAGAAGCGGGAAGCGTCGATTGGCCAGGCTTCGAAGCGCAGACTTCCGATGCGTGCCCCCGCGAGCGCCCGCGGGAGCTCCGGGCCCGGTCCTTCGACCGACGCGACCAGCACGAGATCGGGCGCAGCCACGACGAGCGCGGGCAGATCGATCGGCACTTCGCGCTGCTGCGTGCCGTGAGTCAGATTCTCGGCGCCCGCGATCTCGACCAGCTCGGTCAGGAAGCTGTGGCCGCCCGCGAGCACAGGCGGGTCGAGCTTCACGAGCACCGCGATGCGCGGTCGCGCCTGATTCAGCGAAGTCGCCGAGATCTTCGCGAGCGAGACGCGCAGCTCGCGAGCCCAGCGCTCGGCAGCGGCTTCGCGGCCCAGCGCGGCGCCGATCGCGACGGCCGCGCTGAAGGCCTCTTCGAAGCTGTGCGGATCGAGCTCGATCACTGCGGCTGCCGGCCCTGCGCGCGGAGAAAGTGCAGCAAGCGAAGCCGCATCCGCCGAGCCGGCGGCTCCGACGACGAGATCCGCATCGCCAGAGAGTGCGGCGTCGAGCGAGAGCGCCGGGAGGGCTGCGAAGCGCGGGTCCTGATGGGAAGCGGCATCGACTCCGCAGAGCCACGCGCCCGCGCCGAGCGCGAGCACGAGCTCGCTCGCGGCCGGCGTCAGCGCGGCGACGCGCGGCCGGGAGCTCCACGGGCAGCCGGCGCTCGAGATCGCGCCCGCCAACGCGACCCCGAGCGCGAAGCCTCGTGCCGCCCGACTCCGCTCCCGCCGCGCCGCCATGCCCGCATGATAGGCTGTCGCCTTGAGAGGTGTTCGATGCGGCTCCGGTTCGTGGCTCTGCTCTGAACCGCGGACTTTTCCGCACTACCCGGCGCTCTGACCCCCGACTACATCCTCCCGCGGCGCTTCTTCGATCCCGCGGGCGATCAGATCTTCTGGTTCTTTGGAGATTCGTATGGGTCATTTTCTGGCCACTCTCCCGGGTTATTGACTCTTGCACTGGAAATGCAACGTCCGATCCCGCGAACGCGTCGCGTTTCTCGTCGGGCGAGGGCATTTCCGCAGGGCGAAATGCGTTGCAATCATTTTGCCTGAGTCAATAAAGCGGCGGAAGCATGTCGGTGAGGACCTTGAGCCGAAGGTACTCCTCGTCGCGTAGGCCGTAGGCGCGCCGCTGGATTCCGGATCTTGTGATTGATCCCCTCGGCGAAGCCGAGCGCCACCTTGTCTTCCGGCTTGCAGTACGCGGCAATGTCGTCCCGGCGGCGCTCGATGATTTGCGCGAATCGCTCGTAGCGCTCGACTTCCGGAAGAAGTGCGGCTCTGCGCTCGCAACTTGCGCGTACTCGTTCGTGCGCACGCCGCCCCGTGCCGAGCCGTGTGCAGCCAGAAAAGATCGCCCGAATCAAGTGGAGTTCTCGAGCGTGTGACCGGATCCGTCATACTGCTAGTTCATGTTCGGGGTCATGAAGCAGCGAAGCCGTCAGCTCTCCATGAACCTGCGTCCTCCGGCGCGCTGGGGAGAGCTGCGTAGCGGCGCCGGCCGCACGGCCGGCCCCCGTCCGTCCGTCCGCCACCGAAAGCGGGAAGAGTTCCCGGGTCGCTTCCCATGCCTCGTCACCTGGCGGCTGCGGGCTGGCCTTCCGTCTCTGCGGAGCGGGGCGCTGGTGCGCGAGCTCCGGAGCTCCTTCGCGGCCGCGTGCGAGCGTGGGGAGTTCCGGGTCGTCCACTTCTCGCTCCAGCGCGATCACGCCCACTTGATCGTCGAGGCTCGCGACAGCAAAGCGCTCGGCCGCGGCATGAAGTCGATCGGCTCGCGCCTTGCGCGAGCCGTCCAACGCATCTTCCACCGCCGCGGGGCCGTGCTTGCGGAGCGCTATCACCTCAGTCTGCTCCGCAGCCCGCGCCAGGTCCGCAATGCTCTTGCGTATGTGCTCCTCAACGCACGCCATCACTTCTTCCAGCGAACTCGATCGACGCCCCCGGTCCGGGCCGACGCAGCCTCGTCAGCCCCGTGGTTCTGCGGCTGGCACCGCGCGCCGCCGGGCGTCGCGAACTCCGGGTCTGCGCCCGTAGCCGAGCCGCGAACCTGGTTGCTGACCACGGGCTGGCTGCGACACGGCCGCATTGACCCTGCGGAGGGTCCGGGAGAGCGCTAGGCACTCGCCCTCGGATGTCGCTCGGCGTGTGGAGTCCGATGCGTTCGGCGCCGCGCGCCGGACCCACGCGAGCCGCGCTCGCGGCTTGCCGAAGCTGCAGGCCGCGGGTCGGGAGCCGGCGGAACCCACACGCTTCGAATCGGAGAGGCCACGCGCTCTGCGCTTGCGTAGCGCGAGAACATGCACGGTTTCCGCACAGGTAGAAATGCCTTCTTCAGCCCTCTAGACCCTCTCTCTTGGCCTTCCAGGCACTTTTGCTACCCGCGCGAATCCGCGAAGAGCCGCCAAAAAAGGGAACAGCCATGTCGAAGGTTGCTAAACGTTCGAGGCCTTGCGAAGTTGCTACGCAGTCCGTGCTGGAGACGATCCAGATCCCGCTGCCCCTGGCAAGCGCCCTCGTGAACGCGAAGCAGGGCCTGCCCGACCTCGTGGTGTCGAGCGATCTGCAGGTCTTCGAGGCGATGCACGAGCTTGACCGCGGGGAGCTGTGCGGCCCGAAGTGGAAGCGCATGCCGGCGCGCAGCGCCACACGAGCGGGGTGCACGCGCGGCGAGGTGACGCTCGGCGGTCGCCGGATCGTGCTCCAGCGATCGCGGGTAAGGCCCGCGACCGCGGGCGAGCTCACGCTGCCGAGCTTCGCGTTCGCGGTGGAGCGGGATCCGCTCGACGCCCGGACGCTCGAGGCGATCGCGCTCGGCGTGTCGAACCGCGACTACCACCACTCGCTTGATGCTGTCCCCGAGAGTCTGGGCGAACGCTGGGCGTCGAGGAGCGCCGTCTCGCGACGCTTCGTCGCGCTCTCGGCGCAGCAGCTGGCCGGGTGGATGTCGCAGCCGCTCGGCAACCTGGATGTGCGGGCGGTGCAGACCGACGGCATCCACTTCAACGAGCACGTGGTGCTGACCGCGCGCGGTATCGACGCCGAGGGCCGGAAGCACGTCCTGGGGCTTCGAGAGGGGACGACGGAGAACGCCACGGTCGTCCGCGCTTTGCTCTCGGACCTGGTCGAGCGTGGACTCTCGCCGGATCGGCCGCTGCTATTTGCGATCGACGGGGCGAAGGCCCTCCGCGAGGCCATCACGGAGGTCTTCGGGAACTCGGCGATCGTGCAGCCCTGCCATGTCCACAAGCGACGCAACGTCCTCGAGCACCTGCCCGAGCGAATGCGGCCGAGCGTGCGGAACGCGATGCAGCAGGCCTACAACACGGAAGATGCCACGCTGGCGCATCGGCAGCTCGAGCGCCTCGCCAAGTCGCTGGAGCGCGCGCACTCCGGCGCTGCCGCGTCGCTTCGCGAGGGGCTCGAAGAGACGCTGACTCTGCAGCAGCTCGGCATCACGGGAGCTGTCTACCGGTCGCTGCGCAGCACGAACCCGATCGAGAACCTGAACGGGATGCTCGGCCGCTTCACGCGCAAGGTCAAGCGCTGGCGAGACGGCAGCATGATCGTGCGGTGGGTCGCGGCCGGGATCTCCGAGGCCACGCGCAGATTCCGCCGGACCCGAGGCCATTGAGACCTCGAGACGCTCTTCTCTGCGATGAAGTGTCACGCGGAAGGACGAACGCTCGACCTCGAGAAGGGAGTCGCGTAGCTTGCTTCCCCAAGGAACCACCGCTCACCCAAGATCAAAAGCGAGCGGGACATTCCCCCAGCGGCTCGGGCCTCTGGGCAATAAACGGACGGCAGCCTAATGGCGCGGCCGAGGTGCAAGACGAACACGCCCCCTTGCCGCGCATCTTGAGCTCCTAAAGGGGCAGCTCCGGCGCGCCGAGATATTGCGTTCGGGGGGGTTCACAGTGAGACACACGCTAATCGTGATTCTGGTTACCGCCGTGGTAGGACTCGGCGGCATGTTCCTTCTTCCGCGCCCTGCAGCCTGTCAGTTCGAAGGAAACTGTCCCGTGGGCGCACCGTGCTCGCTTCAGAGTGGGGATTCCGATTGCCGGCCGGCGCAGTGCAATCTGAATTGCGTTCAGATCAGTCGCGGCTCTCTTGGTGGCATTTGTAGGTAGTGACACGGGAAGGGCTCACCGAGCCCCGCGGCCCACGGATTCAGGTTTCGACTCGATCGGCACGGCGCGATCAGGCCAACGCCTCCTGAGAAAATCAAGCGGACGTTCCACCTCCGATAATCGGAACACTCCCGTGGGGACTGGACCGGGGGCGGCGCGTGAACTGCCGCAGCGGGGGGCTGTCGTCGATCCAATCCACGGTCCGTCGGCAGGGATCGTTGATCGCGGCAAGGCGTAGCATGAATCTCGCACGCCCTTCCTCGCTGGGTGTGCCCGAGGCGCATTGGATGACCGATCGGCCTTGCTGGACGTAGAGCAGGAGGAACGACGGTGACCTTACTAGACGAAATCGGAACGGCGCTTGCGAGAAAGAGCGTGTCTACGGGGTTTGATTACTTCAGGGGGCTGCTGGCGAGGGCTGGTGATAACCAGGAGCTTTGCACGGAGATCTCGACGCTGCGGGAGTCGTTCCTGGAGATGCGCGAGGAGAACACGAAGCTCAGGGACCTGCTTCGCGACGCGCAGACGGAGCTCAAGACCCGCGCGGAAGTGAGGTTCGAGTACGGGGCGTACTTCAAGGGGCGCGGCACCGAGGGGGTGGGTGGCCCGTACTGCAAGCGGTGTTGGGAAGTCGATCGAAACTGCTGCACGCTGGACCAGACCGAGAATCTCAAGAAAGAAAAAGAGTGGTGCTGCCCGCAGTGCCATTGTTACTACCCGATTCCGTCTGGCTATTCCGGGGTCTCGGTACGGCCGGCGATCGCGGTCGGGCTCGCGGGCCAGCTCGAGAATCAGAACGAGTGACAGCCCATTCGAGATAAGCACGATCTCTTCGAGCGTGAGATTG
>CAYTJA010000371.1:0-10630 GCA_964437835.1 uncultured Spirochaetales bacterium
CCGTCTTGTCGCCCTGCAGCGCGAGTGCCGAGCCGAGCAGGAAGTGCGCCTGGGCCCAATCGGGCCGTGCCTCGAGCGCCGCGTGCAGCGATCCGATCGAGTCCTTCGAGCGGCCCTGCGCCATGTCGATCTTGGCCTTGACCAGCAGCGCTTCCGCCTGGGTCGGGTTCTCCTTGAGCAGCTCCTCGACGACGCTCCGGGCCTCGTCGAGCTGCGCCGTATTCTTCTCGCGGAAGCCGTTGTCGACCAGCAGCTCCGCCTTGCGCACCAGCGCTTCCTGATTCTTCGGCTCGAGCTTCAGCGCTTCGTTGACCGCGGCGAGCGACTCCGGAAGCCGCCCGCGCCGCGCCTCGTAGGTCGACAGCACGAGGAAGGGCCGCACGTCGCCCGGCTTGCGCGCGGGAGCGTTGCGCACCAGCTCGTCGGCCTTCGCCTCCTCGCCGTGGATGTTGTAGAAGTGGGCCAGCAGGTAGATCAGATCGAGCGGGTCCTGCGGCAGCTCGTCGATCCCCAGCGTCAGCGTGCCGACCGCGTCGTCGAAGCGGTCCTGGTTCAGATAGAAGCTCGCGAGGAAGCCGTAGGCCTTCGCGCGGTCCTCGGGTTTGGCGACCTCGATGGCCTTCCGGTAGGAGCGCTCGGCTTCTTCCGGCTTCTTGTTCTGGACGTAATGGCTGGCGAGCGCGATGAACGAGTTGAACTCGGGGGCGACCTCGGCGAGCTTCTCGTAGTAGGGGCCCGCGGCGTCGTTCTCGCCGCGCCGCGTGTAGAAATTCGCGAGCAGCCGCAGCGCAAGCCCCTCGTCCTTCGTTCCGGGCGCGAGTTCGACCGCCTTCTTGTAGGAGATGCGCGCCTGGCGATTCTCCTTCTTCGACTCGAGCGTCTGCGCGCGCAGCAGATGGGCCTGGATGTTCTTCTCATCGCTCAGGATCACCTTGTCCGCCTGCTCGAGCGCATCGTCGAGCTCGCCAGCCAGGATCGAGATCTGGCCGAAGCGCAGCCGCGCCTCGCTGTTCGACGGGTCGAGGCGGACCGTCTCGCGCAGCTCCCAGAAGCCCTCGCGCGTCTGCTCGTTCTTGAGATGCGATTGCGCGAGGCCCCAGTGCGCAGCGGCGACGTTCGGATCGAGCTGGAGGGCGCTCTTGTACTCGATGATCGCCTCCTTGTACTTCTCCTCTTCGAAGTAGCTGTCGCCGCGGCTCAGGTGTTCGTTCAGCTTGGCCTCGTCGGACTGGCATCCGACGATCGCAAGCGCGGCGGCCAGCGCGATGGCGAAGGCGATCGAGATCCTGAACATCGAAGAGCTCCCTCTTGCAGCCGGCCGGCGGCCTCGCGCTGCGAATGCGACAATCGGCACCCGACCCCCCATCGGCGGTCCGAGCGCGCTCCGAGAATCGCCGCCTCCCGAAAATCGGGCCCCTAGGGTGAGAACAAGTCTGCCCGGAATCAAGGGTCGAGTGCAGGTTTGCGGGCTTTGGCTGTCGTTTCGGCCGCCGCCCCCACCGGCGCGGGCCCCCGGTGCCGCCGCCAGGACGGGTGCCGGATTGCGTGCTTCCCGATCATGTAGTTCAGCTTGCGGCGAGACACTCCGAGCAGCGCAGCCGCCTGCTTCTGGACGTAGCCTGCCCGCTCGAGCGCGGCCAGCAGCAGCCGGCGCTCGGCCTCGAGCAGTGCAATGCCACCCGGAGGCAGCTCGGGCCGCCAGGCCAGCTCCGGTTCCTCTCCGGGAAGTGCCAGGTCGCGTACTTCGAGCTGCGGCCCCTCGGCCAGCAGGACAGCCCGTTCGATCGCATTCTCGAGCTCGCGGACGTTGCCGGGCCAGCGGCGCAGCTGCAGGCACTCGAGCGCCGCCGCGCTGAAGCCGCCCCGCGGCCGTCCGAGCTCGCTCGCGAAGCGCGCGAGGAAGTGATGCGCGAGCGCGAGCACGTCCTCCGGCCGCTCCCGCAGCGGCGGCAGGTGGATGCGGATCACGTCGAGCCGGAAGAAGAGGTCTTCGCGGAAGTGGCCGGCGCGCACCTCCCCGGGCAGGTCCTGATTCGTCGCCGCGACGATACGGGCGTCCGTGCGCAGGATGCGCGTGCCGCCGAGGCGGTGGAACTCCTGTTCTTGTAGCACCCGCAGCAGCTTGGCCTGCGTCGCGGCTGAAGTGTCGCCAATCTCGTCGAGAAACAGGGTTCCTCCACTGGCCTGCTCGAAGCGCCCGACGCGCTGCCGATCCGCGCCCGTGAACGCGCCGCGCTCGTGGCCGAAGAGCTCGGACTCGAGCAGAGTCTCGGGTAGCGCTGCGCAGTTGACCTTGACGAAAGGACCCTGGCTCCGCGGCGACGCGCTGTGCACGAGACCCGCGAGCAGCTCCTTGCCGGTGCCGGTCTCGCCCGTGATCAACACATTGGAGCGGGTCGGCGCCACGCGGCGCGCGAGTTCGAGCGCCGCCGCCCACGCGGCGCTCTCGCCGACGATTTCCGCGGAGGCCGCGACACCCCGCTGCGCCTCGCGCGCCGCCCCCGACTCGAGCCGGCGCTCGGCCGCGCAGCGCAGCACGCGCTCTTCGATCTGCTCGAGTGTGAGCGGCTTCTGCACGAAGTCGGCGGCGCCCTCGCGCATCGCCTGCACCGCGCCGTCGACCGTCGCGTAGGCCGTCATCACGAGCACGCGCGTGCGCGGCTCGAGCTCCCGCGCTGCGCGCAGCACCGCGAATCCGTCGGCGCCCGGCAGGCGCAGGTCCGTCAGCACCACGTCGTAGGGGAATCCGCGCGCGGACTCGATGCGCTCGATCGCCTCGCTGCCACTGCGCGCTTCGTCGACGCTGTGCAGGCGCTCGCTGAGCGCCTGCGCGATGCCGCGACGCAGGGCGTCGTTGTCCTCGGCGATCAGCACGCGAGCGCGCAGCGTCACAGCGGAATCCCGTCGACCGGCAGGCACAGCTCGAAGCAGGCCCCCTCCCCCGGCTTGCTCACGAGCTCGATGTGTCCGCCGTGGCCGGCCAGCACCTTCTGCGCGTTCGCGAGCCCGACGCCGGAGCCGTGGTCCCGGGTGGTGAAGAAGGGATAGAAGATCTTCTCGCGCAGCTCCGCGGCGACGCCCGGACCCGTATCGGAGATCGAGATCACGACGGCGGCCGGCGGCGCCGACGCGCGCCACAGGGTCCGCAGCGTGAGCACGCCGTCGCCGTCCATCGCCTCGAGTGCGTTCGAGATCACGTCGACGAACACGCCGCGGATTTTTTCGCGATCCGCGCACACGCGCGGCAGCCCCGCAGCCCATGCGCGCTCGACACGCCCCGCAAAGGAGACCCGCAGCCGCACCTCTGCGAGCGCCTCGTCGAGCAGCTCCGCGACGTCGAGCGGGGCCGGGGCGAGTGCGGGCGGGCGCACGAAGTCGAGGCAGGAGGACACCTTCGCCGCAACGCGTCGCAGCTCCCGCAGCAGCTCCTGCAGCAGCTGCTGCTCGCCCTCCCGGTCCGCGAGGCGGCGCGCGAGCAGGCCGCCGATCACCTCCATTGCGGCGAGCGGATTGCGGATCTCGTGCGCGAAGCCGGCGACGGTCTGGCCGAGCGCCGCGAGTCGATCGCGCTGCCGCTCGCGCTCGCTCGCGCGCTCGATCGGCGCGAGGTCGCGGAACAGCGCGGCCGCGCCGCGGATCTGACCGCGCGCATCGCGCACCGGCGAGAGCGTGAGGCCGATCGCGGTGGCCGCGCCCGGAGTCGACGCCCCCGCGCGCAACGGCAGCTCGGCGCGCGACACCGGGCCGTGTCCCGCGAGGGTGTCGCGCAAGAGCGCGAGCAGCGCCGGCTGCCGCGCGAGCAGCAGCTGTGCGGGGTGCCCACGCGCGCGGCGGGCCGCCTCGGGATCGAGACCCAGCATACGCGCGCCGGCGGCGTTGATCAGCGAGACACGTTCACGCTCGTCGATCGCCACGACCCCGGAGCTCAGGGACGCGAGCAGCTGGCCGGCGAGACGCTCCACCCGGGGCTCATCGGCCCACCTGGCGGGGGCCTAGAGAGGGCCCCGGGGAACGCCGCGCGCGGCTTGCGCTCAGTCCTCGGCGGGGACGAGGTAGTGCTTGCCGTCCTGCTCCAGCCAGCCCTGAGATTTGAGGCCCTTCACGACGCGCGTGACGGTCTCGCGCGAAGTGCCGATCATGTCGGCGATCTGCTGGTGCGTGAGGCTCGGCGTGCGGCGCTGCGCGCCGGCCGACTCCTCGCGCGCGAGGCGCTGCAGCAGGCCTCGAGTGCGTTCCTCGACGCGCTGGAACGAGAGCGAGCTCGCCTGCTCGTCGACCTGGCGCAGCCGCCTCGTCAGCTCCTGGATCACGGCCATCGCGAGGTCCGGGCTCTTCTTGATCAGCGACAGGAAGTCCGCGCGCGCGAGCGCGAAGATGCGCGTCTCCTGCAGCGCCTTGACGCTGGCCGAGCGCGGCGCGCGATCGAGCAGGGCCATCTCGCCGAAGAAATCGCCGACCTCGAGCATCTCGAGAATCTTCTCGCGGCCGTCCCCGGAGAGCTTCGTCACCTTCACGCGACCCTCGCGGATCACGTACATGTAGTCGCCCGGCAGGCCCTCTTCGACGATCGTCTTGCCGTTCGGGAAACGGCGCTCGATCAAGAGGTTCGCGATCGACTCGAGATCTTCGTCGCCGACCGACTGGAAAAGCGGAATGCTGCGCAGGGATTCGATCGCTTCACGGTTGCGCTGCGGCATGGCTTGGAGCCTCCAGATCGGGTTCGCGTCACCCGAGGGACGCCCGTCCGCTGCGGACCCGAAAGCCCGCCCACCCATTCTCCACGTCTTCTACGTGACGTCCGAGCGGCCGCTCGCCTTTAGCAGCCGCACGATCTCCCTCAGCTCCGGTGCGCGGTCGAGCCGCGCCACCAGCAGCGCGTCGGGCGTGTCGATCACGGCCAGACCCTCGACGCCGAGCAGCGCGATCACCTTGCCTTCTGCCCAGACCAGATTACCGCCGGTCGCGTCGCAGGCCAGATCGCCCGCGACCACACGCGAGCGGCCTTTCGCCACGCCGAGCTCGTCGGCCAGCGAGGCCCAGGTTCCGACGTCGCTCCAGCGGAAGTCGATCGGCAGCGTCCAGACCCGCTGGCTGCGCTCGAGCACCGCGGTGTCGATCGGCAGCGACGGCGCCGCGCGGTATGCCTGCCGCCGCCGGGATGCGCTCGCGCGCCGGCCGGCGGCGATCAGTGGGGCCAGCGCGCGGTGGAGCTCGGGCGCGCAGCTCTCGATCTCGCCCAGGATCGCGCGCGCCGTCCAGACGAAGATGCCCGCGTTCCAGAGGAAGCCGCCCTTCGCGAGGAAGCGCGTGGCGCGGCGCAGATCCGGCTTCTCGACGAAGCGGCGCACGCGGTAGAGACCGCGATGCGCGCTGCCGGCGCTGGCGCCCTGCTCGATGTAGCCGAGGCCGGTGTCGGGGCGCGTCGGGCGCACGCCGAGTGTGACGAGCGAGCCCGAAGCCCGCGCGGCAGCGGCCGCTCGGCGGATCGCGGCCGCAAAAGCCCTGGCGTCGGGGATCCGGTGGTCCGCGGGCAGCACCGCGAGCACCGCGTCCGGGTCGGCGGATCCGATCCAGGCGGCCGCGAAGCCGACCGCCATCGCGGTGTTGCGGCGCATCGGCTCGACCAGCACGCGCGCCGCGGGGAGCTGCGTCTCGGCGCGGATGCCGCGGGCGTGCTCGGCGCCGCAGACGACCCAGACGCAGCCCGGGTCTGCAAAGCGACGTGCGCGCGCGGCGGTAGCAGAGATCAGGCTCCGGCCATCGACGACGCGCAGCAAGGGCTTCGGGTGCGCGGCCCGAGATGCGGGCCAGAAACGCTCCCCGGCGCCACCGGCGAGGATCACCGCGTGGAGCTTGGATTTGCGCACGCTGCCAGGCTTAGCGCCCCACGGAAAGATACGTGAAGCCGGCCTCGCGCATCGCCTCGGGCTTGTAGACGTTGCGCAGGTCCACGATCACGGGCTGGCGCAAGAGCTCCTTCACGCGCGCGAGCTCGAGCATCCGGAACTGGTTCCACTCGGTGACGAGCACCAGCGCGTCACCCCCCTCGCAGGCCTCGTAGGCGTCGCTGCACATGCGCACTCCCGGGAGCAGCGGCGCCGCGATCGCCATCGCCTGGGGATCATAGGCGCGCACACAGGCGCCGCGTTCGATCAGGCCCTGGATGATGTCGATCGCGGGGGCCTCGCGCATGTCGTCCGTCTCGGGTTTGAAGGAGAGGCCGAGCACGGAGACCACCTTGCCGGAGGCCTCGCCCCCGAGCACCTCCATGACCTTGTCGATCATGCGCTCGCGCTGGCGCTGATTCACGCGCACGACGGCCTCGACGATCTCGCAGCTTTCGCCGAATTCGCGCGCGTGATAGGCGAGAGAGCGGGTGTCCTTCGGGAAGCAGGAGCCGCCGAAGCCGGGCCCCGCGTGCAGGAACTTGTTGCCGATGCGGCGGTCGAGCCCGATGCCGCGCGCGACGCCCTGCACGTCGGCGCCGACCTTCTCGCACAGGTTCGCGACCTCGTTGATGAACGAGATCTTGGTGGCGAGGAACGCGTTGGCCGCGTACTTCGTGAGCTCGGCCGTCGGGATGTTCGTGAGCACGATCGGCGTCTCGTTCAGGTAGAGCGGCCGGTACAGGTCCTTCATGATCGCGGTCGCCTGCTCGTCGTCGGTACCGATCACGACGCGGTCCGGGCGCATGAAGTCGCCGATCGCGGCCCCCTCGCGCAGGAACTCCGGATTCGATGCGACCGAGAAGCGCGCCGTCTGGCGCCGGCGGCCGAGCTCCTGCTCGACCCAGTCGCGGACCTTGACCGCGGTTCCGACCGGCACCGTGCTCTTGGTGACGATCACCTTGTAGCCGTCCAGGTGCCGGCCGATCTCGCGGGCGACCGATTCGACGTAGGAGAGATCCGTACCGCCGTCCGGGCGTGACGGCGTCGGCACCGCGATGAACACCACCAGCGCACCCTCGACCGCCTTCGGGGTGTCGGTCGTGAAGCGCAGCCGGCCCTGCTTCGCGTTGCGCAGCACCAGGTCCTCGAGACCGGGCTCGTAGATCGGAATCCGGCCGTTCTCGAGCGCTGCCACCTTCGCGGCGTCCTTGTCGACGCAGGTCACCTGGACGCCGAACTCGGCGAAGCAGGCGCCCGTCACGAGACCCACGTATCCGGTTCCGATCACTGCGACGTTCATGACATCACCCCTTGTCAGGTCCGAAGAGCTTGGCGAAATATTCGACGCTGAGCCGGAGGCCACTCGCGAGATCGACGCCGGCCTCGAATCCGAGCAGCTCGCGCGCGCGGGAGACGTCGGCCAGGCTGTCGCGCACGTCGCCGGCGCGGCCCACCTGGTAGACGGGCTCGAGGTCGCAGAGGGTCGCCTGGCGGATCTGACGCCAGAGCTCGTTCAGCGAGATGCGGCGGCCACCCGCGACGTTGATCACCGCGCCGGGCGCGCGCTCGGCGTCGGCCGCGAGCAGGTTCGCGCGGGCGGCGTCGCCCACGTAGACGAAATCGCGGGTCTGCCCGCCGTCGCCGTAGATCACCGGCCGCTCGCCGCGAATCGCGCGCGAGATGAAGCGCGGGATCACGGCCGCGTACTCGCTCTCCGGATCCTGGCGCGGACCGAACACGTTGAAATAACGCAGTGCGACGGTCTCGAGCCCGAACAGCGCGGTGTACTGGTGGCAGTAGAGCTCGCCACACAGCTTCTGCAGCGCGTAGGGAGAGAGCGGGCGCGGCGGCAGCGTCTCGTGCTTCGGGAGCTCGAGACCATCGCCATAGGCGGCCGACGACGCCGCGAAGACCACGCGGCGCACGCCCGCGCGGCGCGAGAGCTCGAGCACCTGCAGCGTACCGTCGAGGTTGATGCTGTTCGTGCGCAACGGCTCGGCCACGCTGCGCGGCACCGATGCGACCGCGGCCTCGTGGAACACGACCTCCACGCCGCGCAACGCGCTCGCGAGCAAGGCCTCGTCGCGGATGTCGCCGCGCAGGATCTCGACCTGGCCGCGGGAGCCGGCGAGGTTCGCCTCGCGGCCCGAAGAGAAGTCGTCGAGCACGCGCGGCTCCCAGCCCTCGCGCAGCAGCGCTTCGACGATGTGGCCGCCGATGAAGCCCGCGCCGCCGGTGACGAGCGCCTTGCGACCCTGGCCTCCGCTCACGCCTCTGCCTCCAGCCAGCGCACGAAGCGGTGAATCCCCGCTTCGATCGGGGTCTGCGGGTCGTAGCCCAGCCGCGTTCGCGCCTGATCGATGTCCGCCCAGGTGCGCGGGACGTCCCCGGTCTGGGCGGGCTGCCAGTCGATGCGCGCCTGCGATCCGAGCGCGCGCTCCAGCAGCTTTACGACCTCGAGCACCGAAACTTTACGGCCCGCACCGAGATTGAAGATCGCGAAGCCGCTGTCGCGATCGAGCGCGCGCACGACGCCGTCGACGACATCGTCGATGTAGGTAAAATCCCGCACAGCAGAGCCGTCGCCGAAGATCGGGATCGCGTCCCCGAGCCGCATGCGCTCGGCGAATTTGCGAATCGCGAGATCCGGGCGCTGGCGCGGACCGTAGGCGGTAAAGAAGCGCAGACACGTGATCGAGAGGCCCTGCGCGTGATGGAAGCTGTGGGCCACGAGTTCCCCCGCGCGCTTGGTCGCCGCATACGGGGAGATCGGCTTCTCCACGGCGTCGCTCTCGCGAAACGGGCCGTCCTCGCGCTCGCCGTAGACGGAGGACGAGGAAGCGAAGACGATGCGAGGCCTGCCGAAGCGAGCTGCGGCTTCGAATACGACCGAGCTGCCGCGCACGTTGACGTCGGCGTAGAGCGTCGGCCGCTCGAGCGAGGGCCGCACGCCGGCCAGCGCCGCGAGGTGCACCACGCCGTCGAAGCCCACTTCGCGAAAGAGCTCGTCGATCTGTGCCGCGTCGCGGATGTCCCCGCGCACGAGGCGGAAGTGCTCGTGTGCGAGCGCCGCGACCAGGTTCCGCTGCTTGTGCCCTTCGGGGTAGAAGGGGTCGAAGTTGTCGAGTCCGACGACTTCGCGGCCCTCGGCGAGCAGGCGCTCGACCAGCGTGGAGCCGATGAACCCCGCGGCCCCAGTCACGAGAACTCGCTGGGGCAGATTCACCGCGCAGAGCCTCGGCCTCGCCGTGCCCCGCTGCGCTTCTCCTGAATCTCGAGATCGGCCTCGACCATGATCCGAACCAGCTCCTCGAAGGAAGTCTTCGCGGACCACCCGAGCTGCTCCCGGGCCTTGGTCGGATCCGCGAGCAGCGTATCGACCTCCGCGGGCCGAACCAGAGCCGAATCGATGCGGACGAAGTCGGCCGGATCCAGGTCGACGTGGCGAAACGCGCTCTCGACGCAGTCGCGCACCGAGTGCTGGACGCCGGTTCCGATCACGAAGTCGCCGGGCTCGGGTTGCTGCAGCATGCGCCACATCGCGTCCACGTACTCGAGCGCATAGCCCCAGTCCCGCCGCGCCTCGAGATTCCCGAGCCGCAGCTCGTCCGTGAGCCCGAGCGCGATGCGCGCGACCGTCTCGGTGATCTTGCGCGTCACGAACTCGCGGCCGCGGCGCGGCGACTCGTGGTTGAACAGGATCCCGGAGACAGCGAAGAGGCCGTAGCTCTCGCGGTAGTTGACCGTGATCCAGTGGCCGTAGACCTTCGCGACCGCATAGGGGCTGCGCGGGTAGAAGGGCGTGGCCTCGCTCTGCGGCACCTCGCGCGCGCGCCCGAACATCTCCGAGCTCGAGGCCTGGTAGAAGCGGATCCCGGGATCCACGAGGCGCAACGCGTCGAGCATGCGCGTGACGCCGAGCGCCGTGAACTCGCCGGTCAGCCCCGGCTGGCTCCAGCTCGAGGGCACGAAGGACTGCGCCGCGAGGTTGTAGACCTCGTTCGGGCGGGCGCTGCGCAGCATTTCGACCAGCGAGTATTGGTCGAGCAGATCCGCCTGGTGCAGCTCCAGGCGGTGGGTCAGATGCTGGATGCGCTCGAAGGTCTCGGTCGAGGAGCGGCGCACCATGCCGTGCACCTCGTAGCCCTTGTCGAGCAGGAACTCCGCCAGATAGGAGCCGTCTTGTCCAGTGATCCCGGTGATCAGTGCTCTCGTCACGCGACCTCGTCTTTGCGTCCGGGTGTGATGCCCGGGCCGGAATGCTCTTCGGGCAGATCTCCGACCACGCCGAGGTTGCGCAGCAGGCGCACGCTCAAGAGCAATACCGCGAGCAGGCAGGCCGCCGCGACCACGCCCTCGAGCTTCGTGAAGGAGACCGCGAGCAGACAATAGGCGCCCGTGACCCAATACACCTGCAGGCAGGCGCCCTGGTGCGAGCCCGCGAAGGCCAGCAGCCGGTGGTGCATGTGCTGGCGATCGGCGCTGAAGGGGTTCCGGCCGCGGCGCACGCGGCGGAAGATCGAGAGCAGCGTATCGAGGATCGGGAACGCCAGCGCGAGCAGCGGCACCACGAAGGTGAGCAGGGTGACCTGCCGGTACCCGAGCAGCGCGAGCAGCGCGAGCGAATAGCCGAGCAACAGCGAGCCCGTATCCCCGAGAAAGATCCGCGCCGGCGCGAAGTTGAAGGGCAGGAATCCGAGCAGCGATCCGACCAGCGCGGCCCCGAAGAGCACGCCCAGCGA
>CAYTJA010000372.1:0-34178 GCA_964437835.1 uncultured Spirochaetales bacterium
GTGCTCGCCGAGAGTCTGGACCGCCCACTGATGCGAGATGCGGAAGAAGACGTTGCAGCGCGTGACCATGTAGACGCCCGCGGTCACCATCGTGGCCGCGTGGATCAGCGCCGAGACGGGCGTGGGGCCCGCCATGGCGTCCGGCAGCCAGACGAAGAGCGGCAGCTGCGCGGACTTGCCGACGGCGCCGAGGAAGAAGCAGATCCCCGCCACGTTCACGAGCCGCGCTTCGCCGAAGAGCGGAAGCGTCAGCGTGAGGCCCGCGATCTTGTGAAAGGAGGCCTCGATTCCGGCGAAGGAGAGCGTCGGTGATCCCGCCGTCACCAGTGCCGAGAAGATCAGGAAGATCCCGAGCAGGAAGCCGAAGTCGCCGATGCGGTTGACGATGAAGGCCTTGCTGCCGCAGTAGGCGTTCCAGCGGTCCGAGTACCAGAAGCCGATCAGCAGGTAGGAGCAGAGGCCCACGCCTTCCCAGCCCAGGAACATCAGCACCAGGTTCTCGGCGAGCACCAGGCACAGCATCGAGAAGGTGAAGAGGTTAAGATAGGCGAAGAAGCGCGGATAGCCCTTGTCGTCCCGGTGGTCGTCCTCCATGTAGCCGATCGAATAGACGTGGATCAGGGAGCCGACGCCCGTGACGACGAGGCTCATCACGGCCGAGAGCGGATCGACCACGAGCGCCATCTCGGCGCTGAAGATCTGCGAGCCGACGCCGGAGCCGATCCAGGTGTAGAGGTCGTCGACCAGGCGCCGCTGCCCGACCGGGAGCTGGATCAGGTCGGCCATCGCGTAGCAGGAGACCAGGAAGGCCGCGATCACGGCGCCGCAGCTGACCGCATTCGTGACGCTCTTCGAGACCGGGCGGCGAAGCCAGCCGAGCGTGATCCCGTGCAGCAGCGCCCCGCAGAGCGGGAGCAGCGGAATCCAGCGCAGGTAGCTGGCGGAGAATTCGGCTTCGTTCACCACTTGAGCAGGCTCACTTCGTCCACGTCCACGGAGTCGCGGTTGCGGAACATGGAGATCACGATCCCGAGACCGACGGCCACCTCTGCGGCGGCCACCGTGATGACCATCAGCACGAACATCTGACCATTCAGAGCGGGGGCCGCTTCGCTGCCGGGCCAGATGCGGTTGAAGCCGACGAAGGCGAGGTTGACCGCGTTCAGCATCAGCTCGATCGACATCAGCATCACGATCAGGTTCCGGCGCGTCGCAACGCCGATCAGGCCGATCGTGAACAGGATCGCCGAGAGGCCGATCACGTGGTCGAGCGGGATCATGGTCTCTGGGTCTCTCCCCTAGTCGATCTTGCGCTTGGCCAGGATCAGCGCGCCCACGATCGCGGCCAGCAGCAGCAGCGACACGACCTCGACCAGCAGCACGTAGTCCGTGTAGAGCGCCTCACCCACCTGCTCGTAGCCGCCGAAGCCCGTCGGAACCGGCGGCGGCGCAGGCAGCCCGCGCGTTGCGTGCAGCAGGCCCGCGAGCGCCGCGAGCGCGAGCACGGCCGAGCCAGCGCGCAACAGCCAGCCACGCGCAGGGGCGAAGTCGTCCTGGCGCAGGTTCAGCAGCATCACGACGAACAGGAACAGCACGACGATCGCGCCGCCGTAGACCATGATCTGCAGCGCGGCGACGAGATAGGCCTCGAGCAGCAGATAGATCCCGCCGAGGCTCACCATCGTGAGCACGAGGCTCATCGCGCCGGCCACGGTGTTGCGCACGTTCAGCACCATGCCGAGCGCCGAGGCCACGGCCAGCGCCGCGAACAGGTAGAAGAGCAGAGCCGGCGTCTGCACCAGGGCGCTCCTCCCTAGCCCTGGATGATCAGCAACACGAGGGCGGTTGCGAAGATGTTCGCGATCGACAGCGGCAGCAGGATCTTCCAGCACAGGTCCATGACCTGGTCGTAGCGGAAGCGCGGCAGCGACCAGCGGATCAGCATCTGCAGCCAGATCATCACGACGACTTTCAGCATGAAGCTCGTGAAGTGGAGGACCATGCAGAGCGCGTTCGCGAGGCCGTCGCCGAAGCCGCCGAAGGGCCCGACGCCATTCGCGAAGAAACCCGTGATCGTCGCCTGATCGAGGAAGGGAAGCGCCCAGCCGCCGAGGAAGATCGAGGTCAAGAGACCCGCGATCACGACGACCTCGATGAACTCGGCCATGAAGAAGAGCCCGAAGCGCATGCCCGAGTACTCGAGGAAGTAGCCCGCGATGATCTCGCTCTCGCCCTCCGGGACGTCGAAGGGCGGGCGCTTGTTCTCGGCCATGATGCAGGTCAGGAACATCACGAAGCCGAGCGGCTGCAGGAAGAGCCCCCAGGCCGGCAGGCGCAGCCAGTCGAGCCACGCGGGCAGCGGGATCCCGAACAGCACGTCGAGGAAGCCGAGCAGCCGGAACGTGGTGTCCTGCGCAGTGGCCATGTCGGTGAGCTTCAGGGTCTGGAAGACCATGAAGCAGCCGACCACCGAGAGGCCCAGCGTGACCTCGTAGGAGATCATCTGGGCCGAGGCGCGCAGCGAGCCGAGCATCGACCAGTTGTTGTTGCTGGCCCAGCCCGCGATCACGGTGCCGTAGGTCGCGATCGAGCCGATCGCGAAGATGTAGAGCAGCCCCCAGTCCGGATCGGCCGCTACGAGCTGCAGTGCGTGATCGCCGAACTGATAGGTCGAGCCGTAGGGGATGATCCCGTAGGCGATGATCGCCGGGACCGCCGCGATCAGCGGCGCGATCGCGTGCAGGATCCGATTCGCCCCCGTCGGAACGACGTCTTCCTTCGTCAGCAGCTTGATCACGTCGGCGAGCGGGTGCAGCAGACCGATCAGCGTGATGCCGGAGACGTCGGCGCGGTTCGCGCCGATGCGGTCCTGCATCACCGCGCTCTGCTTCCGCTCGACCCAGGTGATCACGGGCGCGAAGGCGCCGATGATCACGGCCAGGATGAAGGCGGTCTTGATCAGTACCTCGATCGGCATGGCTACGCGCGGGCCCCCTGGGCTGCGGGCGCGCGCGCCGCGACGGCCGCGCTGGTGAGCGGGCGGCCAGCGTCTCCGACGCCGTCCCAGTCGCAGCCGGAGAAAGCCGCGACGCTGTTTGCGAGCTCGCGCGATACCGCACGCGCGTCGTAGCTGGCGCCAGCAGTGAAGCCCGGGAGCCCCAGCGCCGCGCCGAGCTTTGCCAACCATTCGCCCTCGTCGAGCGCGTCGAAGGCCGGCTCGACGGCCGGCACGACGCGCTGCACGCGGCCGTCGCAGTTTACGAACGTGCCGTACTTCTCGGCCGCGACGCGCGCGGGCAGCACGACGTGCGCCGCGCGCTCGAGCTCCGAGCGGTGGCTGTCGATCACGACGAGCGCGTCCAGCCCGGCGAGGGCCGAGCTGTCTCCTAGATAGGCGCCGTCCAGCACGTCGTGGCCGAGCGCGATCAGGCCCTTCAAGGAGCCCTTGCGCAGACCCTCGACTACCACGCCCGCATCCCCGAAACCGAGCGCGCGCGCGCCATTGGCGTTCGCGGCCTTCTCGGCCTGGATCAGCAGCGAGTCTGATTCGCCGCGGACTACAGCGACGCCCGCAGCACCAGCGCCGAGTGCTTCGAGCAGCCGCCGCAGCTGGAACAGATCCTCGTTCGTCGCGTGCGGCGAGGCGAGCCCCGCGATCGATGCGGCGCCGTGCGCCAGGGCGGTTTGCCGCAGGCGCTCCGCCGCGGCCGCAACGGCCGCATCCGCCCTGGAGGTCTCGAGCAGCGGCAGCTCGCCGCGCAGCAGCGGCTGCTCGAGGCGGTCGGGCGCGGCGATGCGCGGATAGGAGAGGCGCCCTGCGTCGCAGATCCAGGTCTGGTTGACCGCGTCGTTCCGGCGCGGGACATAGCGGTAGACCTTGTTGTTCGCGACGCCGAGGTGGATGTTGCAGCCGCGCGCGCAGCCGGTGCAGACGCCCGGGACGTCCTCCAGGAACCAGACGCGGATCTTGAAGCGGAAGTCCTTGGTCGTGAGCGCGCCGACGGGGCAGATGTCGGCGACGTTCATCGAGTAGGGATTGTCGAGCTCCTGCCCCGGGAAGGTCTCGATCACGGAGCGGTCGCCGCGATTCTGCACCGTGAGCTCGCCACTACCCGGGACCTCGCGGCAGAAGCGCACGCAGCGCCGGCACAGGATGCAGCGCTCCTGGTCGAAGACGATCGTGGGACCGAGATCGACGCGCTTCTTGAGCGCGCGCCGCGGTTCGCGCGAACGCGAGGCCGACGCGCCGTACTCGAAGGCGTAGTCCTGCAGCTTGCACTCGCCGGCCTGGTCGCAGATCGGGCAGTCGAGTGGGTGGTTGACGAGCAGCAGCTCCATCACGCCCTCGCGCGCGGTATGCACGCGCTGCGTCTGGGTGTGCACGACCATGCCCTCGGAGACGGGCGTGTTGCAGGCGATCTGGAGCTTCGGCTGGCCCTCGATCTCGACCTGGCACAACCGGCAGGATCCGTCGATCGAGAGCTTCGGGTGCCAGCAGTAGTGCGGGACGTCCACGCCGTTCATCAGCAGACCGGCGTCGTCCAGGGCCTGCAGCAGCGTGCGTCCGGCGGCGACTTCGAGTTCGCGTCCATCGACGCTGATCTTCGGCATCAGAGCTCGAAGCTCTCGGGAAAGGGACACTTGTGTCCGAGCAGGTGGGCTTCGAAGTCCTCGCGAAAATGCCGCAACAGGCCCTGCACCGGCCAGGCCGCGGCGTCCGCGAAGGCGCAGATCGTCGAGCCCTCCATCTTGCCGGCGACGTCGAGCAGGATTTCGAGATCGGACGCCTGCCCCGCGCCGCGCTCGATCCGGCTCACGATCTTGTGCAGCCAGCCGGTGCCCTCACGGCACTGCGTGCACTGGCCGCAGGATTCGTCGCGGAAGAAGTACGTGATCACGCAGGCGACGCGCACCATGCAGGTGGTGTCGTCCATCACCATGATGCCGCCCGTGCCGAGCATGCTCTTGCGCTCGCGCAGGAACTCGTTCGCCATGCGCGTATCGAGCTGGCTCGCCGGCAGGATCGGCATCGACATGCCGCCGGGGATCACGCCCTTGAGCGTGCGGCCCGGCAGCGGCCCACCCGCGTGCTGCATCACGATCTCCTCGAGCGGGGTGCCGAGCGGCAGCTCGTAGAGACCGGGGCGTTGCACCTGCCCCGAGACGCCGAAGATCGTCGTACCCGGGCTCTTCTCGGTGCCGAAGCCTCTGAACCACGCGGCGCCGTGCTTCACGATGTGCGGCACGTGGGAGAAGGTCTCGACGTTGTTGACCGTCGTCGGCTGACCGAAGGCGCCGACCTGCGCGGGGAAGGGCGGTTTGATGCGCGGCTGGCCCTTCTTGCCCTCGAGCGATTCGAGCAGGCCCGTCTCTTCGCCGCAGATGTAGGCGCCCGCGCCGCGCACGACGACGACCTCGTGCGCGAACTTCGTGCCCATGACCTTCTTGCCGAGGTAGCCCTTCGCGCGTGCTTCGCCGACGGCGCGTTCGAGCACGTCGATCGCGAACCCGTATTCGCCGCGCACGTAGATGAAAGTCTTCTCGGCACCGGTGGCCCAGGCGGCGATCAAGATGCCCTCGAGCATCTGGTGCGGGCCGCGCTCGAGCAGGATGCGGTCCTTGAAGGAGCCGGGCTCCGATTCGTCGGCGTTGCAGACCAGGTACTTCGGCCGCTCCTTCCCCTTCGGCATGAAGGACCACTTGAGGCCGGCCAGGAAGCCCGCACCGCCGCGGCCCTGGAGCCCCGAGCCCTTGACCAGCTCGACCACCGCCTCCGGCGTCATCTCGCTGAGCGCCTTCCGCGCGGCCGCATAACCGCCCCGCCGCTCGTAGCCCTCGATCTGGACGAAGGAGTCGTCGCCGAAGTGCTCGCTCAAGTAGCTCGTGACGTAGGGAACCGTGAGACCCATGCGCTACTCGAGGGCGTCCAGGATCCTCTTCGCCGCGGCGGCGTCGAGGTTCTCGTGATAGGTGCCGTCCACGCGCATCATCGGGGCATAGGCGCAGGCTCCGAGACACTCTTCGTGCCCGAGCACGAGGCGACCGTCCGCGGTCGGCTGGCCGGCGTGGCGCCCGACGTGCGCTTCGAGCTCGCGCAGCATGCCGCGCGCGCCCCGGAGCGAGCAGGGCAGGTTGGTGCAGACATAGACATGGTGCCGCGGCTGCGGAGTGCCGTAGAACATGTTGTAGAAGCTGACGACTTCGAGGACCTCGTTCGGCCGGATCTCGAAGATCTGCGCGACCTCGGCGGCCGTCGCAGGTGAAACGTGCCCGAGCTCGCCCTGCACGAGGTGCAGCGCGGCGAGCAGCGCCCCGCGCGGGACGGGGTACTTCGCGATCTCGGTGTCGATCTGGGCGCGGGTCTCGGCGGAGATCACCAGTCGAGGCCCCCCTTCATCCACTCGTAGACGAGGCCGACCGCGAGCGGGATCGTGAACACGAACATTGCCCAGAACCCATACCAGCCGAGGTCCAGGAAGCGGGCGGCCCAGGGGTAGAAGAAGATCGCCTCGACGTCGAAGACCACGAACAGGATCGCGACCATGTAGAACTTGACCGCATAGCGCTGGTGCGGCGAGGCGATCTGCTTCTCGCCGCACTCGAAGGGCTCCTGCTTCTCGTCGAAGTGGCGCCGGGGGCCCACGGTCATCTGGATCGCCAGCATCGCGCCGGCGACGACGAGGCCGATGATCAGGATCACGAGAATGCCGGTGAAGTCGGCCAGCATCAGCGAGCCTCCGCCTTGCTTCGCGCTGCCGGACGCTCCCCAAAACCCGTGGAGCAGCGCTGGCGACCCGTTGCTGCGACCCCTGCGCCCCGCGCCAGAAGCACAGCACTCGGGATGCGCTTTGGGCTCGAAATACGCGACGCCGCAGGGAAAACCGCGCGGAGAGTACCGGCGGGCCCCGGGGGCGTCAACCGAGAATCGCCGTATCGCAGGCGCGTGCCGATGGCGTTGCCGAGCGGCCTTGTGTCTACACTGCGCGCGTGGCGATTCCGGTGGGAGTCCTCGGTGCGGGGAGTTTCGGCACCTGCCTCGCGATGCTCTGCGCCGCGAACCACGACGTGCGGCTCTGGTCGCGCGATCCGGCGATCGCAGCGGGCATTCGCCGCGAGCACCGCAATCCGCGCTACCTGACGGACGTAGAGCTTCCCCCCTCGGTCGAGGCGACCTCGGATCTGGCCTATGCGCTCGCGGACCGCGAGCTCGTGATCTGCGCGGTACCGAGCCACGGCGTCCGCGACGTGATGCGTCGCGCGGCGGCACATCTCTCGCCGGACGCGATCCTCGTATCGACGGTCAAGGGCATCGAGGTCGACAGCTGCCTGCGCATGGACGAGGTGCTGCGGCAGGTGCTGCCCGCACACTTCCATCCTCGCCTCGTGTTCCTCTCGGGTCCCTCGTTTGCGCGCGAGGTCGCCGACCGCAGGCCGACGGCCGTCACCGTCGCCTGTGAAGAAGAGGCCTTCGCGATCTCGATCCAGGAGTCGATCTCGTGCCCCTGGTTTCGCTGCTACTCGGCGACCGACGTGGTCGGAGTCGAGCTCGCGGGCGCGCTCAAGAACGTGATTGCGATCGCAGTCGGCATCTGCGACGGCCTGGGCCTCGGCCAGAACTCGCGCGCCGCGGTGATGACGCGGGGGCTGCGCGAGATCACCCGACTCGGGGTCAAGCTCGGCGCCGACCCGATGACCTTTCTGGGCCTCGCGGGGATGGGAGATCTGGTCCTGACCTGCACCGGGGATCTCTCGCGCAATCGCCGGGTCGGCCTCCAGCTCGCACAGGGCCGCAGCCGCGACGAGATCGTCTCGGGAATGAGCGAGGTCGCCGAGGGCGTGCGCACGGCCTACGCGGCCTGCTCACTGGCGGCGCGGCACGCGGTCGAGATGCCGATCGCGGCCTCGGTGCGCGCCCTGCTCGAGGGAGAGATCCGCGCGGTCGAGGGGATCGACCGCATCATGTCGCGGCAGCTGCGCTCCGAGAACGAGTAGAAACAAAGCGCTCGTGTTCTCAAAGTATTGAGCCGCGCCGAGCGAATCTGGGGGAGAGGTGCGCAGGAGACCGGCCGAACCGATATCGAAATCCGTTTTCAATTGACTCGAAACTTGATACGTTGTCACGATCTGACATGGCGTCACATGCGATTCAGCTCCGGCGACCAGCCGACCTACTCCAGGCGCTCGTGAACCCGAGCGATCCGATTTCTCTCGCATCGCTCCCGCTCGGCCGCAGCGCGAAGGTGCTCGAGATCTCCGGCCCGAACGCGCGCATTTCGCGCCGGCTCGAGGATCTCGGCTTCGTGCCGGGTTCGTTGGTGCGGGCGCTGCGGCGCGCGCCGCTCGGAGACCCGATCGAATACGAGGTGCGCGGCACCCGGATCTGCCTGCGGGCGACCGAAGCCGCATGCATCCGCGTCGTTCCCGCGTGAAGAGGCCGGGCCCATGAGCGCGGCCGCGACCACACCGCTTCGCTTCGGGTTGCTCGGCAGCCCGAACGCCGGCAAGACGACGCTCTTCAACGCGCTGACCGGCCTGCGTGCGAAGGTCGGAAACTATCCGGGCGTCACGGTCGAGCGACGCGAGGGGCGCACTTCGGCCGGCGGCCGGGAGATCACCGTGATCGATCTCCCGGGCGCCTACAGCCTGGAGCCGCTCTCCCCGGACGAGGCGGTCGTCGCACGCGTGCTCTCCGGCGAGCTCGACGCCGCACCCGAGGCTCTGCTGGTGGTGGCGGACGCCTGCTCGCTCGAACGCTCGCTGCTGCTGGTCGGGCAGGTGTTGCGGCGCGGTCTGCCGACCTGTCTGGTGCTGACGATGATCGACGAGCTGCAGGCGCGCGGCGGCCAGCTCGACCGCGAGCGCCTCGAACGCGCGCTCGGGATCCCGGTGCTCGGCGTCGTCGGTCACCGCGGCCGCGGCATCGACGCCCTGCGCAGCGCGATGGAGCACCCCGAGAGTTGGTCGCGCCCGCCCTTCCCGCCGCCGGAGTCGACCCCTGACCGCGCCGCGTGGGCGGACTCGATCCTCGCGAATGCGCTGCGGGTGCGGCCCGGAGCGTCGCGCATCACCGACCGCATCGACCGCGTCGTGCTGCATCCGGTCGCAGGCACGCTGATCTTCGCGCTGGTCATGGTGACCTTCTTCCAGCTGATCTTCCGCTGGGCGACGCCCGCGATGGATGCGATCGACGCTGCCGTCGCTGCGCTCTCGGCGCTGCTGCGACAGGCCCTCCCGCTGGGGCTGTTCGCGGATTTCCTGTGCGACGGGCTGCTCGCGGGCGTGGGCTCGGTGATCGTCTTCCTGCCGCAGATCCTGATCCTGTTCTCGCTGCTGTATCTGCTCGAAGACGTCGGTTACATGGCGCGGGCCGCCTTCGTGATCGACCGCGTGATGGCGCGTATCGGCCTCGAGGGGCGCGCCTTCGTGTCGCTGTTGTCGTCCTACGCCTGCGCGGTGCCGGGCATCATGGCGACGCGCACGATCCCGTCGCCGAAGAATCGCCTCGTGACGATGCTGGTCGCGCCGCTGATGACCTGCTCCGCGCGGCTGCCCGTCTACGCGCTGCTGATCGGTGCCTTCGTGCCTGCTACGCAGGTCGTGGGGCCGATCGAGCTGCAGGGCCTGGTGTTGCTCGGCCTCTACCTCGCGGGTGCGGTCGCGGCGCTGCTCGTCGCCGGCCTGCTGAAGCGCACGCTGATGCGCGGCGAGGAGCTGCCCTTCTACATGGAGCTCCCGAGCTATCGCTGGCCCACGTCCCGGCTGCTGCTCTCGCAGATCTGGGGCAGCGCGCGCGCGTTCCTGCGCCGGGCCGGGACGATCATCCTGCTGGTCTCGGTGCTGCTCTGGGGGCTCTTGACCTTCCCGCGCAGCGAGGCGCCCGCGGAGCTGGCACAGGCCGACGCCGCGCGTTACCGCCTCGAGCACAGCCTGGCCGGCAGCGCCGGGCGCGCGATCGAGCCGCTGATCGCCCCGCTCGGCTTCGACTGGAAGATCGGCGTCGGCCTGCTCTCGAGCCTCGCGGCGCGCGAGGTGATCGTCGCGACCCTCGCCCAGATCTACGCGGCCACGGACGCGGAGGGATCGCTGCGCGACGCGATCCGCCGCGACGTCGACCCGCGCAGCGGGCAGCCCGTCTTCACGCCGCCGACGGTCGCGGCGCTGCTGACCTTCTTCGTGTTCGCGCTGCAGTGCATGTCGACGCTCGCGGTGCTTCGGCGCGAGACGAACTCGTGGCGCTGGCCGGCCTTCGCGTTCAGCTACCTGCTCGCCCTGGCCTATGCCGCGAGCTTCGTCGCGCGGCACGCGGTTGCGGCCTGGCTGAGCTGAGCGCCGCCTGGGCTATTTTCGCAGCGTGAAGCTCCGCGGCTCCGCCCTGTGCCTCGCCGCCGCCCTCGCGCTCTCCGCGTGTGCGGCGCGCGTCGAGCGCGAGAACGTCTTTTCCGAAGGCCGCACCGAGATCGAGCTGCGCCACGAGCTGCGCGGCGGAGAAGTGCTGCCGAAGGGCTATTCGCATCCCGCGGTCATCGCGCCGACGCGCCTCGCGAACCTGCTCTCCTCGATCGACATCCGGAAGGGCGGCAAGGACGAGGAGCGCCAGCCCTACATCCCGGCCGAGACGCTCTACACGATCGCGAAGGGCGTCTCGCAGGCACTCGCGAAGGCGAACCCGGATCAGCAGCTCGCGGTGATCTCGATCCGCAACCAGAAGCACTTCGGGATCTTCGACCGCAACTTCCTCACCAGCTTCGTCTGCTATGTCATGGGTGAGCAGCTCTACCTGCACGTCTCGCACTCGGAGTGGGAGATCCCGCGCGACAAGAACGCGCGCATCCCCTGGCCCCGCATCGGCGACTCCGGTACCCCGCTGCGCGTGGTCGCCGGCCGCGGTATCTCGGTCGTCGATGCGCGCACGATCGCGGCCGATTGGCGCAGCGACTTCTTCGCGCGCGCGCGCTCGATCCGCATCGACGCCAAGGGAGCTGTCGTGCGCCGCACGGTCCTGATGGAGAGCCCCGAGATCGACGCGCCGCCGGCCGTTGCGGACGAGGCGCTGCCTGCGGATCTGCCGCCCGAGGCGCTGCGCGCGCTCGCAGAGCTCGAAGCACAGCGACGCCGGGGGGAGATCACCGAGGCCTATTACCTGTCGCAGCGCGGTGAGATCCTGAGCGACTACGCGCCGCAATAGCGGCGGCTGCAGCAGAGCTGCCTCTCGTGCCGCGGCATCTGCGCGCTTGCCGATGCGGGGCGCGATCTCATAGGCTCTTCTCCCCTCGCCATTCCGGGAGCCCCGATGTTCGTCCTGCTCGAGATCCTCGCGATCGCGGTCGCCGCGCTTTTGGTACGCAGGCTCGTGCCGGAGCCCTGGCGCGGGCGCGGGCTGAACCTGCTCAAGGCCTGGGTCACGCTGCGCGCATTCTGGATCCTGCTGGCGCACCCGGTGACGCTCGAAGACGGCTCGCGCGTGGCCGCAGGCAGGCTGGTGCAGAGCACGCTCGCGAAGATCGACGCCGGGACCTTCTGGGCCTTCTGTGGGCTCGCCGCCGGCGTCAAGTTCGTCGGGATCCTCGCCTCGATGTACCGCTGGACCCTGCTGCTGCGCGGCCAGGGCGTCGAACTGCCGTTCCGGCACATCTTCGGCTCCTTCCTGATCGGCCGCTTCATCGGGACCTTCCTGCCGAGCACGGCCGGCCTCGACGGCTACAAGCTCTACGACGCCGCGCGCTTCTCCGGGAAGTCCGTCGAGGCCACAGCCGCGACGCTGCTCGAGAAGGTGCTCGGCTTCTCGGGGATCTTCCTGTCGTTCCTGGTCGCGCTGCCCTTCGGCAGCGTGATCTTCGGCGAGTACCGGGGAACGGTCGCCGCGTTGGCAATACCCCTGTGTCTCTCGATCATCGCGGGCCTGTTGCTCGTGCTGTTCCATCCGGGCTTCGTGAGCTTCGCACTCGCGAAGGTCCCGATCCCGGGCAAGGCGCGGCTCTCGGGGCTTGTGACGCGCATCTCGAAGTCGGCCGCCGCCTATGGCGATAAGCGGGGGCTCGTCGTGACGGCGCTCGGGCTCTCCTTCGTGGTGCACTTCACGACCTCGTCGATGTACTACTTCACCGCGCTCGCGATCGGAGCCGACGAAGCGGAATTCTGGCCGGTGGCCTTCGGCTCCTCGATCCAGATCCTCGCGACGGTGCTCTCGCCCTTCACGATCGCCGGCGAGGGCATCCGCGAGGCCGCGCAGTACGCGCTGCTCGGCCACCAGATCGGCGCCGGCAACGCGATCGTCTCCGCCGCACTGGGCTTCTGGGCCGCCGAAGCGCTCACGCTCGTGGGCGGCGTGTTCTGGTGGCTGCGCGGGCCGAGCTATCGACCCGCCTACTGCCTGGCCGACGGGCGCCAGGTCGATTTCGCCGCAGCCGCGCGCGCGGCTGCGAGCTTCATCGACCAGGTCCCCGCCGCCGGCGGCCCCGCACTCGCGGCGCTGCCGCCTCTGGCACTGCGCGCGCGCAGCTCCGGCGCTGCGGGCCTCGCCGCGGGCATCAGCGCCGGGCTGCTCGTGGGCGCCCTCGAGACGGCCGTCGTCGCTGCCGGAGGCTTCGGCGCCGAGGCGCAGGCGCTCTGGTGGGGTCCGCTCGTGTACGGGCTCGTGTTCGGCGCACTGGGCCTCGGCGTCGGCCTGGCACTCACGGTCTTTCCGATGGACCAGGACGAGATCCGCGGCTGGACGCCCTCGCTCGCGAGCCTCGCGACGCTGGTGCCGATCGGCCTCGCGATCGCCGTCTTCCGCGTGCGCCGCGACGTGTATGCCGAGCAGATGCCGCCGTTCCCGGTGCTCGCGGGCATGCTCGGCGCGGCAGGGCTCGTCGCCGGATTGCTGTTCTTCGCCGGGCCGCGGCTGTTCCGGGGCAGGCTTCGCGCCGTCGCGCGCCCGGGCGTCGCCGCCGCGGCACTGCTGCTCACGGGCCTCGTCGGGGCCGGTGTGGCGCGCACGTTGGCCCTTCCCCCCGAGCGCGCGGAGCCTCGCGGCATTCCGCAGCACCTCGCCAGCGCACCGAACCTGATCCTCGTGATGATCGACACGCTGCGCGCGGATCATCTCTCGTGTTATGGAGGTCTGGTCGAGACTCCCTCGATCTGCAGTCTGGCCGCAGAGGGCGGCGCGATCTTCGACGGCTTCTCGCACGCGTCCTGGACCAAGCCGGCGACGGCGACGCTGCTCACGGGCCTGTTGCCGCGAAGTCACGGCGCGATGTCGAAGACCGCGGCGCTGCCCGAGTCCCTGAAGCTGCTGCCGGAGCTGCTGCACGAGCGCGGCTACCTGACTGGAGGCGTCGTCTCGAACATCAATCTCGCCGAGAGCTTCGGCTTCCGGCAGGGCTACGACGAGTACCACTACCTGGCACCGGACTATCTCCTCGGCGCGGAGGAGTCGTCTTCGAAGCTCGTGCTCTACAACATTCTGCGCGCGGTCTGGTTCAAGCTCGCGCGCGGCTACCGCGTCGGCGATTTCTACCAGGACTCGGTCCGCGTGAACGAAGTCGCGCTCGACTTCCTCGAGCGGTCTCAGCAGTCGCGCTTCTTCCTGTTCCTGCACTACATGGATCCACACGATCCCTACTTCGCGCATCCCTACGACGGGCACGCGATCGCCCGCGTCGCCAACCCGCACCCGGATCCCGCGCTGGCCGCCGAGATGCAGCGGCTGTATGCGGGCGAGGTCGCACACGTCGACGCGAGCTTCGGCGCGCTGCTGGCGCGGCTGAAGCAGCTCGACCTGTATGAGAACACCGCGATCGCGCTGGTCTCCGACCACGGCGAGGAGTTCCACGAGCACGGCGGCTTCTGGCACGGCCTCACGCTCTACGACGAGCAGCTCCGCGTGCCGCTGCTCGTCAAGTGGGCGCGGGGTGATACGTCCGCGAGCGGCGACCAGCGCGGCTGGCCCGCAGGCCTGATCGACGTCGCGCCGACGCTGCTCGCGCGCGCCGGGGCGGTGCCGCCGCCCGAGCTGCCGGGCCGCGATCTCGGCCGCACCCCGCCCTCGGCGCGCGCGGCGCACGAGCGGCTGGTGTTCGCCGAAGAAGACCACGAGGGAAACGTGCTGCGTGCGCTGCGCAGCCGCGATTGGAAGTGGATCGAGGCCAACGCCGGCAATCCGCGCGGACTCCCGCCCGAACAGCTCTTCGGAGTGCTCGCGGACCCGGGCGAGCGCAGCGATCTGCGCGAGGCGCAGCCGCAGCGCGTGGCCGAGCTCCGCGAGCACGCCGCTGCGCAGGAGCGGCTCGCGAGCCAGCTCGCGCCGGCCGAGGGCAGCAGCGCCGAGATCTCCGAATCACAGCGCGCAGCGCTCGAGGCACTCGGCTACCTGGAGGGCGAAAATGCGCAGGCCCCATAGCCGGCGGCCAGAAACAGAACACTGGTTGACTCCAACCTGCGCCGCGCGTATTCTGCGCGCTGCTTCGGGTTCCCACAGTTCGGGCGATTTCCGGCGCTTGCAGGCCCGCGGAAGCACCCCAGCGGGCTCCGTACCCGTCCCTGCTAAGTGCCAAGACCACGAGAGTCGAGCCGATTTGCGATGAGTCGACGCGCGAGCGATCCCGCGGGCCATGGCGACTCCACGCGTTCCGTGCACGGCGGCGAACGGCTGCAGCGCGAGAGCGACGCCGTCACGACCCCGATCTACCAGACCTCGACCTTCTGGTTCCGCAATTCCGAGGAGCTGCGCGCGTTCCAGGAGGGGCGTCTCTCGCGGGACGAATACGGCCGCTATGGCAATCCGACCTGGCGCGCGGTGGAGCGCAAGCTCTGCGAGCTCGAACGCGCCGAAGCCGCGGTGCTCTTCGCGTCTGGCATGTGTGCGGCCACGACGCTCTTCCTCGCGCTGATTCCGCGCGGCGGCCACCTCGTCGTCACCAGCGACTGCTATCGGCGAACGCGGCAGTTCATCCGCCAGTACCTCACGAAGCTCGACGTCGAGACCACCGTGATCGAGCCGGCGAACCTCGCGGCGCTCGCCGCGGCGCTGCGCGACGACAGCTGCCTCTTCTTCACCGAATCGCCGACCAACCCGTACCTGCGCGTGATCGACGTCGCGGAGACCGCCCGCCTGTGTCATGCGCGCGGCGCGCGCGTCGTGATCGACGCGACCTTCGCGAGCCCGATCTTCCACCGCCCGCTCGAGCAGGGCGCCGACTACGTGCTGCACAGCGCGACGAAATACCTCGGCGGCCACAACGACCTGCTGGCCGGAGTCGTCTCGGGCAGCGCGGAGGCGATCAAGCCCGTGCGCGACGCCGTCGGCGTACTCGGCGGCGTGCTCGACCCCCACGCCGCGTACCTGCTGCTGCGCGGCATGAAGACACTCGGGCTGCGCATGCAGCGGCACGGCGAGACGGCGCTCGCGGTCGCGCGCTTCCTCGAGTCGCACCGGCGCGTGCGCCGGGTCTGGTACCCGGGCCTCGCGAGCCACCCGGATCATGCGGACGCGATGCGCCAGATGAGCGGCTTCGGCGGCGTCGTCACCTTCGAGGTCGACGCCGATCTCGCAGGCGCGATCCGCTTCGTCGACAGCTGCGAGCTGCCCTACATCGCGCCGAGTTTCGGAGGCGTCGAATCGCTGATCGAGATGCCGGTCCTGATGTCCTACTGGGATGTGCCGCCGGACGAGCGCCGCGCGATGGGCATCACCGACTCACTGGTGCGCCTCTCCTGTGGCGTCGAGGACGCTGCCGACGTGATCGCCGACCTCGGGCGTGCGCTGGACAAGGTCTAGCGCGCACGCATACCGCCCCCCTTTCGGGGGTTGCAGCGGATCCTGTCCACGCGTTCGAGTAGACGCGCGCCGCGCGGCTGCCGCTCCCCGGGTACAGGGCGCTTCCATTTCGACCGCGTCGCGTTCAGAATGAGCGGCTTTCGAGCCCCGAGGAACCGACCCCGAAATGTTCCGACGCATCTCTGCCTCCGGCCTGGCGCTCCTGATCCTGCTGCCGGGCCCGGCTGCTCGCGCAGACGAGGGAGACCTCTCGTTCATGGCGCTGATCAGCGGCGGCGTGATGCTGCTCTCGGGTTCGGCGCTCTGTTTCGTCGAACCCAGCGAGCCACCCGGCCCCTTCGCCACGCGGAGTTTCTACGGCGGCCTCGGGACGACCTACGCGCTCGAAAACTTCCAGTCCAAGAGCGGCGGCAGCCCCTTCGACATCGGCTCGAGCCCCGGCCTCGCGGGAAAGCGTTTCGAAGGACTCAACGAGGACGAGAACCAGCCGACGGACCGCGACGCGAGGGATCCGCGGGAGCCCGAGGATCCCCCGGCCCCGACCGGAACCGCAGCTCAAGACAAGCCGGAGATCGTCGGTGTCGGGCCGAACGGCACGCTGATTCTCGGCGCTCCGAACGGCATCCCCGGCGAAAGGCGGCCCGACGCCGAGGACGGCCCGCTGCCGCCCGCAACCGTGGACGGCGGGACCTTCGGACCGGACGCGGTGCTTTCGATCAAGGTCGATGATGGAGCGGCCTGGGGCATCAACGGCCGGCTCGGCTTTCGCTGTCACCCGCGGGCCGCGCTCGAGGGGCACTTCGAGTGGATCGGAGAGGACTTCGATTACTCGTTCGACACCGTGGGCCTCGAGCGCTCGGATCCGCTGAACCCGCTGAACGGAAAAACCGAGATGCACTGGCGGCACGTGACGGTCGAATCCAACATCTGGACTGCCGGTGCCAATGCCCGCTTCTTCCTGATGACCGGTCGGGTGCAACCCTACGTGCTAGGTGGCATCGGCCTGATGAAGCTCGAGGAAACGGCGCGGCGCTACGACGTCGCGACGACGAGTCCGACCGCAACCGAGAGCTGTCCGCGAAACATCGCCTTCCCCGTACTGGGCGCCACTCCGGGCGGCGACGCGGGCACGGATCCGAACGGGCTGCTGCCGTCGAGGAACTGCAGCTACAACACGCCGAGCCTGCGCGATTCCAGACCCTTCGACGACGTCGACCTCGCGGCGCGCCTCGGCGGCGGGGTCGAGGTCTACCTCACGGATCGTCTGTCGCTGAACGTCGAGGGCGTCTACGTGCGCCCCTCCGGCCAGGTCGAGGACTACGACTACGTGTCGTTCTCGGCGGGCGTGCTGTACCGCTTCGGCGGCGGACTGTTCCGAGATTCCGCGGACGACTGATGCCGTGCCGCGCGGGGCCCGCGTGATGCGATCCGCTTCCGGTCCGATGGAACTCGTCGCACTCTCGGTCGTCGTCTCCTGCTGCGACGAAGCCGAGGGACTCTCGGAGCTCTACCGCCGCCTGTCTGCGAGCTGCACACAGGTCGTCGGCCTCGACTACGAGCTCGTGTTCGTGAACGATGGCTCGGTGGATCGAAGCTGGGATCACCTGCGCGAGCTGTCGGAAAAGGACGAACGCGTGGTGGCCGTCGATCTGTCGCGCCGTTACGGGCATCAGATCGCACTCACCGCCGGGCTCTCGCTCTGCAGTGGCGAACGCGTGCTCGTGCTCGATGCGGACCTGCAGGACCCTCCCGAGCTGTTGCCGGAGATGTTCTGCTTGATGGATGGCGGCGCCGACGTGGTGTACGGCCAGCGCAGCGACCGCGACGGCGAGAGTGCCTTCAAGCGCGCGAGCGCCGCGCTCTTCTACCGCCTGATCGAGCGACTCTCGGAGTTGCCGATTCCGCGCGATACCGGCGACTTCCGGCTGATGAGCCGCCGCGCCGTGGACGCGCTGCTGCGCATGCCCGAGCATCACCGCTTCCTCCGCGGCATGGTGAGCTGGCTCGGCTTCCACCAGGTGCCGATCCGGTATCAGCGCGGGCGCCGCTTCGCGGGCCGCTCGAAGTACTCGCTCGGCCGCATGACGCGCTTTGCAGTCGACGGCATCACGAGCTTCTCGATCGCTCCGCTGCGCCTCGCGAGCGCTTCGGGAGCGCTGCTGCTCGCCGTTGGGATCGCACTCGGAGCGCACCTGGCCAGCGGCGGAGTCGAGACGTCTGCTCGAACCGGGACCGCCGCGCTCGCAGCACTTCTGCTAGGCGTCTCCGGCCTCCAGCTGCTCTGCCTCGGAATCTTCGGCGAGTACCTCGGGCGGATCTTCCTCGAATCGAAGCGGCGTCCGCTCTTCGTGATCCGCGACGTGCTGCGGCGGCCCGAGCCCGGCAGCGGCTCCCCGCGATGAGCGAGCGTCTGCTCGTGACGGGAGGCGCCGGCTTCGTCGGCTCCTCGCTCGCGCTGCGCCTCCTGGCCGAGCAAGGCGGCGCGGAGGTCATCGCATTCGACAACCTCTGCCGCCGCGGCAGCGAGCTGAATCTTCCGCGCCTGGCAGCCGCCGGCGCGCGCTTCGTGCACGGGGATCTGCGCTGCGCCGAGGATCTCGCGGCGGTGGGCCCCGTCGACTGGATCTTCGACTGCGCCGCTCTGCCATCCGCACAGGCGGGCTACGCGGGCGCCGCGCGCGGCGTGATCGACGCGAATCTGCTCGGAAGCGTGTGCTGCCTCGAATACGCGGCCCGGCACGGCGCGGGCCTGGTATTCCTCTCGACCAGCCGCGTGTATCCGATCGCCGCGCTGCGTGCGCTGCCGCTCGAGCGCCGCGGAGAGCGCCTGGCCTTGCGCGCGGGGAGCGCCGGAAGCGGTTGGTCCGAGCACGGGATCGGGGCCGCGTTTCCGCTCGCCGGCGCGCGCTCGCTCTACGGCGCCACCAAGCTCTGCTCCGAGCTCCTGATCGAGGAGTACGCCGCGATCCACGGCCTGCGCACGCTGGTGCTGCGCTGCGGCGTGATCGCCGGCCCCTGGCAGCAGGGCCGCGTCGACCAGGGCTTCCTGTCGCTGTGGGCCGCGCGCCACCGCTACGGCGGCTCCCTCGACTACATCGGCTTCGGCGGCGAGGGACTCCAGGTGCGCGACGTGCTGCACGTCGAGGACTTCTGCGATCTCGTGCTGCTGCTGCTGCGCGACGCCGATCGACACGCTGGAAAGATCTACTGCGCGGGCGGAGGGCCGGAGCTGAGCCTTTCGCTGCGCGAGCTGACCGCGCTGCTCGGCGAGCTCTGCAAGCGCAAGCTCGCGCCGGGAGCACGAGCAGAGACGCATCCCTCGGACATCCCGTGGTTCGTAACCGACAACCGCGAGCTGTCCCAGGCGACCGGCTGGCGGCCGCGCCGCAGCCTGCAGCAGCTGCTCGAAGACGTGATCCGCTGGCTCGATTCCGAGCGGGGCCAGCTCGAGCGCATATTCGCGGCATGACTACGCTGCAAGACGCAAGCTAGGGTCTCCGGCATGAGCGTCGCGATCGTGACCGGCTCCGCGGGCCTCGTCGGCTCGGCCTGCGCACGCGAGCTCGCGAGCCACGGGCTCGAGATCGCCGGCATCGACAACGACATGCGCCGCGTCTTCTTCGGCGAGTCCGCGAGCACCGTGTTCTGCCGCGAACGCCTGCAGCGCGAGCTGCATACCTACACCCACTTCGACGCCGACATCCGCGACGACTCTGCACTCGCGCGCATCTTCCTGCGCTACGGCCGCGACGTCCGGGCCGTGATCCACGCTGCTGCCCAGCCCTCTCACGACTGGTCGGCACAGGATCCGCGGACGGACTTCTCGGTGAATGCGCTCGGCACGCTCAATCTGCTCGAGCAGACGCGCGCGCACTGCCCGGAGGCCGCCTTCGTCTTCACCAGCACGAACAAGGTCTACGGAGATCTCCCGAACCAGCTTCCCTTCGAGGAGCGCGAGACGCGCTACGAGCTCCCCGACACTCACGCCTACGGCCCGCACGGGATCGACGAGACGCTGTCCGTCGATCAATCGATGAAGAGCCCCTTCGGCGCATCGAAAGCGGCGGCGGACCTGCTGGTGCAGGAGTACGGGCGCTATTTCGGGCTGCGCACGGGCGTGTTCCGCGGGGGCTGTCTGACGGGCCCCGACCACTCGGGCGCCGAGCTGCACGGCTTCCTGGCCTATCTCGTGCGCTGCACCGTGACCGGCGCGCCCTACACGATCTACGGCTATCGCGGCAAACAGGTGCGGGACAACATCCACGCGGAAGACCTCGCACGCGCGTTCTGGCACTTCGTCCTGGCGCCGCGCTCGGGCGAGGTCTACAACATCGGCGGCGGCCGCTTCTCGAACTGCTCGATGCTCGAGGCCGTCCAGATCTCGCAAGAGCTCTGCGGCCGCGAGCTCTCGTGGAGCTACAGCGAGCAGGCGCGCCAGGGAGACCACATCTGGTGGATCAGCGACCTGCGCAAATTCCGCAGCCACTACCCCGCCTGGGCACCCCGCCACGACATCCGCGCGATCCTGGAGCAGATCCACGCCGCCGCGGCCGAGCGCTACGGAGCCTGATGCAAAGCATTTGACTTCGTTCGCCTGCGGCTCACTGAGCTGCGACGCGCGCGACGGCGAAGAACTGGGCGCCGAGGAGGCGCCACGCGAGCGGCAGGCGCAGATACAGCCGGACCAGCCAGAGCGGCGTGTGCGCGGCTCCGACGGTCGTGTAGGGCAGGAAGCGCGGGATCAGGCGCTCGATCGCGAAGCCCTGGCTCTCGAGCGCTTCGCGCAGGCTGCGGTCCGTCAGCGGGATCACGTGATCGAAGAAATCCCAGTAGGCCGCACCGGTGTAGCGGAGGTTCGGGCCGAGCACGAGCAGGCGGCCGCGCGGCGCGAGCAGGCGCCGGAATTCCGCGAGCAGCGCGAGCAGCTGTGCGCGATCGGGCAGGTGCTCGAGCAGATTCGAGCAGAAGATCACGTCGACGCTCGCATCGGGCAGCTCGGGCAGCGCGACGCCGCGCGCGAGCAGGAATTCGACGCCCGGCGGCAGCCGATCGCGCACGCTCTTGCGCTGATCGGCGCCGATGCGCCTGCGCGCTTTCGCGGCCTGCAGGAACTCGCCGTCCCCACAGCCGAAATCGAGCAGCGCGGCACTCTCGGGGATCCAGCGCGCGAAGAAGTCGCGCACCAGAACGCTCCACAGCGCGCGGCGCCAGGCGGCATCTGCGATGGCGTCCGCCGGAAAGCGGCGAGCGTAGAGCGCGTCGCCGGCGCCGCTCACCGGCGGGCCGCAGCTCCCGGAGCCGGGTCCACGGCGGTTGCACTCCGCTTCTCGGCGCTGAGCTGCTCGAGGCCCGTCTCGACGCGCAGCACGCGCTCCTCGAGCGCTCGCACGCGTTCCTCGCCGCGGTTTCGCGCGACGAGGCGCTCCTCGAGGATGTCGTCGCCGATCAGCAGCTTGTCGAAAAAGATCTTCAGCACCACGACGAGATAGCGCCGTCCCATCTGGAAGATCGAGAGCTTCGACGCGCCCCAGGTGCGGCCGTACCAGCAGATCGGGATCTCGGCGATGTGGTAGCGGCGGATCAGCGCCGACAGCGACATCTCGACGATCAGGTTGAAGTGGCTCGACGAGTAGGGCCCGCAGGCTCGCAGCACCTCCATGCGGTAGGCCTTGAACGCGTTCGTGAGGTCGTTGAAGCGCGTCCAGAACAGCGCGCGGATCAGGTGATTCACGATCCGGTTCGCGATCAGCTTGCCGCGCGGGTAGTGCTCGACGCGGCTGCCGCGCCGGAAACGCGAGCCGAAGACGCAGTCGTAGCCCTCCTCGAGCTTGCGGTAGTAGCGAACGACGTCCCGAGGGTCGTCCGAGCGATCGGCCATCACGATCACGACCGCATCCCCGCGGCACACTTCGAGGCCCGCGCGCACCGCGCGGCCGAATCCGGGCATGCGATTGCGCGTAACCACTCGCAGCTGGCGGAAGCGCGTCGCGAGCCCGCGCGCGGTCGCGCCCGTCGCATCGCTGCTGTTGTCGTCCACGATGATGATCTCGTGCGGAATCCGCTCGAGCTCGAGCAGCCGGGCGAGCTCTTCGACGGTGGGCCCGAGGTTCTCCGCCTCGTCGTGCGCCGGGATCACGAGCGAGAACAGGAAGGGGGTGGCAGCGGGGTCCACAGATCTCGGAGCAGCGGGGACGGGCAACGAGTGGGTCTCGGGCGGATCCATGCGCGAAAGATAGCCGCAGCGCACAGAGTTTAACTGCGCTCGGTTCAGCCGCGTCTGGGGCGACCGCCGCGCGTCAGGCAGTCGACCTCGCGCATGAACTGGAGCTGGCCCCCGAGCCGGCAGCCGACGATGCTGGCATCGCCTTCGCCGGGAGCGAGCGTGCTCGCCTTCTCCCACCAATTCGGCGGCTTGGCCTCGCCGGGGGCAGCGCCGGCGGGCTGCGCCACCGCTGCCGGCTGCTTGCCGATCATCTGCTCGCTCTTGTCGAGCTCGTCGAAGACGAAGCAGCCGCCGAGCGGTACGAGCAGCAGGGCCAGTTCCAGGGCACGCAGACGCATACCCTCAGCTTCGGCCCGGCGCGCTCAGCGCTGTAGTGCGGCGCCAGGGCGCCCGGCCTCGGCATCCGGGGTCGTGAGTTCCGCCTCCAGGATGTGCTGGTAGGAGAAGAACGAGGGCCAGAGGAGCGCGAGGCTGTGATAGGCGCGATCGAGCGCGCGCATCGAGCGACTGCGGCCGGTGGACTCGAAGACCAGCTCGAAGGGGAGCGCCGTCACGCGCTCGCCCAGGATCCGAAAGCCCGCGCGTTGGATTTCGCGCCGAAACGAGGCCCGCGTGTAGAGGTGGACGTGCGTCTGATCCAACACGCCTCTCGGCCCGTACTCGAAACGCCCGAGCAGCAGCGACAGTCGGTAGAACCACAGCGCGACGTTCGGCGTCGATACGATCAACCGACCCCCCGCGACCAGGAAGCGCCGCAGCGCGCGCAGCAGCTCGCGGCGGTTGCGCAGGTGCTCGATCACGTCCGACAAGATCACGTAGTCGAACTCGCGCCCGACGGGCAGCTCGAGCGGGGCCTCGAGGTCGCGCTGGTAGTAGGCGGCGAGCTCGCTCGCGACCTCGTCGGGCGGGTGGCGGTCCACACCGACGACGCTCACGTCGCGCTCGCGCAGCGGGCGCGCGAGCAGGCCCTGCGAGCAGCCGAGGTCGAGCACGCGGCTGCCTGGGCGGATCGCGTCGAGAATCTGCATGTGGGAGCTGCTCGGGCTTCTCTTCAAGGTGTAGGCGGCGCCGTGATCGACGAACCAACGGCCGCGCCGGAGCAGGTGGAGCTGATGCAGCCGGTAGTCGATCGCTCCGGCACAGGCGCGGGCGACGCCGGCGATTCCGTGCAGATCGGAGCTGTACTCGGCCCAGGACGGCGGAACCGGGTGCTCGTAGATCGGCACCCCGAGTGCGCGGCACTGGATCACGAACTGCATGTCGAAGCTGCGTCCAGGGTCGCAGAGCTGAAAGGGAAGGCGCAGCAGCGCCGGAACCGGCACCGCGCGAAATCCGGAATGATAGTCGGAGAGACGCAGGCCCAGGATCCGATTCTGGAGGCCAGTCGCAATCCGGTGTGCTGCGAGGCGCAGCCGCGGGAATCCCGGCGGGCGCCGCAGCCACTCGTGGACGCGCCCGGCGATCACGAGCTCTCCCGGCCGTCGCGCGCTCGCGGCGGCGAGCTCGGCGAGCTGCTCGGGCGGATGAGAAGCGTCCCCGCGCATGCACAGCAGCGCGGTCGCGCCGGTGGCCAGCGCGCGCTCGAAGGCGGCCTTGCGCACATCTCCATAACGACTGCCTCGGGGCAGCCGATGGATCGCGAGCGGCAGCTCGGGAAAACGCGCGCGCACAGGCTCGAGCTCGGCGCCGCCCGCGACGCTCCACACGCCGATCTCGACGAGCTCCGCCCCGAGTCCGGCCGGCAGCCGCTTCAGCAGCAGCGCGAGCGCATCCGGTCCAGGGCACTCGAAGATCGCGAGGGTCAGACGCGACATCGTCTCGCCAGCTGCGGTCGAGGGTTGCAAGGAAATCAGTCTATCGGAGTGCGCATTTCGCGCGTCGGCGCCCCCATGGGGCCCCCCATTTGAGGATGGACTCGGCGGCGCTGGCTCGTGTATACGACGGCTTCACATTTCCTGGGGTCGCTGTGGCCCCCGCTGCCGAGGGAGATCCGATGTTGCCCGGGCGACCGCTGGCCCTGCTCGCCACCGCGCTGCTGCTGCTCTCGGGCCCGGCACTCGCGCAGCAGCCGAAGGCCGACGGTGGCGGGGGCGAAGCTCGCAGCGGCTGGTACGCCGGCATGGGCTTCAAGGTCGGCACGAACACCTTCGAGCGCTCGTTGGAGCGCAAGCTCGGCTTCAACATCTCGACCAATGAAGTCGTCGGAGTCGACGGGCGCGTCGGCTTCCGCCTGCATCCGAATTTTGCTTCAGAGCTGCAGGTGGAGTGGCTGAGTCCGTTCCGCGCGGCCGTGGACGAGCTCTGCACGAGCTTGAGACCGCTCAGTGACACGCTCACTCTAAAGGAAATCGAGGCCCTCTATCCCGGCATCAGCGAGGGCGGCCTCGACCGACTCCCGTGCCGCGGAAACCCTGTGATCCGCCTGGGGGACCCGATCCGGATCGAGCCGATCGTCGCGACGCTGAATGGTCGCGCCTACCTCGCGACTGGCCGGTGGCAGCCGTATCTGAGCTTCGGCTCCGGCCTCATGTACATCGAGGTCCGCGATACGGCGCCCGGCGCCAAGGACGTCCAGGATGTCGGCTTCGCGCTGCGCGTCGGCGGCGGCATCGAGTACTACATCACCGAGCAGCTGGTGTTGAACCTCGGCGCCTCCTACGTGATTCCGATCAGCGGCCGCGCGCAGGAATACGACTACGTCTCCATCGAGCCCTTCGGGCTGACCTGGCGCTTCGAATAGCAAAGAATTCCCCGCACCCGCCGTAGCGACGGCGCAAACTCAGAGCAGCGATCCGCGGCCGGCTCGCAGCGGGCCGGCCGCTGCATCGCGTTCCATCGCCAGCAGGCGCGCCTTGAGCGCTCCACCTCCCGTATAGCCTCCGAGCTTGCCGTCCGACGCGACCACGCGATGGCAGGGAACCACGAGCGGCACCGGATTCGCTGCGCTCGCATTGCCGACCACGCGCAGAGCCAGCGGGCGGCCGACCGCAGCCGCGATCTCCGCATAGCTGCGCGTCTCGCCATGGGGAATCGCGAGCAGCGCCTGCCACACGGCGTTTTGAAACGGAGTCCCGCGCAGGTCGAGTGCGAGATCGAAGGCGCGGCGCTTGCCCTCGAGGTACTCGACGATCTGGCACATCGCGGCGCGATTCGGAGCGAAGCCCTCGGCCACTGCGGCCCCCGAGAGCTGATGGTGCAGATATCCGGCGAGCCCGCGACCGGCCGCGTGCGGGAGCTCCAGATAGGCGAGGCCGCGCTGCGTCGATGCCGCGCGGCAGGTTCCGATCGGAGTTTCGAAGTGCGCTGCGTACAGGACTTCGGACACCGTCACTCCTCCGCCTCGAATTCGAGTCGCTTCATCATCTTCTGCAGCGACTGGCGCGGGATCCCGAGCTTTTCCGCAGCGCGGGACTTGCTGCCCGCCTCGGCGAGGGCCGCGGAGATCAGCTGCTGCTTGAGGCGGTCGACCGCCGCACCGAGCGACAGCCCCGCGTAGTCGGACTCCCTTGCCACGCCGGGCTGCGGCGCCGCGCCGCGCAGGTGCTCGGAGAGCATCTCGACACCGACGCTCTCCTCGTCTCCCGCGAGCGCGACCGCGCGTTCGAGCTCGTTCTCGAGCTCGCGCACGTTTCCGCTCCAGGGATGGGCCACGAGGCGATCCATCGCGGCGTTCGTGAAGCTGCGCGTCTTGCGCCCCATGCGCTCGCGCGCACGGTCGAGAAAGTGATGCGCGAGCGCGGGAATGTCCGAACGCCGCTCGCGCAGCGGCGGAATCTCGAGCTCCACCACGCGCAGCCGATAGTAGAGGTCTTCGCGGAAGCGCCCCGCCTCGATCTCCCGGCGCAGATTCTTGTTCGTCGCGGCGACGATGCGCACGTCGACCCGGCGCGTCTCCGAGGAGCCGAGGGGCCGGATCTCGCCGTCCTGTAGCACGCGCAGCAACCGGACCTGCATGCCGGGATGCGTCTCGCCGATCTCGTCGAGGAAGATCGTCCCGCCGTGGGCCACTTCGAAGAGGCCGCGCTTGTCCGCGTGCGCGCCCGTGAAGGCTCCGCGCTTGTGCCCGAAGAGCTCGCTTTCGAGCAGCGTGTCCGGCAGCGCAGCGCAGTTCTGGGCGACGAAGCGGCGCTCGCGTCGCGCGCCCGCGTAGTGGATCGCGCGCGCGACGAGGTCCTTACCCGTGCCGGTTTCGCCGCTGATCAGGACCGTCGCGTCGGTCTGCGCGACTTTTTCCATGACGTCGAAGACGCGATTCATCGCGGGGCTGGTGCCGAGAATCTGGTCGAAGGCGTAGCGCCGCTCGACCTCGCGCCGCAGGTACAGGTTTTCGGCGCGCAAGCGCTCGTTCGCGGCCGCGAGCGCGGCGGAGAGATCGGCGTTCTGGTTCGCGAGCTCGAAGGCCTCGAGCGCGCGTTTCACGTCGAGGCGGAGGTCGTTCGGCTCCCAGGGCTTCTGGAGGTAGCGATAGATGCGGCCCTCGTTGATCGCGCGGGTGAGGGCCCCGATGTCCGCATAACCAGTCAACAGCATGCGGATCGCGCGCGGGCGCAACCCGACCGCGCGCTCGAGGAATTCGACGCCGCTCATCGTCGGCAGCACCTGGTCGCTGATCACGAGCGCGATCTCCTCGCGCTCGAGGATCTCGAGACCCGCTTCCCCGGTGGCCGCGCTCCACACCCTGTAGTCCGCGCCGAGGGTGAGTTCGAGGCTCTCCAGGATCGCGGGCTCGTCGTCGACGATCAGGATCGAATAGGGCCGGCTACCCGTGCTGCTGCGCGCGGCCTGGATTTCGTCCGCCTGCATCGGGCGCGAAGGCTACCGAACACGTGGGGGCTGGCGGGCAGAGCCCGCCAGCCCCCGCCTGACTCGTCGCTAGCGCCGGGCGCGTCGGGCGGTCGCGCGCCGTCCGGTCGCCCGCTGCGCGCCGCGCGCCGCCTTGCGCGGCCGCGCCGCTGCGCGCTTCGCCGTGCGCTGCGCGGCTCCACGCCGCGCCGCCGTGCGCGGCCGTGCCGCTGCGGCTCGACCCGCCGTCCGGCGGCCCGCCGAGCGCTTCATCTTGACCTGGCAGACGTTGCCCTTCTTGTCGATGAAGTACAGGAAGCCTTCCTGTCGCTCGATGCCGCACTTTGCGACCTTCTGGCGTCCGCGCGGACCCTTGCTGCCGCCGCGGGCCATGCGGGCGCGGCTCACGTCGCCCGCCTTGTCGACGAAGTAGAGCCAGCCCTTCTCTCGCTTGATTCCGGTCTTTGCGATCACTGTGGCCATCGGCCACCTCCTTTTTCACACGTTGCTTTTGCTGTCTCCCGCGCCAGGGGAAGGGCACGCGGGCGGGAGGACCGTCGGAGGAGGTGGAAGTCCCGGGGGCAAAGCGACCTCTCACCGTCGAGAAAGATTCCCTGCACCGTCGAGGATGTCAAGCTTTTCAAGGATGTGGGGTTCTAAGTTGCGAATTTCCGCGAACTCAGGGGCCACCGTCGGCCGTCGCAGGAGTGCGGAGCATCAGCCCGCCTGGAGGCGTTTCTCGACGGCCTCGAGCACGCGGGCCTCGCCGCAGATGCCGTGGAGGCGGTCGATTTCCTGCATTCCCGTCGGGCTCGTGACGTTGACTTCGGTCAAATGCCCGCCGATCACGTCGATTCCGACGAAGAAGAGCCCGTCGCGGCGCAGCGCTGGGGCGAGCGCCGCGATGATGCGCCGGTCGTCTGCGTCGAGCTCCGCGGCGACCGCGCGACCGCCGACGTGCAGATTCGCGCGGGTCTCCCGCTCCGAGGGCACCCGCAGGACCGCACCGAGCGGCTCGCCCTCGAGCAACAGGATGCGTTTATCGCCCTTGCGCACCTCGGGCAGGTAGCGCTGCGCCATCACCGGACGCGTCTGGAACGCGGTCGATTGCTCTAGGATCGAGAACAGATTCCGGTCGTCGCTGCGGAGGTGGAAGATTCCCTCGCCACCGCGGCCGTCGAGCGGCTTCACGATCATTTCGCCGCCGAGCTCGGCCATGAAGTCGAGCAGCTCAGCGCTGCGCCGCGTCACGAGGGTTTCCGCCATCAGCTCGGGAAAGTGCAGCGCGTAGAGCTTCTCGTTCGCGGCGAGAATGCCCTCGGGGCGGTTCAGGACGACCGCGTGCTTGCACAGCGACAGGATTTGCGTCGCGCGCACGTACGCGGAGTCGACCGGGGGGTCTTTGCGCTGGAACACGACGCTGAAGGCCGTGTCGAGATCCGCGAGCACTTCGGGCCCCACGTCGGCGTGCCGGCCCGCTTCACGGCGCAGCTGTACCGGTCGAGCCCAGGCATGGGGGCGTCCCCCCTCAGCTCCGAGATCCGCGGGGTCGATCACCCAGACCGCGTGCCCGCGCGCCTGCGCTTCGAGCATCAGCACGAAAGTCGTGTCCGTGTCGATCTGGATCGAAGCGATCGGATCCATCACGAACGCGATGCTGAGCAGCTGGCTGGCGCTCCGCTCCACGATTCAGCTCTCCCCGAAATCGGCCGAAGCGTTAGCGCAGGGGAGTAGATTGGCCAAAGTGCTGGTGTCGCGATGAGTTTCGATCGCTCCCTGACCCCCGGGCCGAAGGCGTCCGGCGGGCCGCCGCCGAAGCGGCGCCGGAGCCGCCTGTGGGCGGTCGCGTTCTGGGGCGTCTTCCTCTCGGCTGCGGTTGCGGGGGCCGGGGCCACCGCGTTCTACCTGCAGATCGTGCGCAACTTGCCGGATCCGCGGCGCATCGAGGACTACCGCCCCGCGCTGACGACGCAGGTCTTCGACCGCAGCGGCCAGCCGATTGCCGCGTTCTACACCGAGCGGAGGCAGCTGATCCCGCTCGAGCGCGTTCCCCAGCACGTGATCGACGCCTTCGTCTCGAGCGAGGACAGCGCGTTCTTCGAGCACAAGGGCATCGACTACGCCGGCATCCTGCGCGCGGTCTGGGTCAATCTGCGCGCGGGCGGCGAGGTGCGGCAGGGCGCGAGCACGATCACCCAGCAGATGGTCAAGGGTCTGCTGCTGAGCCCGGAGCGCAGCTACATGCGCAAGATCCGGGAGCTGCTGCTCGCGCGGCGCATCGAGGAGCGCTTCAGCAAGCAGGAGATCCTGTACCTCTACCTGAACCAGATCTACTTCGGCGAAGGCGCCTATGGCATTGCCGAAGCCGCCCGCAGCTATTTCGGGAAGCCGGTCGAGGCCCTGAGCGTCTCCGAGGCTGCGCTCCTCGCGGGCCTGCCGAAGGCGCCGTCGCGCTATTCGCCCTTCGCGAACCCCGAGCGCGCCGAGCAGCGCCGGCGCTACGTGCTGAAGCGGATGCGGGAGGACCACCACATCGACGAGGCGAGCTACGCGAGCGCGCTCGCGGAGCCGCTCGCGCTCGCAGTGGCCGCGTCCGAAAGTCCCACTTCCGACGCGGCCTATTTCACCGAGGAGGTGCGGCGCGTGCTCGTCGACGCGCTGGGCAACGACACCCTGCTCGAGGGCGGGCTGCGCATCGAGACGACGCTCGACCCTCGCCTGCAGCGTGTCGCGGTCGCGAGCCTGCGCAGCGGGCTCGAAGCGCTGGATCGGCGCCAGGGCTATCGGGGGCCCCTGCGGCACGTCGAGCAGTCCGAGATCGCAGCCGAGCTCGCGCACGTGGCCGAGCAGAACGGGTTCGCCACAGCCGCCGATCCCGACCGCGCGCTCGGGCCGGACGCGACCTACGTCGGTGTCGTGCTGTCGCTGGACGCGCGGGCGCAGACCGCGCGCATCGGCTTCGCGCCCGATCTCTCCGCACTCGTGCGCCTCGAGGACGTCTCCTGGGCGCGCAGCCCCAATCCGGCAGTCGAAGCGACGCCTGTCAGCTCGATCGACAAAATCTTCCGGACTGGCGACGTCGCACAGTTCCAGCGCGTTCCGGCGCCGGCGGCGGGGCCCACGGACGCGGAAGCGCCCGAGCAGCAGCCGCTGCCCGCGGGAAGCGTGCTCGTCGGGCTCGCGCAGGAGCCGCTCGTCCAGGGCGCTCTGCTCTCGCTGGACGTCCCGGCAGACGAGGTGCGCGCGCTCGTCGGCGGCTACTCGTATCGCGAGAGCCAGTTCGATCGCGTGACGCAGGCGATCCGCCAGCCCGGTTCCGCGTTCAAGCCGCTGATCTACGGAGCCGCGCTCGAGCGCGGCTACACGGGGGCCTCGATCGTGCACGACCGGCCGGTCGTCTACGAAGACGCGGCCACGGGGCAGCTCTGGCGACCCCAGAACTACGGGCGCGAGTTCTACGGCCCGCTGACGCTGCGCGAGGCGCTCGCGCGCTCGGTCAACAATGCGAGCGTCTACCTGTTCCGCGACATCGGCGGCGCCCGCGTGGTCGACTACGCGCGGCGGCTCGGCATCGACTCGCCGCTCGAGAACAACCTCTCGCTCGCGCTGGGCTCCTCGGGCGTCACGCTGCTCGAGCTGACGCGCGCCTACGCGAGCTTCCCGGCGCAGGGCAGGCGCATGCATCCCGTGTTCATCCGGCGCGTTCTCGATCGCGATGGAGCCCTGCTGCTGCGCGACGTCGAGCTCGGCCGGCCGGCCGCCGAGGCGCTCGCGCGCATGCGCGGGCCCGAGGCAGCCGAGGCTGCAGCCGAGCTGGCGGCAGCGCCGCCCGCAGCCCCGCAGCTCGCGGAGACGGACACCACCTCCCCCGACGCCGCGGTGGCGCAGGGCGCGGCGCAGATCGAAGCGCCGCCTCCGCCCGGCCACGCGCTTTCGCCGCAGAACGCGTTCCTCGTGACGGACCTGCTGCGCGCGGTGGTCGAAGATCCCGAGGGCACCGGCTGGCGCCTGCGCGCGCTGCAGCGACCGCTCGCGGGCAAGACCGGCACGACCAACGACCAGGCCGATGCGTGGTTCATGGGCTTCTCGCCGGAGATCATGACGGGCGTCTGGGTCGGGCACGACGAGAGCCGCATCCTCGGCCACGGCGAGACGGGATCCCGCGCGGCCGCTCCGATCTGGGTCGACTTCATGCGCTTGGCGCTCGCCGACCGGCCGGTGGCGGACTTCGATCCGCCCGACTCGATCGTGTTCGCCCGCATCGATCGGAAGTCGGGACTGCTCGCCGACAGTCAGAGCGGAGATACCGTGTTCCAGGCCTTCCAGAGCGGCCGCGAGCCCACGACTGCCGCGCGCCGCGAGAGCGAGGACGAGCAGGCCTGGAACGACATCATGCACGACGCGTTCTGATGCGCTGACTGCGCCAGCGTCTCGGTGTCCGCTGCGCGATCCCTCACAGAGAGTCAGCGTTCGCCTCCGGCTCGCTGACCCGCTGTTGACTTCTGTTGCGCACGCCAGGAAGTTCCCGTGAGTGGGGGAGTGGGGTGCTTCGACCGGGGCGCCTGTTCCGGGTGCCGCCGGCAGTGTGCGCGTGCGAGCGGAGGCGTCGCCCCCGCTCGCGGTCGCGGCGTCGCGGCTCGCGAGCGACGCGCGCGCACTAACAGCGATACGCGACCTCCAGACGCTCCTCAGCCACGCCGTGCAGCGCCTGCAGGCGGCGACCGGTTGCGCGACCACCGCTTGGGCACTGAGGGAAGACGGCGCGCCCTACGTCGCCGCGGCGGTCTTCGAAGCCACCGCACCGCAGTCACCCGCAGCCGCGGAGTTCGCGCTGCTCTGCTCGCTGCGCGGCGCCACCGACCTCACGGATCGCCGCATCGAGCCGGAGCTCCAGCAGCTCGCACAGCGCCACGCCTGCCATGCCGTCGTGCCCGTGCGCGGGTCCGCAGGGCCGGCGCTCGCGCTGCTGCTGCTGCACGCCGCCGCGGATCCGCTGCTGCGAAGACCTCCGCGCGGTGGCGCGCTGCCGCCGCGTTGGCTCGGCGATCTCGACGCCGCCAGCGCCGAGCTCGCGAGCCCGCTGGCCGCCGCACTGGCCGTAGGCAGGCTGCGGCGCCTCGACCACGAAACCCGCCACCTCGATCGGCTCGCGGCGCTCGGATCGCTCTCGGCCGAGCTTTCGCACGAGCTGCGCAATCCGCTGGTCGCGGTGAAGACCTTCCTGCAGCTGTTACCCGAGCGCCGCCACGACCCCGCCTTCATCGACGAGTTCTGCGAAGTCGCGCGCCAGGAGCTCGAGCGCATGCAGCGACTGCTCGACACGACCCTCGAGCTGGCTCACCCGGGTCCCTCGCGTCCGGACGCAGGCTCGGCACGCGCAGCGGTCGAAGTCGCCGCGGTCGGCCGCCTGCTGTCCCACCACGCCGCACTCCGCGGCGTGCGCCTCCAGGCCGAGGTGCCGGGCGAGCTGCCGCCGCTCGGCCTGCCGGCCGACGCGCTGCGCCAGGTGCTCCTGAACCTGGTCCAGAACGCGGTCGACGCGACGGCCGAGGGGGGGCTCGTGACCGTGATCGCACGCCCCGGCAGAGCGGGCGAGGTCGAGCTCGAGGTGCGCGACCAGGGGCCCGGCATTCCCGCCGAGCTCGCGGAGCGCGTATTCGAACCCTTCTTCACGACGCGCGCAGGCGGCGTCGGCGGGCTCGGTCTCGCGATCTCGCGCCGCATCGTGGAGGAAGCCGGCGGCCGCGTCGAGCTCGAAAGCTGGCCCGGCGCCGGCACCGCGATCCGACTGCTATTGCCCTGCTCCCGCCCGCACGGCGACAGCTAGGTTCGAGCGCAATCGAATCTCACAGGGGAATGCCAATGAGCTCCGCGCGACCGGCGCTTCGCGAGAACCTGACGACCCTGCAAGATCACCTCGCCGGCAAGCCCGGCCTGCGCTCTGCCCGGGGCGACCTCGCCGGCGTGATCGGGAGCATCGCGCTGGCCGGCAAGTCGATCGCGCACAAGGTGCGGCGCGCGCGCGTCGAGGACGTGCTCGGCAAGGCCGGCGACGTGAACGTCCAGGGCGAGGAGCAGGAGAAGCTGGACCTGATCTCGAATCAGCTGCTGTACCACTGCCTGTCGCAGCGCGGCGACGTCGCGCTGATCGCCTCCGAGGAAGAAGACCAGCCGAGCGTGCTGCGCAGCCGCAGCGACGGCGGCGAATTCTGCGTGCTCTTCGACCCGCTCGACGGCTCGTCGAACATCGACGTCGCGGTCGGGGTCGGAACGATCTTCAGCGTGCTGCGCAACCGCACGAGCGACGAGAACACCGCGAACGCGGCGCTGCAGGCCGGCTCGGCGCAGGTCGCGTCGGGCTACATCCTCTACGGCTCGTCGGTGCTGATGGTGCTGACCTTCGGCGCGGGCGTCGACATGTACGTGCTCGATCCCTCGCTCGGCGACTTCGTGCTCGTGGAGACGAACCTGCGCATGCCCGAGGCCAAGAAGATCTACTCGGTGAACGAGGCCTACCGGAACAGCTTCTCCAAGGGCTACAACGAGTATCTCGAGTTCGCACACGCCAACGGCTATGCGGCGCGTTACGTCGGCTCGATGGTCGCGGACGTGCACCGCACGCTGATCAAGGGCGGCGTGTTCCTGTATCCGCCGACGCAGAAGGACCCCTCCGGAAAACTGCGCCTGCTCTACGAAGCGAACCCGATCGCGTTCGTGGTCGAGCAGGCGGGCGGCCTCGCCTCGACCGGAAGCAAGCGCCTGCTCGAGCTGGAGCCGCGCCAGATCCACGAGCGCACACCGGTGCTCGTCGGCTCGCGCCGCGAGGTCGAGCAGGTGCTGAGTCACCTGGGCGTCGACTGACGAGCTCTCGCCAGAGGGCGCGTCAGCCCGGGCTCGTCGCCTCGAGCCATGCCGCGATGCTGCGGCTGATCTGCGCGAGGCCGACCTGGAAGAAGTGGTCCGCGTCGGGCACGACGACGAGCTCCGCGCGCTCGAGCTCGCCGAAGAGCGCCGCGAGCTCCTCGAGCTTTGCAAAGCCATCCTGCTGGCCGACGATTCCGAGCACGGGGCCGCGAAACGCGAGCAGCTCCTCACGCGGGAGCAGCGCCGGCGGGGGCGCGACGAGCACCAGGCGCGTGATGCGCGGCTGCGCGCGCGCCGCTCGGACCGCCGCGGCGCTCCCGAACGAATAACCGCAGGCGACGAGCGGCCCCGCGACCGATTCCGCGAGCTGTTCCAAGGCGGCTCGATAGTCCGCATCGGCGTCGCCGAAGTCGCCCGAGGCCGCGCCCCAGGACGCTCCGACGCCGCGCCAATTGAACGCGAGCCAGGCCAGGCCCGCGCACTGGCAGCCCCATCCGCTTTCGCAGACGACCGGGGAATCCATGCTGCCGCCGTAGAGCGGATGCGGCG
>CAYTJA010000373.1:0-15061 GCA_964437835.1 uncultured Spirochaetales bacterium
GGTCCGGGCGCAGCCCGGACCACCCCGCTTCGCTCGGCTGCGCCTCGCTGCGCGCCGACTTCGTCGGCTTGCACGTCTTGTCGGTCCGAGGCGGAGCCTCATCACCGTTTGGGGGACGAATGCCGCAGGGTTTCGAAGCAGTGCGGCTCCGCGCAGTTGGGGGCGTCGCAGCGCTGGCTCCGCTGCTCGTGGCGCTGGCATGCGCTCCGAGCGAGCCGCAGCGCCGTCCCGATCTCGTCTTGATCACGATCGACAGCCTGCGCCCGGACCATCTCGGCAGCTATGGCTACGCGAAGCCCACGAGCCCCGAGATCGACGCCTTCGCCGCCGAGTCGATCCGCTTCAGCCAGGCGGTCAGCACGACTTCCTGGACGCTGCCTTCGCACGCGGCGCTCTTCACCGGCCTCTACGACGCAGCCCACGGGGTCGTCGCGCGCGATCTCGCGCTGGCGGAAGCACACGAGACGCTCGCCGAGCAGCTGCGCGGCGCCGGCTACCGCACGCTCGGTGTCTACAGCGGCCCGCTGCTGCATCCGCGCTTTGGCCTCGCGCAGGGCTTCGAGAGCTGGGAGAGCTGCATGGACCCGCTGCGGCGCGAGGGCGCGCCCGAAGGCGCCGAGCAGACGAGTCCCTGCATCGCCGCACGCGTGCGCGAGTGGCTCGCGGAGCCGGATTCGCGCCCGCTGTTCTTGTTCCTGCACTTCTTCGACGTTCACTACGACTACGCGCCGCCCGTCGGCTATGCGGAGCGCTTCGATTCCGACTACGCGGGTACGACCGACTTCTCGCACACGATGGGCAACGACGCGATCGGGCCTCGCATGTCCGCGCGCGACCTGCAGCACTGGATCGCGCTCTACGACGGCGAGATCCGCTACACCGACGAGCACCTCGGCCAGGTCTTCGCAGCGCTGCGCGGCGCAGGCCGCTTCGACGGCTCCGCGATCGCGCTGACCTCGGATCACGGCGACGAGTTCTTCGAGCACGGCTCAAAGGGCCATCGCCAGTCGCTCTTCGACGAAGTGTTGCGGGTTCCGCTGCTCTTGAAGCTGCCCGGCGGACTCGCCGCCGGCCGCGTCCTGCACGAGCAGGTGCGGCTGATCGATCTGCTGCCGACGCTCGCCTCGGTGGCGGGGCTGCCGCCCGCTCCGGTCCAGGGCCGCGACCTGCTGCCGCTGCTCGCCGGAGAGCCCTGGGCGCCCTCGGCCGCGCTCGCCGAGCTGGTCCACCGCGAGGGCCGCTGGCTCGCGCTGCGCTTTCCGGAAAAGAAGCTGCTCGTGCACGAGCACGGCGGCGAGCGGCTGCACGACCTGCACAGCGATCCCAGCGAGCAGTCGCCGAGCGCAGGCGATCGCGACCAGCCCCGCCTGCGCGAGCGCCTCGACAGCGCCGTGCGCGAATCCGAGCGGCTGCGCCGCGAGCGAGGCCTCGACGCGCTGCGCCTGGGCGCACTCGCACCGGAGCTCGAGCAGCGGCTCCAGGCACTGGGCTACCTCGAGGGCGAAGCCACGAAGTAGCGCTGCGGCGCCCGCGCGCAGGAGCCGCGCCAGCGCCGCGAGTTGGTCGGGCCGGCGAGATTCGAACTCGCGACCCCCAGACCCCCAGTCTGGTGCGCTAACCAGGCTGCGCTACGGCCCGACCGATGCGGGACGAGTAGCGGCTGCGTTCCGGCTTGGCCAGCAGCGCGTCAGCGGATGAAGCCCGCGAGCGCGAGGGCGGCGGCTGCCGCGAGCGCCCAGCTCGCGACCCAGAGCGGCGCGGGCAGCGGCGAGAGCGCCGGCGCCAGGCGGCGCGGAATCGGATTCGACACGCGCTCGCGGCGCGGCGCGCGCCGGGCGGCCCCACGCAACAGCGCCGGGGCGGCCGCCCGCGCGGCCGACAACGAGCCCGAGCTGCCCGCTGCCGCGCCGCTGCTCGCGGCTGCAGCGCCGAGCGGGGTGGCGAGCAGTGCGGCCGCGGCGGCGTCGAGCGCGCCGGGGATGCCGCCCGAGCTGCGCGCGAGCTGATCGCGCGCGAGCGAGTGGAAGCGCTCGCGCAGGCGCGGCGCGGCGGCGGCCCGCTCGAGACGCTGATCGAGATAGCTGTCCACTTCGCTGCGCGTGAGCGGCGCGTCCAGGCGCTGCAGCAGGAGCTCCGGGGAGATCGCGCGGAGCAGCGATTCGGTGACCGGCGTGTCGTCAGCCGCGAGGACGAGGCGCAGCGCGCGCTGGCTGCGCGCCGCGCTGCGGCCGAGCTCGCGCGCTGTCGGAAACGAGAGCGTGTGGGCGTCGTCGATCAGCAGCAGCAGCGCGGCGCCGCTCGAGGCGAGCTCGCGCGCGTGCGCGAGCAGCGCGGCTCGAGGATCGCTGCTCTGACGCAGGCCGAGGCGCGCCAACGCCCAGGCCGCGAGCTCCGTGAGCTCGAGCCCCGCGTGGGGCAGGATCACGTAGCGAAGCTCGCGGCCGAGCCGGTCGCCGAGCACCTGCAGGAGCAGCGTCTTGCCGATCCCCAGAGGCCCGACCAGTGCGCCCGGCGCGAGGCCGGAGCGGGCCACGCCGCCGAGTGCGGCCAGCGCGGCCTCGGTCGCGGCGCGCGGGACGTAGGCGCGCGGGCTCGCCGTGGGCTCGAAGGGATCGTGCACGAAGCCTCCCGCGCTTCGCATCGTCCAGTCCGGAGCTGGACTCGAGCGCCACGACCGGGAGGACCGGCAAGCGGCGTCGCCGCGCGCAGCGAGCCGCAGGCGAACGATGGTCATCGGAGCTGGATTCGCCCCGAGCGGCGAGCCGAAGGCGCGCGGAGATCAGGGGCTAACGGGGCTCCGCCTCAGACCGACGGGACATGCAAGCCGACGAAGTCGGCGCGCAGCGAGGCGCAGCCGAGCGAAGCGGGGTGGTCCGGGCTGCGCCCGGACCGGGACCACAAGGCCTAGAGCAGCGCGCGAATCGCCTGCAGCTCGGCTCGGATCTTCTGGTAGCGGGCGCGGTGATCCGTCTCGACCGCGAGGCCGGCCGACTCGAGGGCCTTGCCGACACCGAGTTCGCGCAGCTTCTTGCGCGCACCGGCGATCGTGTAGCGCTGCTCGTGCAGCAGCTTCTTGATCAGCAGGATCATCTCGATGTCGCGCTTGCGGTACAGGCGCTGCCGGGAGCGCGACTTCTGGGGGCTCATCCACTTGAACTCGGATTCCCAGTAGCGCAGCACGTAGGCCTTCACGCTCGTGATCTCCGCGACCTCGCCGATGCGGTAGTAGCGTTTGACGTCGGCGGCAGCGGGTGCACCCGGGCTGGCCTGACTCTCGTCCAGCTCGACTCCTGAGCTCGGATCCGCGGACATGCTCCCCCCTGTGCGGGCCCGCGCCCGCGCTCGCGCTCGGGCAGGCCTCGTGATGCGCTTGCGCCTGCTAGTCCGTGCGCCGGACGGCACCCGGCATCTCCTCGTCGTTGAGCACGGTCTTCAGCACCAGGCTCGGCTTGAAGGTCAGCACCTTGCGGGCCTCGAGCAGGATCTCCTGCCCGGTTTGCGGGTTGCGGCCCTTGCGCGCGTTCTTGCAACGCACGACGAAGTTGCCGAAGCCGGAGATCTTGACCTTCTCCCCGCGCGCGAGGGTCTGCTTGATCGCCTCGAAGACTTTCTCGACGAGCTCGGCGGACTCCTTCTTGGAGAAGCCCACCTGCTCGTAGATCTGTTCGACGATCTCGGCCTTCGTCATGTCTCCTCCCGGCGATTTCCTGAGGGCGATTGCATTCAGCGCAGCTCGGCGCCGAAGCGCTCCGCCAGCGTCTTCACGATGCGTTCCATCGCCGAGGACACTTCCGCGTCCGTGAGCGTCCGCTCGGGATGTCGAAACAACAAGCAGAACGCGAGGCTCAGCTCTCCGGGGCCGACCCCCTTGCCCTCGTAGCGATCGAAGAGCTCGACCGACACCGCGTGAGGGCCCGCGGCGCGCCGGATCGCCTGCAGCAGCTCGCCAGCGCGGACCGCGCGCGCGACGCGGATGGCGAGGTCGCGCCGCACGCCGGGCTGTCGCGACACTTCACGGACAGCAGCGCTGCGGCGCGGCAGCCGGGCGAGTGCCGAGAGCGACAACTCGAGCAGCGCGCAGGGCACTGCGAGCTCGAAGCGCGCCGCGACTTCCGGATGCAATTCGCCCACGAAGCCGGGTGCCTCCCACAGCAATTCGCTCTCGCGTACCGCGTGCGCCCCGCCCACCGCGGGTCGCTCGCGCTGCGCGCCCTCCGAGATCCGCAGGGCTGCCGCCGGGTGCAGATACGGCGGCAGGCCAGCCACCTGAAACGATGCCATATAACCCAGCTGAAATAAAAGCCTTTCTGCAATTCCCTTGGCCTGGAAGAACAGCGGTGCCGGCGCGCCCCAGAGCTGGGCCCTCGGCTCCCCTGCGAGCACGGCTACGAGTTGCAGCGACTCCTCCGGCAGCTCCCCCTCCCCCCGAGGCCAGAACACCCGCGCGATCTCGAACAGCGCGACGCTCTCGACCTGCCGATTCAGGTTCTGGCGGGCGAGCGCGAGCAGCGACGGCAACAGGTGGGTCCGCAGCTCGCCTTCGCCCACGTGGATCGGATTCGCCAGCGCGAGGCTGCGCCGGCGGGGGTCGTCGGGGCCGAATCCGAGTGCCTCGAGCGCGTTCCGGCTCACGAAGGGAAACGAGACCACCTCGAAGAGGCCGGCGGCGGCCAGCGCGTCGCGCGCGCGATCGGTCTCGGCCCAGAGCGGCGGCTCCTCGGGAAGGCCGAGGCGCACCAGCGGCAGGGTGGTCGGAATCCGCTCGTAGCCGTGGATCCGGGCCACCTCCTCGATCAGGTCCTCGGGTCGAGACAGATCATTGCGGTGGCTGGGCGGCGTCGCGACGAGGCCCGTGCCCTCGACCCGCGTCGCGATCTCGACGCGCGCGAGCAGCTTTGCCATCTCGTCGCGCGCGAGCTCGGTGCCGAGCAGGCGGTTCGCGCGCTGCGGCTCGAGCCGGATCTCCGGCACGCGCGGCGCCGGAGTGCCGCTGCCCTCGACCCGCCCCGCGGCGACGCTGCCGCCCGCGAGCTCGGCGATCAGCCGCGCGGCGCGGTCTGCCGCGCGCGCAACCCCCTCGCGGTCGACTCCGCGCTCGAAGCGGTAGGAGGCCTCGCTGTGCAGGCCGTGCCGCCGCGCGCTCCAGCGCACGCCGATCGGCTCGAAGTGCGCGCTCTCGATCAGCAGATCGGTCGTCTGCTCGTGCACTTGCGTCTCGCGGCCGCCCATCACCCCGGCGAGTGCGATCGCGCGCTCGCGGTCCGCGATCACGAGGTCCGCGCTCGCGAGCTCGCGCCGCTGGCCGTCGAGGGTCTCGAGCGTTTCGCCCGCGCGCGCGCAGCGCACGATCAGCTCGCTGCCGCGCAGCGCGGAGAGGTCGAAGGCGTGCAGCGGCTGTCCGAATTCGAGCATCACGAGGTTCGTGACGTCGACGACGTTATGGACCGCGCGCAGGCCCGAGGCCTCGAGGCGCTCGACCAGCCACGCGGGCGAGGCGGCGACGCGCACCCCGCGCACGATGCGGCCGACATAGCGGTGACAGCGCTCCGGAGCCTCGATCCGGATCGAGATCGCCGCTGCCGCCGGCGCGCCGGCCTCTGTCGGCGCGAGCGGCGGCAGCCGCAGCTCGCCGCCGAAGAACGCGCGCAGCTCGCGCGCGACTCCGAGCAGCGAAGCGGTGTCGCCGCGGTTGGGCGTGATGCCGAGCTCGAGGATGTGCTGGCCGACGCGCACGGCCTCGGGCAGCGGCAGGCCCACGGCGGCGCTCTCGGGCAGCACCCAGATGCCCTCCTGCGCCTGCGCGAGCCCGAGCTCGCGCTGCGAGCAGAGCATTCCCTGCGACTCGACGCCGCGGATCTTCGTCTTCGCGAGCTTCGTCCCGTCGGGCAGCGAGCTGCCCGGCAGCGCGACAGCCACCTTCTGGCCCGCGGCGACATTCGGCGCGCCGCAGACGATCGAGAGCGGCTCGCCCGCGCCGACGTCGACCCGGCACAGCGAGAGCCGGTCCGCGTTCGGGTGCGGCGCGCGCTCGAGCACGCAGCCGACGCGGATCGCCGAGAGCTCGGGCCCGGTCGCGACGATCGAGACGTCCTCGAAGCCGCCGAGGGAGAGGCGCTCGACCAGCGCCGCGGCCGGCGGCAGCGCGATCCACTCGCCGAGCCACTCGAGCGAGAGCCGCATCAGATCTGCTCCAGGATGCGGGTGTCGCCCTCGAAGAGCAGCTTCATCTGCGGCACGCCGAAGCGCAGCATCGCGGCGCGGTCGATGCCCATGCCGAAGGCGAAGCCCTGGTAGCGCTCGGGGTCGATGCCAGTGCGCGCGAGCACCTGCGGATGGATCATCCCGCAGCCGCCCCACTCGATCCAACCGCTGCCGGAGCAGGTCGCGCAGCCCTTGCCTTCGCAGAACACGCAGCGGAAGTCCATCTCCGCGGAGGGTTCGGTGAAGGGGAAGTGGTTCGCGCGGAAGCGCAGCTCGACCTCGCGCCGCATCAGGTGGCGGCCGAAGGCCAGCAACAGACCCTTCAGGTCGCCGAAGCTCACGCGCTCGTCGACCACGAAGCCGTCGATCTGGTGGAACATCGGGCTGTGCCGCGGCGACAGGTCGTGGCGGTACACCCGGCCCGACGCAATGAAGCGGAAGGGCGGCGTGCGGCCCGTCATCGCGCGGATCTGTACGTTCGTCGTCTGCGTGCGCAGCAGGTTTCCCCCGCGCAGGTAGAAGGTGTCCTGCTCGTCGCGCGAGGGGTGTTCGGGCGGGATGTTGAGCGCCTCGAAGTTGTAGAACTCGGTCTCGACCTCGGGGCCCTCGCTGATCGAGAATCCGAGCGCGCGGAAGAAGGCTTCCATGTCGCGGCGCATCAGCGTGATCGGGTGCAGGCGCCCGAGCGCGGGCGCGGCGCCCGGCAGCGTGACGTCGAGCTCGCGTGAAGCGAGCGCAGTCTCGCGCGCGGCCGCTGAGAGCTGCTCCGCACGTTCGTCGGCCCAGGCTTCGAGGCGGGTCTTGAGCTGGTTGAGCTGTTGTCCCCGCGCGGAGCGCTGCGTTTCCGGCAGCGCGCCGAGCCCGCGCAACAGCGCGCTCAGGCTGCCCTTGCGGCCGAGGAAGCGCGCGCGGCTCTCCTGCAGCGCGGGGAGCGTCTGCGCGCGGCCGAATTCAGTACGCGCGGCCTCCGCGAGGGACTCGAGCTCTGCAGGCGAATGGGCCATGGCCCCGAACCGGACGGATCACGCGGCTTTCGATTTCGCAACCAGGGCCAGCTGCGAAAAGGACTTCGGATCGTCGACGGCGAGCTGCGCGAGGATCTTGCGGTCGATCTCGATGCCGGCCTCCTTGAGCCCGTGCAGCAGCCGGCTGTACGAGAGCCCGTGCAGGCGCGCGGCGGCGTTGATGCGCGCAATCCACAGCGAGCGGAAGTCGCGCTTGCGCTCCTTGCGGCCGCGGTACGCGTAGCGCTGCGCGCGCTCGACGGCCTCGCGCGCCGTCTTCAGCAGGCGACTGCGCGCGCCGGTATAGCCCTTGGCTTCCTTGAGGATCCGATTGCGCCGCTTCTTGGCGGCCACGCCGCGCTTCACGCGAGACATTGCACTGCTCCTTCGCGCCCGCAGGCGCCGAAATTCTAGAGATAGGGGATCAGCTGCGCGATGCGCTTTGCGTCTACCGCCGCGACCAGCGTGGTGCCGCGCAGGTGGCGCTTCCGCTTCGAAGATTTCTTGGTGAGGATGTGCTGCTTGTTGCGCTTCGCGCGCGTGATCTTCCCGGTTCCGGTCTTCTTGAAGCGCTTCGCCGCTCCGCGGTGGGTCTTCATCTTCGGCATCGCTCACTCTCCCTGCACGGCTAGAGGCTCCCCGGCCTCCTGGGCGGCGGCCTGATCTTCGAGCTCCTGCTTCTTCCTGGCCTCCGCCACCCCTTCGCGGTTCGCGACCAGGATCATGGACAGGAAGCGCCCTTCCATGCGCGGCGGAGTCTCCACGGTAGCGAGATTCCCGAGCATCGTCGTGACCCGATCCAGCTGCTGGTGGCCGATCGACCGGTGCACCATCTCGCGGCCCCGGAACATCACCGTGACCTTGACTTTGTCCCCTTCCAGCAGGAAGCGCCGGGCGTTCTTGAGCTTCGTCTCGAGGTCGTGGTCATCCGTGCGAGGCCGCAGCTTGACCTCCTTGAGGGTCGTCGCGTGGCTCTTGGTCTTGGTGGACTTCTTCTTCTGCTCGTAGCGGTAGCGCCCGTAGTCCATGATCCGACAGACCGGCGGAACCGAGTTCGGGGCCACTTCGACCAGGTCGAGCCCCTCCTCCTCGGCCCGGGCCAGCGCGACTTCCGGCGTCATCACGCCGAGCTGCGAGCCGTCGCTGCCGATCACGCGGATCTCCCGCGCGCGGATCCGTTCGTTGACCCGCGGTGAATCCTTGCGTCCTGCGGGCGGTGCTCCCGGGCCTCCTGCTGCTCCTCGTGCTAGGTCTCTGATTCGCTGTCCTCCTGCGCCACAACCGGGTTGCGGCGCTCTGTGTTCGCCCGCGCGAGCTCGTCTTCGAGCAGGGCCACCGGCACCGCTCGCAGCACGCCCGCGCCGGCACGGCCGCGGCGCCAACGTGGCGTCGCGGTCTGATCGGCGACTTCCTGATCCCCGATCACGAGCATCAACGGGATCTTCTGCAACTCGGCCTCGCGGACCTTGAAGCCGAGCTTCTCGTTGCGCAGGTCGACCTCGGCGCGCACGCCGCGGCGCACCAGCGTTGCAGCCACGGCCTGCGCGCGCGCGAGCTGCCGCTCGCCGATCGGCAGCACCGCGACCTGGACCGGCGCGAGCCAGAACGGGAAGTCGCCCGCTGTCATTTCGGTGTAGAGCGCGATGAAGCGCTCGAGCGAGCCGAGGATCGCGCGGTGCAGCATCGCGGGGGTGTGCAGCTCGCCGTCGCTCCCGACGTAGCGCAGCCCGAAGCGGTGCGGCATCGCGACGTCGACCTGGAGCGTCGAGAGGGTCCAGGGCCGGCCGAGTACGTCGCGGAAGTCGCACTCGACCTTGGGACCGTAGAAGGCGGCCTCGCCGGGCTTGATCGCACACGGGAAGCCCGCCGCTTCGACCGCGCGCGAGAGCGTCGCCTCGGCGCGCTCCCAGTCGGCGATTTCGCCTACGAAGCCCTGCGGCCGCGTCGAGATGGCGACCTCGGCGCCCTCGAGCTCGAGCGCGCCGTAGACCTCGCGCGTCATCTCGAAGAAGGCCGCGAGCTCGGACTCGACCTGCTCCGGCGCGCAATAGATGTGGGCGTCGTCCTGAGCGAAGGAGCGCACGCGCGAGAGGCCCGTGAGCGTGCCGCTGCGCTCATTGCGATGCAGGCGCGTGAACTCCGCGAAGCGGATCGGCAGCTCCCGATACGAGTGCTTGCGCGTCGCGAAGAGCACGCAGTGACCGGGGCAGTTCATCGGCTTGAGGCCGAGCTCCTCGCCCTCGTCGCCCTGCATCAGGAACATGCTGTCGCGGAACTGCTGGTAGTGGCCGGAGGTCTTGAACAGCTCGGTGCGGAAGAGCTGCGGAGTCATGACTTCCTGATAGCCGTAGCGCGGGTAGAGCGCGCGCACGAAATCGACCAGTCCGTTGTAGAGCGCGACGCCTTTGGGCAGGTAGAAGGGCGAGCCCGGGGAGATCGGATCGACGAAGAAGAGCCCGAGCTCCGCGCCGACGCGCCGGTGGTCGCGCTCGCGCGCCCGCTCGAGGCGCTGCAGCTGCTCCTCGAGCTCCTGGCGGGTGCCGAATGCGGTTCCGTAGATCCGCTGCAGCATCGGATTGCGCTCGTCGCCGCGCCAGTAGGCGCCCGCGGCCTCGATCAGGCGGAACGCGCCGATCTGCTCCGTGCGCTGCACGTGCGGACCGCGGCAGAGATCGACGAATTCGCCGTGCCGGAACAGGCTGATCTGCTGGCCCTCGGGAATGTCCGCGAGGCGCGAGAGCTTGAGCTCCTCGCCCTGCTCGCGGAAGCGCCGCTGCGCCTCCTCGCGAGACACCACCTCACGCGTGAAACGGCATTTCTCGGCGAGGATCCGCTCCATCTCCTTCGCGATCCGCTCGAGGTCGTCGCCGCTGAAGGGCCGCTCGACGAGGAAGTCGTACTGAAATTTTTCGGAGTGGTCGCTGCGGCCAACGTCGATCTGGCAGTCGGGGAACAAACGCTTGACAGCGTCGGCCATCACGTGCTCGGCCGAGTGGCGGATCACCTCACCGGCCTGGCGATCGCGCGGCGTCACGATCTCGATCGCGCCGCTCTGGTGCAGCGGCAGGCGCAGGTCGACGAGCACACCGTCGATGCGCGCAGCGAGCGCATCCTTCGCAAGGCGCGGGCCGATCCGCTCCGCGACCTCGAGCGGAGTCGTGCCCTCGGGCACCGCCAGCGCCCTGCCATCCGGCAGTCGGATCTCGATCATCGGCGCGGAGGTTGCGACATGGATTCGGGAGTTTCTCACCTCGCGCGCTCGCGCTGCGGGAATTGGCGCGGGCCCTGCGACTGGTAGGCACGGGCGGGATTGAACCGCCGACCTCCGCCGTGTCAAGGCGGCGCTCTAGCCACTGAGCTACGTGCCTGGGGCTTCGGGCTAAGAACCTGATTTGAATACCGATTTGGATCTGAAGTGTCAATCGGGGCGCACTGGGGAGGCCTTCCCTTGGGCCTCGGGAGCGCGCAGCGTGAGCCGCAGCACGAGGCGCTCGGCGTCGCTCGCAACGGCTTCCACCGAGAGATCCGGTGCGCCGGCCTGGCTCAGCTGGGACAGCAGCCATGCCGCGTCCCCCTGGACCGGGACCTCGAGCACGGCGCGGCCGCGTTGCATTTCGACCGGCACCGCGCCCGTAATCCGGAGCCGCTCGGTCAAGAGCTGCTGGAAGGCCGCGAGCGCGCGGTAGTCGTCGAGGTCGACGAGCTCGACGCGCAGGCGCCGGGCCTGGATCGGGCTCTCCGCGAGCACCGGCAGCCCGCGCCGCTGCAGCCGTGTGAGCACGCGCTCGCTGTCGACGAGCGCCTCGACCACGACCACGTACTCCGCCTCGACCCCGAGCTCCTCGCTGAACAGCGCGGCGCGCTGGCCGCGGTCCTCGAGGATCCGGAAGCGCGACAGGTAGTCGAGCGCCCGCGCGCCGAGCGCGTCGTCGAGGACCGCATTCAGGCGCGATTCCGCATCCTGGGCAGCGCGGGCGCCGGAGGGGGCCGGCTGCCCGGCCCCGGCCGCGGCCAGACTCCCCGCGCGCGCGGGATCCAGCTGATCCCGCGCGACCCGTCGCACGGCCTCCTGGAGCGCGGCATCGCGCGCGGCGTCCCGCAGCGCCCCGACCTGCGCTCCGGGCCGCACGGGCGCGGTGCCAACTGCCTCGACCCGGCGAATCTCGGCGCGAGCCGCGCCGGCGGGGCCAAGTGCGGCAATTCCGACCGCCAGCACCGCGACCCACGAATTTCGCAGCCCGCCACTTCGCACGCGGTGCCTCATGCCGAGAGCTCCGTCACGCTGCGACCGAAGAGGCCGTCGAGCTCCTGGCGCAGCGCGGTGTTCGGCCGCACGCCCCGGAGGCTCGAGAGCGCCAGGATCGTCTCGCTCTGCCCCGGAATCACGAGGTGCAGCGCGACGCCGCACTCGCCCGGATACTTCTGCAACACGACCCGCAGCGCCGCGAGGCGGTCCTCCGAGGCCTCGTCCGCGAGCATGCGCACGCAGAGCCGGCTCGAGAGCCGCTCCTCGGCGCGCTCGAGCTCGAGCACCTGGCGTACCAGCAGCTTCGGCGACTCGCCCTCCTCGAGCGTGCCCGTCACGAGCAGCGGGAGCGGTCCCTGCGCGGCGCCCTCTCCGAGCGCGCTCCGCAGCAGATCTCCGTACTGCGCGAAGGGCTCCGCGAAGATCAGCAGCTCGAAGCTGCCGTCGAGGTCCTCGAGCGTGCCGAAGGCCATCAGCGCACCGCGCCGCGTGCGCGTCTGCCGCAGCGCCGTCAGCAGCCCGCCGGCGCGCACCTCGCGGCCCGCGCGGCTGAGGGCCTCGCAGGAGCGCGTGTCCGCATAACGCCGGAGCAGCGCCTCGCAGGCCTTGAGCGGGTGCCCGCTCACGTAGAAGCCGAGCACCTCCTTCTCGTGCTCGAGGCGCTGCCGATCGCTCCACTCTGCGGCAGTCGGCAGCTCCGGCTCGGGCGCCGCCCCACCGGAGTCGCCGCCGAACAGGCTCGCCTGGCCGACCTCGCGGTCGCGCTGCGCGGCCGCGCCGGATTCGAGCGCGGCGTCGAGGCCGTTCCAGACCGCCGCGCGGTTCGCGTGGATGCGGTCGAAGGCGCCGCACTTGACCAGGCTCTCGACCACCCGCCGGTTCACGCGCCGCGCGTCGATGCGGGACGCGAAGTCGTGCAGGCTGCGGAAGGGCCCGCCCCTGCTGCGCGCTTCGAGCACGCACTGGATCGCGCCCTCGCCGACGTTCTTGACGCCGGCCAGCCCGAAGCGGATGCCGCCCGGGACGACGGTGAAGTCGCGATCCGATTCGTTCAGGTCCGGCGCGAGGATCTCGATCCCGCGTGCCGCTGCGTGTGCGATGTAGCGCGCGAGCTTGTCGTGATTCCCGGATTCGACCGAGAGCAGCGAGGCCAGGTACTCGCGCGGATACTTGGCCTTGAGATAGGCCGTCTGGTAGGTGATCAGCGCATAGGCGGTGGAATGCGACTTCGCGAAGCCGTAGCCGGCGAACTCGGCCATCAGGTCGAAGACCTGATCCGCCCGCTGCGCGTCGATGCCGCGCAGCACCGCGCCCGAGACGAAACGCTCGCGCTGGCGCGCCATCTCCTCGGGCTTCTTCTTGCCCATCGCACGCCGCAGCAGGTCGGCCTCGCCGAGCGAGTAGCCCGCGAGCCGGTTGGCGATCTGCAGCACCTGATCCTGATAGACGATCACGCCGAGGGTCTCGGCCGTCAGCTCTTCGAGCTCCGGCAGCAGGTACTCGACCTTCGTCAGGCCGTGCCGGCGATTGATGAAGTCGTCGACCATGCCGGATCCGAGCGGGCCCGGGCGGTAGAGCGCGACGATCGGAATCAGCTCGACGAAGGCCTGCGGGCGCAGCTTCTTCACGAGGTCGGTCATGCCGTCCGATTCGACCTGGAACACGCCCTCGGTGTCGCCCGAGGCGAGCAGCTCGTAGGTCGTCGGATCGTCGAGCGGAATCCGCTCGATGTCGAAATCGGCGACGCCGCGCTCGCGGATCCGCTTCTCGGTGTCCGCGATCACGGTCAGGGTCTTGAGCCCGAGGAAGTCGAACTTGATCAGTCCGAGCTTCTCGACGCTGCCCATGTCGAGCTGCGTGACGACGTCGCCCGAGCGCGGATCGCGGTACAGGGGCAGCGTCTCGATCAGCGGCTGGTTGCTGATCACGAGGCCCGCGGCGTGCGTCGACGCATGCCGCGTCAGACCCTCGAGGCGCCGCGCGGTCTCGAACAGCTGTGCGACCTGCCCGTCCGCATCCGCCCGCGCGCGCAGCTCGGGCGACTGCTCGAGGGCTTCATCGAGCGTGATGCCGAGCGCATCGGGCACCAGCTTCGCGATCCGATCGACGTCGGCGTAGGCCATCCCGAGTACGCGGCCGACGTCGCGGATCGCGGCGCGCGCCTGCAGCTTGCCGAAGCTGATGATCTTCGCGACGCGGCGCTCGTCGTCGCCCGTCCCGTCGTACTTCTCCTGCACGTAGCGGATCACCTGATCGCGCCCGCGCATGCAGAAGTCGACGTCGATGTCGGGCATGCTGACACGCTCCGGGTTCAGGAAGCGCTCGAAGATGATGTCGTATTCGATCGGATCGACGCCGGTGATGCCGAGGCTCCAGGCGGCCAGGCTGCCCGCGGAGGAGCCGCGCCCCGGTCCGACCGGAATGCCGTTGCGCTTCGCATAGCCGATGAAGTCGGCGACGATCAGGAAGTAGCCGGAGAAGCCCATCGAGGTGATGACCTCGAGCTCGTGCTCCATCCGCGCGAGGTAGTCGGAGTGCTGCTTCGGCAGCGGCTCGTCGGCTGCGAGGCCGAGGCGCTGGCGCAGCCCCAGCCAGGCCTGCTCGCGCAGCACCACTTCGAGGCTGCGGCCGGCGGGAACCTGGAACTGCGGCATGTGGTAGCGGCCGGTGTCGATGCCGAGGTCGAGCTCGCAGCGCTCGGCGATCTCGAGCGAGCTGCGGATCGCGCTCGGGTGGTCGTGGAAGACCTCGAGCATCTCGTCGCCGGACTTGAGGTAGAAGCCCTGACCGTCGAAGCGAAAGCGCTTCGGATCGTCGAGGTTCGTCGCCGTGCCGATGCAGAGCAGCGCCTCGTGGTGCTGGTGGTCGCCCTGCTCGAGGTAGTGGCAGTCGTTCGTCGCGAGCAGCGGAAGACGCAGATCGCTCGAAATCTTGACCAGCTCGGCGTTGACGCGGTCCTGGTCGCCGATCCCGTGCCGCTGGAGTTCGAGGTAGTAGCGGTCCGGAAACATGCGCGAGAAATCCTCGACCAGCTGCCAGGCGGTGTCGAGCTGACCCCCGGTGATCGCGCGCGACACCAGCGAGGACAGACAGCCCGAGGTCGCGATCAGGCCCTCGGAGTGCGCGCGCAGCAGATCCAGATCGATGCGCGGCTTGTAGTAGAAACCCTCGAGGTAGCCCTTCGAGACCAGGTACATCAGGTTCTTGTAGCCGGTCTGGTTCGCAGCCAGCAGCAGCAGGTGGTTGATCGCGTCGAAGCCGCTGTCGTCGCGCTCGCGTCGCTCCTTGTCGAAGCGCGAGCCGGAAGCGACGTAGACCTCGCAGCCGATGATCGGCTTGATGCCCGACTCGCGCGCCTTCTCGTAGAATTCGACGACACCGAACAGGTTGCCGTGATCGGTCAGGCCCACCGCCGGCATCGAGAGCGCTTTCGCGCGCTCGAAGAGCGCGGGAATCTTGATCGCGCCGTCGAGCAGCGAGTACTGGCTGTGCAGGTGGAGGTGGACGAAGGGCTGGCTCACGAGCCCTGGCCTCGCGGAGACCCGGGGCCGCCGGCATGCACGGCGTTCATTCCCACTCGATCGTGGCCGGGGGTTTCGAAGAAATGTCG
>CAYTJA010000374.1:0-6622 GCA_964437835.1 uncultured Spirochaetales bacterium
ACGAAGCCGCCGCCGTGGAAGTAGACCAGGCCCGGCCGGCGGCCGCCCTGCGCGGGCCAGTAGATGCGCAGCGGAATTTCGCCGGCGGGGCCCGGGATGCGCCGCTCCTCGACCCTGGCGACGTCGGGCTTGCGCGTCGGGGCCTGCAGCGCGAAGCCCGCGCGCGCGGTCGCGGGATCGATCGCATTCCAGTCCACGGGAGCGCCGCTCATCAACTCGATCACGGCACGGCACTGGGGATCGAGGGGCATGGCTTCGGAACCTCCATTCTCGATTCGGGTTCTGGGGCGAGTGGGCCCCGGGAAGGGCATCTTACTCTGCGCGGCGCGGAAGCTGGTAAGGTGTCTCCGGCGCTTCGGAACAGGCTCTGCGCCCCCGGGGTCGCGCCAGTGTCGGACGACCGCAAGACCAAGGCCGAGCTGATTCGGGAACTGGCCGCGCTGCGCGCGGAGCTCGCGCGCAGCCAGCAGTCCGCGTCCGCTGCAGCCTCCGCGTCCGCTGCCTCCGATGAGGACGCCGACCGCCACCGCTTGCTGGTCGAAAACCTGCGCGCCGTGGTGATCGAGAGCCGCCAGGGGATCATCAGCTACGTGTCGCCGAGCATCACCGAGGTGCTCGGCTTCCTGCCCGCCGAGATCGTCGGCCGCCGCCCGCGCGACCTGATCGACACGCGCGCAGATTCGCGCGCAGTCGACGAGATTCGCCGCATGGCGATTGCGACCGGCAGCGCCGAAGGCCTGACCCGCGCGCGCCACAAGCAGGGCCACTGGGTCTGGCTCGAGACGGCCGTGCACCGTTTCTCGATCCAGAGCGGTGAGCGCACGGCGATCCTGCTGCGCGACGCCACCGAGCGCGTGGCGGCCCAGCAGGTGCTCGAGAACAGCGAGCAGCGCTATCGGCTGCTCTTCGAGATCGCGGACTACGTCGTCTCCGAGGTCGATTCCGACGGCCGCGTGCTGTATCTCTCGCCGAACTACGAGAAGATCGTCGGCATTCCGCGCGAACAGGTGCTCGGAACGAATTTCGTGTTCCAGCTCCACCCGGAAGATGTGGAACGGCGCGTCGAGCACTTCTTGGATTTCTTCGAGCAAGAGGCGCCCACGGCGATCCCGCCCCACCGGGTTCTGCGCAGCGACGGCTCGGAGCGCTGGATGGAGGGCGTCGCCGTCGCCTACGATCGCCCCGGCCAGAAGCACGTGCGGCTCGCGATGACGCGAGACATAACGGAGCGCGTCGCATCCGATGAGCGCCGCAAGCACTTCGAGGAGCGGCTCCACCAGGCGCAACGTCTCGAGGGCCTCGGCGTGATGGCCGGCGGCATCGCGCACGACTTCAACAACCTGCTGACACCGATCCTCGGCGACACCACCCTGGCGCTGCTCGACCTGCCGCCGAAATCGCCGCTGCGCGAGCGCCTGGTGCGCGTGCAGCGCGCTGCACACCGCGCCGCGGCCCTCACGAACCAGATGCTCTCCTACGCCGGCGAGGATTCGCTGCAGGTCGAGATCCTGAATCTCTCCCGGCTGGTGCGCGAGATCGCCGCGCTGCTCGAGACGGCCGCGGCGCGCCATGCGACGCTCGTGTACGAGCTCGCGGCAAACCTGCCGGCGGTCGAAGCGGACTCGGCGCGGCTCTCGCAGGTGATCATGAACCTGATCACGAACGCCTCCGAGGCGCTCGAGGAGCGCGGCGGCCGCATCGCGCTGCGCACGGGGCACGAGCAGCTCGGGCGCGCCGAGCTCGACGCGCTGCTCCTCGGCAGCGGCGTCGCCCCGGGGAGCTTCGCGTACTTCGAGGTCGAGGATTCGGGGACCGGTATGGACGCCGAGACGCAACAGCGGATCTTCGACCCCTTCTTCACGACGAAGCTCACCGGGCGCGGCCTCGGACTCGCGGCGGTGCTCGGAATCGTGCGCGCCCACGCGGGCGCGCTCGACCTCGAGAGCGCGGTCGGCCGCGGCACGCGCTTCCGCGTCTACTTCCCCGCGGCGGCCCGCATGCTCGGGAGGGCGCGCGCGACGCCGGTCGAGCTCGCCTCGGACTGGAGCCGCCGCGCGACCGCACTCGTCGTCGACGACGAGGCCGACGTGCGCTCGCTCGCGAGCGACGTACTCGAACGCGCGGGCCTCACCGTGCTGACCGCGAGCGACGGGCGCGAGGCGCTCGAGATCTTCGCCAAACGCCGGGACGAGATCCGCGTGGTCCTGCTCGATCGCACCATGCCGGGCCTCTCGGGCGACGAGGCCTTCATGCGCATCCGCGAGCTCGACGCGAACGCCCGCATCGTGCTGATGAGCGGCTTCTCGGAGCAGCGCGCCGCGCAGGCCGTCGCCGGCCTGCGCATCGACGGATTTCTGCAGAAGCCCTTCCTCCCGGCGCGCCTGCTCGCGGTGGTCCGGGACGCCCTGGAGCGCCCCGCGAGCTGAGCGCCCCCGGAGCCGAGCGCTGCCTGGGACGCCGCTTCGCGCGGAGACGGGACTTCAGAGCTCCAGATTCACTTCGAATCTGGAAATCCGGGCTGCGTCCCCCTCTTCGTCCAGCCTCGGTTATCCTGCCGCGCCAGGTCCCCCATGGAGCTCGATCACGTCCAGATCCGCGGCGCGCGGGAGCACAACCTGCGCTCCATCGACGTCGACATCCCGAAGAAGAAGCTCGTCGTGCTGACGGGCGTCTCGGGCTCTGGCAAGTCTTCGCTGGCCTTCGACACGCTCTACGCCGAGGGCCAGCGTCGCTATGTCGAATCGCTCTCCGCGTACGCGCGCCAGTTCCTCGGCCAGATGGAGAAGCCGCGCTACGACACGATTCGCGGCCTCTCGCCGACGATCTCGATCGAGCAGAAGACCACCGGCACCAACCCGCGCTCGACGGTCGGGACGATCACCGAGATCTCGGACTATCTGCGCGTGCTGTGGGCGCGCGTCGGCGTCCAACACTGCCACCAGTGCGGGAAGCCCGTGCGCGGGCAAACCGCCGAACAGATCGCGAAGGAACTCGCGCAGTCGCCCGAGGGCGCGCGGCTGATCCTGCTCGCTCCGCTGCTCGTGAACCGCAAGGGCGAGCACCGCGAGCTGCTCGCTCACGCACGGCGCCAGGGCTTCGCGCGGCTGCGCATCGACGGCGAGCTGCGTGAGAGCGAAGGCCTCGACGTGCTCGACAAGCGCAAGAAGCACACGGTCGAGGCGGTCGTCGATCGCGTGATCGTGCGCGGCGAAGGGCTCGCCGCGCGCCTGACCGATTCGGTCGAGCAGGCGCTGCGCAGCGGCGGCGGCATGCTGCTCGTCTCGGGCCTCGGCCCGCGCGACCGCGTGTTTTCCGAGAAGCTCGCCTGCGGCGACTGTGGCATCTCGTTTCCGGAGCTCTCGCCACAGAGCTTCTCGTTCAACAGCCCGCAGGGCATGTGCGTCGACTGCAACGGGCTCGGCTCGCGCGTCGAGATGGACGCCGGCCTCGTCATCCCCGACGACTCGCTCTCGATCGACCAGGGCGCGATCAAGTCCTGGGGCAGCGACGTCTCGTCGAAGACGGGTTGGTCGCACAACTTTCGCGGGCAGGTGCTGGCCAAGCTCGGCGTCGACTTCGACACGCCGTGGCGCAAGCTGCCGAAGAAGATGCGCGAGCTCGTGCTGCACGGCACCGATGCGAAGAGCGTGCAGGTGACCTGGCGCGGCCGCACCGGCAAGGGCAGCTTCGAAATCGAATGGGAAGGTGCGCTGCCACAGCTGATGCGGCGCTTCACGCAGACGACCTCCGAGGGCGCAAAGCGCTATTTCGGGCAGTTTCTGGGCTCGGCCCCCTGTTCCGCCTGCCGCGGCGTGCGCCTGCGCCCGGAGAGCGCGGCTGTGCGCATGGGAAAGCAGACGCTCGTCGAGGTCTCGAGCTACACCGTCGACGACGCCCGCGCGTTCTTCGGCGCGCTCGAGCTCGCAGGCGCAGCGCGCAAGATCGCCGCCGAGGTGCTGAAGGAAATCCGCGGCCGCCTCGACTTCCTGTCGGCGGTCGGCCTCGGCTACCTGTCGCTCGACCGCGCCGGCCCGACGCTTTCGGGTGGCGAGTCGCAGCGCATCCGGCTCGCATCGCAGGTCGGCTCCGAGCTGACGGGCGTGATCTACATCCTCGACGAGCCCTCGATCGGCCTGCACCAACGCGACAACCGCCGGCTGCTCGACACGCTGATCCGGATGCGCGACATCGGCAACACCGTGGTCGTCGTCGAGCACGACGAGGAGACGATCCTGGCGGCCGATCACGTCATCGATTTCGGCCCCGGCGCCGGCGTGCTCGGCGGCCAGATCGTGCACTCGGGCACACCAGAGAGCCTGATGGCCTGCCGCGAGTCGCTGACGGGCGACTATCTCGCGGGCCGCCGCGAGGTGGCCGTGCCCGAGCGGCGCCGGAAGCCCACCGGCAGCGTGAAGCTCGGCGGCGTCTCCGAGAACAACCTGCGCGAAATCGACGTCGAGTTTCCGCTCGGCGTCTTGACCTGCGTGACGGGCGTCTCGGGCGCCGGCAAGTCGACGCTCGTGAACGACGTGCTCTACCCCGCGCTCGCGCGCCGGATCCAGGGTTCTAGCGAGCGCCCGGGGCGGCACAGCGGCCTCTCGGGCGAGAGCCAGCTCGACAAGGTGCTCGCGATCGACCAGCGCCCGATCGGCCGCACGCCGCGCAGCAATCCGGCCACCTGCATCAAGGTCTTCGACGAGATCCGGGCATTCTTTGCCCAGCTGCCGGAGGCACGCGTCGCGGGCTATTCGGCCGGGCGCTTCTCGTTCAACGTGAAGGGCGGGCGCTGCGAGGCCTGTCAGGGCGGCGGCGTGCGCCAGATCGAAATGCACTTCCTCGCGGACGTCTTCGTCACCTGCGAGGAGTGCCAGGGCCGCCGCTTCAACCAGGCGACGCTGCGCGTGCACTACAAGGGCAAATCGATCGCAGACGTGCTCGACCTCACCGTGCTCGAGGCGGCCGAGCTGTTCGCGGCGCACCCAAAGATCCGGCCTGCCCTGAAATTGCTGGCCGACGTCGGCCTCGACTACATCCAGCTGGGTCAACCCTCGCCGACGCTCTCGGGTGGCGAGGCGCAGCGCATCAAGCTCGCACGCGAGCTCGCGCGCCGCGCGACCGGCCGCACGCTCTACGTGCTCGACGAGCCGACCACCGGCCTGCACTTCGACGACGTGCGCAAGCTCTTGATCGTGCTCGAGCGCCTGGTCGGCGCCGGCAACAGCGTGATCGTGATCGAGCACAACCTCGACGTGATCAAGGCCGCCGACTGGGTGATCGACCTCGGCCCCGAAGGCGGCCCCGAGGGCGGCCGCATCGTCGCGCAGGGCACGCCGGAGCAGGTCGCGAAGCTGAAGGCCTCCTACACCGGGCAGCACCTCGCCGCGGCGCTGCGCAGGCAGCGAAGCCGCACCTAGCCCCTCGCCAGCGCTCCGGGGCGGAACAGAATCGCGGAATCTGTGGGTAGACCGACGGGCGGCTGAGCTAGGGTCGCGCTTCAGCCACGGGAGGGGCCGGCATGAGACGTCGAGGGCGCTTCGAGTCGCTGGCAACCCTCGGTTTGGGGCTCGCGCTAGGCCTCGCGAGCTGCGCGGGGGAGGCGCCGCCCGGCGCGGCGACTGCCCCGCGGCTCGACGCGCCGGCCGCGCGCGCAGACCGCATTCGTGTCAGCACGGCGCGCGTCGACGGCGCGCGGATCCGCGCTGCCGACCTGGAACCCCAGAACTGGCTCGCGCACGGGCGCAGCTACGACGAGCAGCGCTTCTCGCCGCTGCGCGAGATCGATCGCAGCAACGTCGCGCAGCTGGGGCTCGCGTGGTCCTTCTCGACCGGAGTCGGGCGCGGCCACGAGGCGACGCCGATCGTGGTCGACGGCGTGATGTTCGTGACGCTGCCGTGGAGCGTCGTGAAGGCGCTCGACGCGCGCACGGGCGAGCTCCTGTGGACCCACGATCCGGAGGTGCCCCGCGCCTGGGCGCGCAACGCCTGCTGCGACGTGGTGAACCGCGGCGTGGCGGTCTGGAAGGGCCGGGTCTACGTCGGCACCCTCGACGGGCGGCTGGTTGCGCTCGACGCCGGCAGCGGCGCAGTCGTCTGGGACGTGAACACGATCGACCGCAGCCAGCCCTACACGATCACCGGGGCGCCGCGCGTGGTGAAGGACAAAGTCGTGATCGGGAACGGCGGCGCGGAGTACGGCGTGCGGGGTTATCTGACCGCCTACGACGCCGAGACCGGCGCGCAGGTCTGGCGCTTCTACACCGTGCCGGGAGATCCGTCGCAGCCCTTCGAGCATCCCGAGCTCGAGGCGGCCGCGCAAACCTGGAAGGGCCGCTGGTGGGAGCTAGGCGGAGGCGGCACCGCCTGGGACTCGATGGCCTACGACCCCGAGCTCGACCTGCTCTACGTCGGCACCGGCAACGGCTCGCCGTGGAGCCGCAAGCTGCGCAGCCCGGGCGGCGGCGACAACCTCTATTTGTCGTCGATTCTCGCGCTGCGGCCCGACAGCGGCCGGCTGGTCTGGCACTACCAGACCACGCCCGGCGAGATCTGGGACTACACCGCGACGCAGAACATGATCCTCGCCGATTTCGCGCTCGGCGGCCGCACGCGCAAGGGACTAATG
>CAYTJA010000375.1:0-2699 GCA_964437835.1 uncultured Spirochaetales bacterium
TGGGCTGCGCGCCGCTACATGAAGCTCTACGTCTGGCTGCCCGAGGCGCTGCACCCGAAGCTCGAGCGCGCACTGTTGATCAGCTACGGCGTCGGCTCTACGGCAAAGGCCATGGTCGACAGCCCCGAGCTGCGGCAGATCGACGTCGTCGACATCTCGAAAGGCATCCTCGAAACGAGCGCCATCGTCCACGGGGAGGGCCCGGGCAATCCGCTGGAGGATCCGCGCGTGAAGATCCACGTCGAGGACGGGCGCTATTTCCTCGCGACGACGTCTTCGAGCTACGACCTGATCACGGCAGAGCCTCCTCCGCCGACCATGGCAGGCGTGCAGAATCTGTATACCCAGGAGTACTTCGGGCAGATCCGCGAGCGCCTCGCAGCGGGCGGCTTCGTCTCCTACTGGCTGCCCCTGCACTCGCTCTCCGAGGCCGCGACGCGCGCGATCCTCGCGGCCTTCTGCAACGTGTTCGACGACTGCAGCCTCTGGAGCGGCTGGGGCTTCGATCTGATGCTGCTCGGCAGTCGCGACGCCGCCGCGCCGATCGACGCCAGCCGCTTCGAGCGCGCGTTCCGGGATCCGCGGCGCGCGCCGGAGCTGCGCGAACTCGGCTTCGAGCACCCGGAGCAGCTGCTCGCGACCTTCATCGCCGACGCGCCCGCACTGCGGCGCTGGAGCGCCGCAGTGCCCCCACTCGTCGACGACTACCCGCGCCGGATCCAGGGTCCGGTCCCGGAGCTGAACGCACCCCCGCCCTTCTTCCTCGAACTCGTGCACCCCGACGCGGCAGCGCAGCGCTTCGCCGAGAGTCCCTGGGTCCAGCGGCTGCTCCCCGAGTCGCTCCGCAGGGACGCGCAGAGCTTCTTTCCGGGCCAGCTCCTGATCGATCGCGTGGCCTGCTGCGGGCCGCGATCGCTCGCGGAAGAGACCACGCACGCGCTGCTTCACGAGACCGGGCTCGAGATTCCGATCCTCTGGGCCTGGGGCAGCGACGCCTTGCGGCAGGCTCAGCTCGCGCGCAGCAACCCCGAGATCCGGCGCCAGCCGCACGCGCTGCAGCACGCCGCCGTCGCGGCGATCGCGCGCCGCGACCGCGACGCCATGCGCGCGGCACTCGAGGAGCTCCGGGCCGACCCGCAGGTTGCGTTTGGTGAATCCCATGCGCAGTTGACGCTGTACCTGCTCGCGGAGCTCGGCCGCCGAGACGAGGCAGCGCTCTACGCGCGCGAGCACGCGGCGCTGCTCGGCCGCGGCGCGCTCGGCGCGCAACGCTCCGCGTTCTACCAGCGGACCTTCGGCTTGGAGCTCCGCACGCCCGACTAGCGCGCCGCGTCAAAGGCGAGCGACTGCAGCTTGTAGCGCCAGGTCAGGAAGCGGCGGTCGAGCTCGCCGTTGCAGACGAACGCAAACGCGAGCTCGCGCTCGGGATCTGCGAACGCGACCTGACCTCCCGCACCGGCGTGCCCGAAGGTGCGCCAGCTGCTGCCTCGTCCGTGGAAGCCGAGGTGGAAGCCGCTGGCCCAGCGGATCGGAAATCCAAGCGTCCCATCGACTTCGCCCTCGCGCGCGACCGGTGCGCAGAAGGTCGCGAGCGTGTCGGGCCCGACGAGGCGCGCGCCGCGGCCCTCGCCGCCCAGCGCGAGCACCGCGTAGACGGCGGCGAGGTCGCGGGCCGTCGCGATCCCGCCGGCCGCGGGCAGCACCGCGCGGTGGGTCTCGGGCCAATTGAACTCACGCGCGAGCTCCGGCACGTTCCGGTAGCGCTCCGGTGGCTCGCGCGGCGGATCGTTCGGCGGATCGTTCGGCGGATCGTTCAGCGGATCGTTCGGCGGAGTGGGCGTTCCCGCATCCGCGCCGTCGAGCGCAGCCGCCCCGACGAGGCCGCCCGCGCGGCCCGGCGCGATCACGACATCGCAGTAGACCCAGGCCACGCGCGCCTCGAGCGCGGGGTCCTCGGGCAGGCCCAGGTAGAGGTCGCGCAGCCCGAGCGGCGACGCGACCTCGTCGCGCAGCAGCGCCCCGCAATCGCGCCCGCTGATCCGCTCCGCGAGCTCGTTCAGCAGATGCCCGTAGTTCATCGCGTGATAGGCCGGCTTCTCGCCGGGCGCCGAGCGCAGCGGCAGTTCCTCCAGCGCGCGCCGGATCTCCGCGCGATCTCCCCACAGCTCCGGTCCGAGCCAGCGCGGCCCGAGCGGCATGCCCGCGCGGTGGGAGAGGATGTGCCGCAGCGTCAGCGAGGCCTTCTGCGGCAGCGTGCGAGCGAGCTCCGGCCACCATTTGACGGCGGGCTCGTCGACGTGACAGGCCGAGCGCTCGTGGAGCTGGGCGAAGAGCAGCGCCGTCAATCCCTTGGTCGAGCTGTAGAGCACGAAGAGGCTGTCTGGCGCGACCGCCACCCGCGTGCGCACGCGCGCCCAGCCCGCTCCGAGGTCGAGCACGCGGCGCCCCGATCGGTAGACCGCGAGCTGCGCGCCGTGGCAGAGCGCGCCGCGCTGCAGGCCCTCTTCGAAGCTGCGCGCGAGGCGATCCAACAGCGCGGGGTCCATCCCGACGCTGGCCGGCTCGACTTCGGGATCGAGGCGGTAGCTGTGCGGAGCGGCACCCGAGACTCGCGGCATCGCCGCTTCGGATAGCATGGCCGACCGTGGAGTACCGCAGCCTCGGGCAGAGCGGCCTGCGGGTCAGCAGCTTCTGTCTCG
>CAYTJA010000376.1:0-15034 GCA_964437835.1 uncultured Spirochaetales bacterium
AGGGCGCGGGGGGGGCTGCGCTATCGTGGTTTGGCGTCGGCGGCGAGCCGCGATCGCAGGGTCCCGATCGATCACGAGCCTCGTGAACTCCGTCAGATCCGGAAGGAAGCAGCGGTAGCGGGGACTCGGTTGCGAGCGGGGGTGCCCTGCGATCTCGCCTCGCCGCCCGCGGCCTGACCCGAGCCAGAGGGCACCCCCGTTGAGCTACGAAGTCCTCGCACGCAAGTGGCGGCCCCAGGCCTTCGACGACGTCACGGCGCAGGCGCACGTCGTGACCCCGCTGCGCAACGCGATCGCGAGCGGGCGCGTGCCGCACGCCGTGCTGCTGGCGGGACCGCGCGGCGTGGGCAAGACGACGATCGCGCGCATCCTCGCGCGCTGCCTGAACTGCGAGCATGGCCCGACGGACGCGCCCTGCGGACACTGCGCTTCCTGCAGCGAGATCAGCCGCGGCCACTCGATCGACGTCCAGGAAATCGACGCGGCGAGCCGCACCAGCGTCGACGACGTTCGCGAGCTGATCGAGGCCGTTCGTTATGCGCCGTCGCCGGGCAAGCACAAGATCTTCGTCGTGGACGAGGTGCACATGCTCTCGGCCGCGGCCTTCAACGCGCTGCTGAAGACGCTCGAGGAGCCGCCGCCGCGCACGGTCTTCGTGTTCGCAACCACGAACCCCGAGAAGATCCCGTTCACGGTGCTCTCGCGCTGCCAGCGCTTCAACCTGCGTCGCATCGCGAGCTCCGAGACCGCCGCGCGCCTGACCGTGATTGCGCGCGCCGAGGGCGTGGCGATCAGCGAGGCCTCGCTGCACGCGATTGCGCGCGAAGCCGACGGCTCGCTGCGCGACGCCCTGACGCTGCTCGACCAGGTGATCGCGTTCGGCGGCGCCGCGGTCGACGACAGCGCCGTGCGCGAGATGCTCGACCTGTTCGACCGCGGCGCACTGCTCGAGATCCTGCGGGCCTGCGTCGAGGGCGACCCCGCGCGCGCGCTGGCTGCGGTGTCTGCGGCCGCCGCCGGCAGCGCGGACGCGAAGCGCATCGGCGAGCACCTGCTGCGCGGGCTGCGGGATCTGGTCGTGCTCTCGCTCGCGCCGCAGGCCGAGGGGCTCGTGGAGGGCAGCGCCGAGGAGATCGCCGAGCTGCGCGCGCTCGCCGCGAAGAGCGACACGACGCGCCTGCGCCGCATGTTCCGCGCGCTGGTCGCCGAGCAGGAAGATCTCGCCTGGGCGCCGCAGCCGCTCGCGGTGCTCGAGCTGGCCGCCGTGCGCCTCGCGACGCTCGCGCCCGGCGACGACGTCGCAAGGCTGCTCTCGCGGCTCGAGGCGCTCGAGCAGCGTCTCGCCGGCGGCGCGCCCAGCGACGGCCCGCCTTCTGGCTCGGGACCGCGCGCCGGCGGCGCTGCGGCCGGCGGATCCGGGCGCGCGGCGGGAGCCCCTTTGCCCCCGGCCGAGCGCGGCCCCCGCGCGGAGTCCGCGCCTCCGGCAGGCGCGGGCGCAGCCGCGCCGGCACGCGTCGATCCAGCCCCTCCCGCGGCCGCGAGCGCGACGAGCGCCGAGATCGCGCCCGGCGAGCCCGACGCCGCCGAGTTCGCGAGCGTGCGCCCCGAGCTGGTCTTCGATCGGCTGCGCGCCTGCGCGGCGAAGCAGAGCCCCGCGCTCTTCGCCGCGCTGCAGGACGGAGAGCTGCTCGAACAGGCGGTGGGCCGGATCCGCTTCCAGGTTCCGAGGAGCTTTGCCGCGCAGCGCCTGCGCGATCGCCAGGCCGCGCTCGACGAGCTCTGTACCCGATTCTTCGGGCGCGAGACCCACGCGGAAGTCGGGTCGGCCGAGGAGCTGCGGCGCGATGCCGAGAGCAACGGCGGCGCCCCGAGCCGCGACGGCGAGGCGCTGCGCCGGCTTCGGCAGACCGCGCTCGAGCATCCCGGCGTCAACGCCGCGCTGACGCTGCTCGGAGCCGAGGTCGTCGAGATCCGTCCGCTGGCGACCCCTGTAGCGCCGGCGGGCAGCGCGGCGCGCCAGCCTGGAGCTGCGCGGTGAACCAACTCGACCTCGGGCAGCTGATGGCGAAGGCCAAGGAGGCGCAGGCACGCCTGGGCGAGCTCCAGCGCGAGCTCGCGCAGCGGCGCGTCGAGGCGAGCAGCGGCGGCGGCATGGTGCGAGTCGTCGTGAGCGGTGGACTCCGCGTGCTCGAGATCCAGATCGAGCCCGGGCTGTTGGCCTCGGGCGACCGCGAGATGATCCAGGACCTGACAGTCGCGGCCGTGAACTCCGCGCTGACGCGCGCGCAGGAGCTCGTGCAGCAGGAGCTGCAGCGCGCGTCGCTTTCGCTCGGCTTGCCGGCAGTGCCCCCGGTCTAGCGCGTTGCGCACGCCGCCGGCTCCGATCCAACGTCTCGTCTCGGCGCTCCGCAAGTTGCCCGGCGTCGGCGAGAAATCCGCCACGCGGCTGTCTTTCTTCCTGTTGAGCGCGCCGGAGGCGGTCGCGGTCGAGCTGGCCGAGGCGATCCGGCGGCTCAAGCAGGAGATCGTGCTGTGCGAGATCTGCTACGACCTCTCCGACGTCTCTCCGTGTGGGGTGTGCCGCAATCCCGAGCGCGACGCGAGCCTGGTCTGCGTGGTCGAAGAGCCGGCCGATCTGGCCTCGATCGAGCGCAGCGGCCGCTTCTCGGGCCACTATCACGTGCTCGGCGGCGCGCTCTCACCGATCGACGGCGTCGGACCCGGCGAGCTGCGGGTCGCCGAGCTCGAGCAACGCGTTGCGGCCGGGGGCATCCAGGAGCTGATCCTCGCGACGAATCCGACCGCGGAAGGCGACGCCACCGCACACTATCTCGCCGACCGCCTGCACGGCCGCGGGCTGCGCTTCTCGCGCATCGCCTACGGCATGCCGATGGGCGGCGATTTCGAGTACGCGGATCACGTGACGGTGGGTCACTCGCTCTCGAACCGGCGCCGGATGGAGGAGTGAGTCGGAGCGCGCACAGCGCTCAAGCCGCGCGCGGCGCGCGCCGATCCAAGCCGAGCGGGTCGCGCAGCCGGAGGCGGGCCTTTGGCGGGCCCTGCCGGGTCGGGGTAGATTGCGCCCGACCCAGCGATCTTTCCGGCACTTCGCGAGGCAGTTGCCGATGAAGCAGATGCAGCTCGTGATGTACGACGAGGACTTCCGCAAGGTCCTCGCCGTGATCCAGCAGCTCGCTCGCGATGCGAACGCCAAGGGCGTCTTCGTCGTCGATCGAAACGGCCAGCTGATCGGCGAGGCTGGCGAACTGCGCGGCATCGACACCACCAGCCTGGCCTCGCTCACGGCCGGCTGCATCGCCGCGACCAGCGGCCTCGCCAAGATCATCGGCGAGGAAGAATTCCCGGTCCACTTCCACCAGGGCCAGCGCGACAACCTCCACATCACGCTGGTCGGCGGTCAGATCATCCTGGTGGTGGTCTTCGACGAGCGCAGCTCGCTCGGCCTGGTGCGGCTGCGCGTCAAGAAGGCCGGCGCGCTGCTGGGACGCGTTTTCGAGGACATCCGGAAGAAAGCCGAGCGCGCGGACGCGCGCGGCGGCGCGGCGGCGCCCCAGAGCCCCTTCTCCGAGATCACCGACGAAGACATCGACAACCTGTTCTCGATCTAAGGCGCGACCATGTCTTTCATCAACTACTCGTCGCGCGAGATCAACTGCAAGATCGTCTACTACGGCCCCGGCCTGTGCGGCAAGACGACGAATCTCCAGTACATCTACAGCAAGACGAACCCCGAGCTGAAGGGCAAGATGATCTCGCTCGCGACCGAGGCCGAGCGCACGCTCTTCTTCGACTTCCTGCCGCTCGCGCTGGGGCAGATCCGCGGCTTCAAGACCCGCTTCCACCTGTACACCGTTCCGGGTCAGGTCTTCTACGACGCGTCGCGCAAGCTGATCCTGAAGGGCGTCGACGGCGTCGTCTTCGTGGCGGACAGCCAGGTCGAGCGCATGGAGGCGAACCTCGAGAGCCTGGACAACCTGGGCGTCAACCTGACCGAGCAGGGCTACGACCTCGACCGCATCCCCTACGTGGTCCAGTACAACAAGCGCGACCTGCCGAATGCCGCGCCCGTCTCCGAGCTGCGGCGCCTGTTGAACCCGCGCGGCGTGCCCGACTTCGAGGCCTGCGCCGGCGTCGGCACCGGCGTCTTCGAGACCCTGAAGGCCGTCGCCCGCGGCGTGCTCAAGGACCTGAAGCAGATGAGCCGCTGAGGCGCGCGCGGACGGAGTAGAATCCGGCTGTGCCGCTCGTTTCCGTCGCCGGACGCAAGGCCTACTACGAGATCCACGGCGAGCACGCCCACACGCCGCTGCTGCTGCTCCAGGGCATCGCGGGCTCCTGCCGCGGCTGGCTCCCGCTCCAGGTACCGGCCTTCTCGAAGCAACTGCGCACCGTGATCACGGACCTGCGCGGCGTAGGCCAGAGCGAGGATCCGGGCGGCCCCTTCACGACGGCCGACCTCGCCGACGACAGCGCGGCCTTCCTCGACGCACTCGGCATCGAGCGCGCGCACGTGCTCGGCACCTCGATGGGCGGGATGGTCGCGCAGGAGCTCGCGCTGCGGCACCCGAAGCGAGTGGAGCGGCTGATCCTCGTCGGCACCTACGCCCGGCCCGACGCCCGACGCAGGCTGCTGCTCGAGCATTGGAAGGACCTGACGCTCTCGAATCTGCCGACCGCCTATCGCATCCGCGAACGCCTGGTCTGGACGCTGCAGGACGAGACCCTCGAGCAGCGCGACCTGATCGATGCGATGGTCGAGTTCTACACCCGCGAGGGCGATCCCTACACGCCGGATCTGTTTGCGCGCCAGTGCGACGCCTGCCTCGCGCACGACACGCTCGAGCGGCTGCCGCAGATCTCGCAGCGCACGCTGGTGCTCTGCGGGCGCCACGACGCGTTCACACCGCCGCGCCTGCACCGCCAGCTCGCGGACGAGATCCCGCGCGCCGACCTCGTGACCCTCGCCTCCGGCGCCCACCTCGTGATGGCCGAGAGCGCGCGCGCGTTCAACGACGTGGTGCTGCGATTCCTGACCGCTCGCTGAGCCTGGCGCCGGCTCAGGGCTCCGGAGCGGCTGCGCGTTCCTGAAGCAGCTCCCGCAGGATCGCGCGGTCCCCGGCGCTCTCGAGGCTGCGCAGCGTCCGGCGCAGCTGCTGCCCGCGCTCGCGCCCGAGCTGCGCGCAGCTCTCGGCCCAGAAGCGCGCCTGCGCGGCGTCGCGCGGCGCGCCGCGCCCCTCGTGATAGGCGACCGCGAGGGCGCACTGCGCCGCGAGATCGCGCTGCTGCGCGGCCTCGCGGAGCCAAGCGAGCCGCGCCGCGGCATCGGGCGGCCGCGCGCGCGCGCCGGGCCGCAGGAAGGGCCGGAAGTCGAGCGTCGCGAGGCTCCGCTGCGCGGGGGCATGGCCCGCACGCGCCGCGCGCTGCAGCCAGGCGAGCGACTCGGCGGGATCGAGCAGCAGATCCCGTCCCTCGAGATACTGCAGACCGAGCGCGTGATCGGCGGCGGCGTCGCGCGGGGCCCCGGAAAAGCGCGGGTCGACGCGGCGCAGCAGGAAGCGGCAGAGCCCGGCCTCGCGCGGGTGCAGTGCGAAGCCCTGGGCATCGACGTCGCGGGTGCGCAGGCAGGCGCGGAGCTCCGCAGCGCGCTCGTGGCCCGTCCAGGAGCTCTCGGCCGAGAGAACCACCTCGCGCAAGCGCGGCAGCGCGAACAGGTTCGCTGCGATCGAAGCGAGCAGCGCCGCGTGGATCCAGGGGCGCAGCGCTGCGCGGTGGCTGAGGAGCAGCTGCACGGCCGCACTCGTCGCGAAGAACAGCAGCGCGTTCGCCGGCGCCCAGTAGTAGACGATCGCGGACTCCGGCTGCGTGAGGAAGGGCTCTTTCTGCGCCATCGCCCAGCTGAGCGCGCACAGCATCGCGACCGCCGCGAGGAAGACGATTCCGAAGCGAGCCGCGAAGAGCCGCTCGGCGAAACGCGGCGGCGCCGCGCGCTCGCGGCTCGGCACTCCGCGCCACAGGATCGCCGCGAGCGCCAGCAGCACGAGCCAGCCCGACGCACAACCGAGGCTTCCGAAGCAGTGCGAGGTGAGCCCTGCGATCAGCGACGTGCTCTCGACCGCGGCGCCCAGGCCCTCGCCGGAGACGAGCGACGCGAGCGGGCGCGCGAGGAACCCGAGGCTCTGGTGCTCGAGCGGCGGGTCGTAGTGATTCGTGGCCCGGATCAGCGCGGGCGTGAGCCAGCGGTTGTTCAGCTCGCTGACGAAGCACGCGGCCGCGAACACCACCGCGAGCGCGAGGCGCTGCGCGCTGCGCTCGAGCGCCGCCAGCAGCAGTGCGACTGCGAGCAGCGCTCCGAGGAAGAACAGACCCTGGCGATCGCTGGCGGCCATCGCGAGCGAGAGCGCGAGGATCGCCGCCGCGCGCGGCCAGCGCAGCCGGAGCGCCGCAGGGGCGCGGGGTTCTGGCTCGGATCCGCCGCGCAGCAGGCCGGGGCCGGCGAAGGCGAGCCAGAGCAGCGAGTAGAGTGCTATCGCGACGAGATCCTTCGCCGAGCGATAGTAGGTCGAGAAGATCGAGTGCGAGCTCGAGAGGAAGAGCGCCGCGAGCAGCACCCGCGAGAGCGGCGTCAACGCGCCGAAGTGGCGCCGCCCCTGGCGCCAGTGGAGCAGCGCGATCGCCCCGCAGGCGAGGCTGTGGGAGAGCGGGTAGAAGTGGACGATTCCCGCGCGCAGCGACGCGAAGATGAATTGCGCGTCGAGCCAGTCGACGAAGTAGCTGAGCTCGCGCGCCTGGTACCAGCCCCAGTCCGCGATCCGGACGTCGAGGAGCTTGGGCACGAGTTCGCGCTCCGAGAGGTAGTGCTGCAGGAAGTGCAGCGACTCCTGGTCGAGGAATCCGCCCTCCTGAAACCACGCCGCGCCGAGCGCCCACAGCGCGACGACGAGCGCGAGCAGCAGGGCGCCTGCACGCTCGGCTCTCTGCCCCGCAAAGCAGCGACGCGTCGGCACGGACATCGACTGCGGCTCGCCTCCCGACCTGGCGCCGAGCGCTTGCGTGCGATTGCGCTGCGACCCGTGCGGGCGCGGAGGAACCCCGCGCTCGCCTACGCCCAGCAGCTCCGTGGTAGCGTAGGTCTCCGCAGGTCGGCCACGGCAAGCGCTGGCCGCGGGCCGGGCACAGCGGCTGGTGCCGCGTGACTCTCGCTCGGCGCCGCGAGCGCGTTGCGATCGCCGCGGCGCCGCACTCGCGTTCGCGAACGGAGTTCGAGCTCGAATGAAGGGCGCATGCACCGCTGCCCTCCTGCTCGCAGCGATGGCGGGACAGCTCGCGAGCGGCGTGCTCCGCGACGGCATGGTCTACGACGAGGTCGCCTACATCCCCGCCGGTTACCGCCACCTCACGGCGTCGGACTACCGGCTGAATCCGGAAACACCTCCGCTCGCGAAACTCGTCAGCGCCCTGCCCTTCCTCGCCGTGCCGCTCGCCGGAATCGCACCGGACTCGAGCGACTCCTCCTGGGAGTGGTCGTTTCGATTCGTCCACGTCGACAACGCCTCGACCCCCGTCGTAGCGCTCGCACGCCTGCCCAACACGCTGCTCTGCCTCGCGCTCGCCGCGGCGCTCGCGCTCTGGGTGCGCTCGACGCACGGCGCCGTCGCGGGCGGCGCGGCGCTCGCGCTCTGCGCCTTCCACCCCGCGCTGCTCGCGCACGGCCACCTGGCGACGACGGATCTGCTCCAGGCCATCGGCATCTGCCTCGGCTCCTGGGCGTTCTGGCGCTGGTGCCAGCGCCCCGGCCTGCCCTGGGCCGCCGCGGTCGGGCTCGGACTCGGCATCGCCGTCTCGACGCGACTGACCGGCTGGATCCTGCTCCCCGCGCTCGCATGCCTCGCGGGGGTCCAACTCGCGGCCGCGCCGGCGGCCTGTCGCGCGAGGCTCGCGCGGCAGGCCGCGGCTCTCGCAGGGGTCGCGCCGGCGGTCGCGATCGCTGTCCTCTGGCTGGCCTACGGCCTGCACTACTCCCCCTGGCCCGGCGCCTCCGTAGCCCACGCGCCGCATCCCGGCCTCGGAGCGGCCGGTCGGCTGATCGCGGCGCTCCAGCACTCGCGCGCGCTCCCCGAGGCCTATCTCGAAGCGCTGCGCTTTCAGATCCACGACAACTTCATCGAGTCCCACGACGCGCCGGGCGACTGGCCCATCGCCTACCTGCTCGTGCTGCTCGTGAAGAGCACGCCCGGCTTCCTGATCGCACTCGCTGCGGCGGCGACGGCGGCCTGGCGGCAACGGCGCGCGCTCGCCAGCACCGGCGTGGAGCTGCACTGGGTGGTCCCCGCCGCGGTCGTGTTCCTCGGAGCCTCCGCCGGGAAAGCGCAGACGCTGGAGCGCTACATCCTGCCGGTCTACCCCTACCTGATCCTGCTGATCGCGTCGCAGCTGCCGGCGCTGCTCGAAGGGCGCCGGGGCCGATTCTGGCTCGGCATCGCCCTCGCGCTGCATGCGGGCCCGAGCCTGGCCGCGCTGCCATCGGGACATCTCCCCTACACGAACCTCAGCGCGCGCGCGCTGGATCCCGCGCACCGCGTGCTGCTCGACTCGAACCTCGACTGGGGCCAGGACCTGCCGCGCCTCGCGGAGTGGATGCGGCGCAGCGGCGTCCGGCGCCTGCAGCTCGGCTATTTCGGAAGCGACGATCCCGACCGCTACGGGATCGACCACCGCGACCTCCCCGGCGATCACCTGTATCCCGCGCGTCCGCCGCGGCATCCCTTCCGCGGCACGCTGGCCGTGAGTCCGAACCTGCTCTTCAACCTCCACGGCCTGCCGGACCCGCAGCCCTACGCAGAGCTCCGTTCCCGGAAGCCCGACGCGCGAGCCGGGGTCTTCTACATCTTCCGGCTCGCGGCCGCCGCTCCGGAGGACCGTTAGAATCCGGCGCAGCATGAGCAAGATCCTGCTGTCGCTCCCCGCGAACGAGCGCGTCGGCATCGCCTTCTCGGGCGGCCTCGACACCTCGGCCGCGATCGCCTGGATGCGCCACCGGGGCGCGATTCCCTGCGCCTACACCGCGAATCTCGCGCAGCCGGACGAAAAGGACTACGACGACATTCCGCGCCGCGCGCTCGCCTACGGCGCGGAAACCGCGCGGCTCGTCGATTGCCGCGAAGCGCTCGTACAAGAGGGCCTCGTCGCGCTGCAGTGCGGCGCGTTCCACGTCAGCAGCGCGGGCCGCACCTACTTCAACACCACGCCGCTCGGGCGCGCGGTCACGGGCACGCTGCTGGTCAAGGCGATGCAGCAGGACGGCGTCCAGATCTGGGGCGACGGCTCCACCTACAAGGGCAACGACATCGAGCGCTTCTACCGCTACGGACTGCTCGCGAATCCCTCGCTGCGCATCTACAAACCCTGGCTCGACCGCGACTTCGTGCACGAGCTCGGCGGGCGCGTGGAAATGAGCGCGTGGCTGGTGGCGCACGGCTTCGACTACAAGATGAGCGCCGAGAAGGCATACTCGACCGATTCGAACCTCTGGGGCGCGACGCACGAGGCGAAGCAGCTCGAGTACCTCGACAAGGGGCTGCGCATCGTCGAGCCGATCATGTCGGTCAAGCACTGGGATCCGAAGCTCGCGATCCGGCCCGAGGAGGTCTCGCTGCGCTTCGAAGAGGGCTTCCCGGTCGCGCTGAACGGGCGCAGCTTCGCGAGCCCGCTCGAGCTCGCGCTCGAGGCGAACCGCATCGGCGGCCGCCACGGCCTCGGCATCTCGGACCAGATCGAGAACCGCATCATCGAGGCCAAGAGCCGCGGCATCTACGAGAGCCCGGGCATGGCGCTGCTCTTCATCGGCTACGAGCGCCTCGTCTCCGCGATCCACAACGAGGGCACGCTCGACAACTACCGCACGCTCGGCCGCCGCCTCGGCCGGCTGCTCTACGAGGGGCGCTGGTTCGACCCGCAGGCGCTGATGCTGCGCGACACGCTGCAGAAGTGGGTCGGCCGCGCGGTCACGGGCGAGGTCGCACTGGAGCTCCGTCGCGGCGACGACTACACGATCCTCGACACCCAGGGCCCCCACCTCACCTATCACCCCGAACGGCTCTCGATGGAGCGCGTCGAGGCGGAGGCCTTCTCCCCGCAGGACCGCATCGGCCAGCTTCAGCTTCGCAACCTCGACATCCTCGACTCGCGCGAGAAGCTCGGCGTCTACGCGAAGAGCGGCGTGATCGCAGCCGGCACGAGCGCCGCGGGGCTGCTCGAAGCGGGCGATCGCGAGGTCGAGGACTGACGCCGCGCGCGGGCGGAGTGCGCCTCAGCCGTGCAGCAACACCGCCCGCACCACCTCGCCCGCGCGCAGCGCCGCAACCGCGGATTCCACCTCGGCGAGCGGCCAGCAGCGCGTCACCTGCGCCGCGAGCTCGAGGCGGCCCGCGCACACGTGCTCGACGATGTCCGCGAGGTCGCGCTGTGGGTGCACCGCGCCGTTCAGGCTGCCGGCGATCTGGCGTCCCCACATCAGCGCGGCCACGACGAAGCTCGCGCGCGATCGCCTCGCGCGACTCAGCTATGTCGACCGCGATCACGCGCTTGGCGCCGCAGAGCCGCGCCGTCTGCAGCGCGTTCACGCCGATGCCGCCGACGCCGATCACGGCGACACTGTCTCCCGCGCGCACTCGGGCCACGTTGCGCACCGCGCCGTAGCCGGTGATGACCGCGCAACCGACGATCGCGGCCTCGTGCAGCGGAATCCCGTGCGCGGCGACGAGCTGGCTCGCGCGCACCGTGATGCGCGAGGCGAAGGAAGAGCAGTTCGCGTACTGCGCGGCCTCGTGCCCGAGCACCGCCGGCGCCTCACAGGCGCCGACTCCGTCGAGGATCGAGAGCTCCGTATGGCAGAGCCCGCTCGCGCGAACCTCGACCTGCACTTCGCCCGGACCGGGCGCCGCGACCTCGAGCTCGTCGGTCACGACGAGCCGAGCTCCGTCCCAGACGATTCCGAGCATGCGCCCTTTCCCCCTGCCCCGTGAAATGACTCGGCACACTTCCGCCCCACGCAGGGCAGATTCCCATCATTCTGGCTCCGCAGCGCGGCGGCGTGACGGCTTCTCGCGAACGTGAGTCCCGCTCACATCACACGCGGAGCCACAGCCGCTGGCGAGCGTTCAGCGCCCTCCCGGAACCTCCGCTGGATCGATGCGGCCGTGGCGCAGCCAACCCGTAGCCAATAACCAGGTTCGAGGCTCGGCCACGGGCGCAGCCCCGGAATTCGCAGCGCCCAGCGGCGCGCGATGCCAGCCGCGGAACCACGGGGCCGACGAGGCTTCGTCTGCACGGACCGGGGGCGCCGATCGAGTCCGCTGGAAATAGTGGTGGCGAGCGTTCAGAAGTACGTAGGCAAGCGCGTGGCGGATTTGGCGCGGGCTGCGGAGCAGGCGGACGTGGTAGCGATCGACGAACGCGGGGCCGCGAAGGAGCTGCGGATCTCGCGCACCAGCATGGCGCTCCGCAGAGACGGAAGGCCCGAGCGCAGTCGCCAGGTGACGAGGCAGGGGAAGCGCCCCGGGAACGCTTCCCGTTTGCGGTGACGGACGGCCGGCCGGGGGCCGGCCGTGCGGCCGGCGCCGGAACGCAGGCCACCCCAGCGATTCGGCGGACGCAGATCCATGTCGAGCTGATCGCTTCGCTGCCTCATGACCGCGAGCATGAACTAGCAGAATGACGGATACGGTCACACGCTTTCGGACTCCACTTGATTCGAACGATCTTTTCTGACTGCGCACGGCTCGACTCGGACTCAGTGCTGCGGCATCTCGGCACCGCGTTCGACACCACGCGCTCAGGGCCTACGTGACGAGGCAGCGTGTCGAAGTACTGCTAGACGAAAAGTGCTGAATGCGCCTCACATCCAAGGGCCAGCTGACGATCCCGGTCGCGATCCGCAGGAAGCTCGGCTTGCTCCCGCGCTGCGAGGTCGAGTTCGAGGGGGTCGGAAATGCCCTCCTCGTGCGGCCGGCCCGCACTCGCCCCAAGAGCGGGCGCGGGCGCTCGGTAATCGAGATACGGCGGTCGCTGCGGCAGCCGACCGCGAATCCTGCGTGCTCGAGCGCGGGCGGCGCGTCTTCGCGCGCGACGCCGATGCGACCGACGAGATCGAGGAAGGCCTGATGCTCCGCTACCTCGACACCGAGCACCTGCGCCGGGTGCAGCGCGAATACTTCTTCGGAGCGAATCGGTGACGCTGCGGCGCCAGGCCGTCGAAGCGCGCCTGCGGCGCCTGCAGGACGTGATCAGGCGGGGCGACCTCATGTGGCCGCATCGACGATTCGAGAACACGCCGGGCCCGTCGGCCCTCGCCTGTGCCGGCACGGTCCCCTGCGCAGCAGCCCTGCCCTAGCGCGGCGCAGCGCATGAAACGCCAGCAGGCCGCCTAGGCTCAGGAGCGGTCCCGCGGCGCTCGCCGCAGCGTCGTGATTCGCAGCTGATGCAGCGATTCACCTAGCACTGGGTCTGCTGCGATCTGGCGGCGTAAACCCGCCGCCGTGATTGCGCTCTCTGTTCCCGCGAAGATGCGGTTCTCGTAGTCCAGGACGCGCAGCTCGACCAGGTTCGGAAACAGCGCGCGCTGGGCGCGCGCGACTGCGGCCGCTTCGTCGATCGAGTTGCTGACCAGCACGCCGCCCGGGCGGAGGCGGCGCGCGGCGAGCGCGAGGCCGGGATCGGGCAGCCAGCTGGGCTTGTGCACGCGGCGGCCGCGGCCAACGAAGACGTCGTCGATCACGAGGTCGAAGCGCGCGCGGCTCTGCGCGAGGAAGTGCAGCGCATCGCCGATCACGACCTCGACGCGCAGCGCGTCCAGGCCGAAGCGCCGGCGCGCGACGCGCACCACCATCGCATCGAACTCGACGCCGACGATCTGCGCGCGAGGCGCCAGCGCGCGCGCGAGGCGCGCGGCGCTGCCGCCGCCGAGGCCGAGGATCAGCACCTTTCGGCGCCGCGCGGGCGGCAGCCACAGCAGCGGCGCGACCAGCGCATCCCAGACCGATCCCGTGCGCGCCTGGCCCGGCGTGTAGAAGGACGCGAAGGTGCCGTCGATCTCGAGCCGCAGGCCGCCGCGGGTGCGCCGCACGCGCACGCGCGGCGCGGCGCGCACGCCCGTCGCACGCGCGCGGCTCTGCGGCCTGCGCCTCCCCGCCCGCGCGCCTCGCTGTGCCACTTCGCCCCCCGGCGCGTCTGCTCGCGCCTCCATACACTGCAGCCGATGACCCAGTCGCTCTTCGCCGCCGCGCCCGACGACGGCGAAGGGGTGCGCGTTGCGCTTCCGGTCCCGACAGACGAGCTCTTCGACTACGCAGTGCCGGAGCTGCTGCGCGGCCGCGTGCAGCCGGGCTGCCGGGTGCAGGTCGGCTTCGGCGGCCGCTCGCTGGTCGGTGTCGTCGCCGAGACGGGGCGCGGCGCGGACTTTAGCGGCCGGCTGCGGCCGATCGAGAAGCTGATCGACGCGGAGCCCGCGATCTCGACCCAGCTGCTCGAGGTGCTGCGCGAGGCCGCCCACCAGACGCTGTGCCCGCTCGGGATTGCGCTCGCGACCGCGCTGCCGGGCGGCTCGAACCCCGTGGTCGTGCCGGGCTTCGCGCTGACTGCGCGCGGGCAGGAAGCGCTGCGCAGCGGCGCGCTGCGCGGGCACGCGCTGCGCGTGCTCGAGTCGCTGGCTCGGCACCCGCTGACCGGCAGCGCGCTGCGCCGCCAGGGCGGCGAGCGCGAGATCGTCGACGCGCTGCTGCGCGACGGCCTGGTCGCGAAACGCGGCATCGAGCGCGGGCCGAGCGCGCGCATCGCAACGCTGCGGGTTGCCGCGCTGCCGGCGGGCCTCGACCTCGAGCACACCTGCCACGTCGAGCTCGTGCGCGCGCCGAAGCAGGCGGCGCTGTTGCGCCGGCTCGCGCAGGCCGGCCCGCTGCCCGCGGCGCAGCTCGGCTCCGAATTCACGCCGGCGCTGCTGCGCGCGCTCGCCGCGCGCGGCTTCGTCGCGCTGTCGGAGCGCCCCTCGCCGCGCGACGTACTGGGCACGCCGCTCGAGATCCCGAGCGGGCCGCCTCCGACGCCGACCCCCGAGCAGGCCGCGGCCCTGCTCCCGATCGAGGCGGCGGTGCGCGCGCGCCGCGCGGACTGCTTCCTGCTGCACGGCGTCACCGGGAGCGGCAAGACGGAGGTCTACCTGCGCGCGATCGCGGCCGCGCTGGCCCTCGGGCGCCAGGCCCTCGTGCTCGTGCCCGAAATCACGCTCACGCACCAGATCGTCGCGCGCCTGCGCGGGCGCTTCGGAGACGATCTCGCGGTGCTGCACAGCGGCCTCAGCCCCGGCGAGCGCCTCGAGCAGTGGCAGCGCCTGCGCAACGGCTCGACACCGATCGCCGTCGGCGCGCGCTCGGCGCTCTTCGCGCCACTCGAGAATCTCGGTTTGATCGTGATCGACGAAGAACACGACGGCGCATACAAGAACGAGGAAGGCTTCCGCTATCACGCGCGCGAGCTCGCGCAGCTGCGCTCACGCGCGGCCGGCTGCCCGCTGCTGCTCGGCTCCGCGACCCCCGCTCTCGAGACCCGCTATGCGGCCGAGCGCGGGCAGATCCAGCGCCTTGCGCTCGACAGCCGCGTCGGGCAGCGGCCGCTGCCGGCCGTCCTGATCGTCGACCTCGCGCGCGAGCGCGAGCTGGCCTCGCGCGGTCGAAAGGTGATCTTCTCGGCGCCGCTCGTGCGCGCGATGCGCGAGACGCTCGCACAGCGCGCGCAGACGCTGCTGTTCCTGAACCGGCGCGGCTTCTCGACCCAGGTGCTCTGCTTCGATTGCGGCTACGCCGAACGCTGCGCGCACTGCGACATCGCGCTGGTGTTCCACGCGGGCGAGCACCTGCTGCGCTGCCACTACTGCGACTACACGCTGGGTCCGCCCGAGCAATGCCGCGGCTGCGGCGCTCCGGACACCGCGCTGCTGGGCCTCGGCACCGAGCGCCTCGAGGAA
>CAYTJA010000377.1:0-16557 GCA_964437835.1 uncultured Spirochaetales bacterium
CGGGTCCCGGTCCGGGAGCGGCCCGGTCCCACCCGCTCTCCGCTCGGCTTCGCCTCGCTGCGCGCCGAAGCGGCTTGCGGCTAGCGGGAAGTCTCCACGGCAGCTCGGGCGGCGTGCGCCGTTGCGCGCGCCTCGGCCGGATCCCAGCTGGCTTCGAGCTCGCCGAGCGCGACCTCGATGCGCTGGCGCAGTGCTTCCACGCTCTCGCCGCCGGCCAGCTCGAGTGGGGCGCCGAAGTACACCGCGATACGCGCGAAGGGCAGCGGGATCTGGAGGCGATCCCAGCTGCCCCGGATCCTGAGTCGACGCGATGCGAGCGGCAGGACCGGCAGCACGGCCGCACCGCTCAGCTTCGCTAGCTCCGCGATGCCGAGCTGAACCCGGCCGCGCGGTCCGCTCGGCCCGTCGACAGCGAGCAGCGCCGGGCGCCCGCCGGCGAGGTGTTCCACGAGCGCCTTCAGCGCACCGCGCCCCCCCTTGTCGCGCTCCGCGCTGCGACTGGACCCGCGGGCGGGCGTCACGCCGACGCGGCGCAGGGTCGGGGCGAGCAGCTCGCCGTCGCGCGAGCGCGAGAGCATCGCGGCGAGCTGCGGCTCGTCGCCCGCGACGAGTGCGGTGAGCTGGTGCGCGTGCAACAGCGCGAGCACGTAGGGGCGTCGACTGCGACGCAGCGCGGGTCGCGGGTCGGCGATCCGATCGACGTGGCAGCTGCGACGCAGTGCCTCTACGAGCAGCGCGATCGCGCGGCCGGCCAGCGGGGAGGCCTGCGTCGGGCCGATCTCACGGCCACTGTCCGTGCCGAGGACGGGCGGGCCCTGCGCGTCGCCCTCAGTAGGCGTGGTTCAGCCTCAAGATCTCGATCTCGTGTCGCGGGTCCTGGCCCTCCTCGTAGCGCGCGGTGTAGATCGCGAGCTCCCGGCCGGTCGGCCCCCACGCAAAGTCCTGAACTAGCGCGCGCAGGTTGTTGTCGCCGGTGCGGTTCTTGCGCGTGAGCTGGGTGCGGTTGCCCTCCGCGTCCTCGACCCAGAGCTCGAGGCGCATCCGGTTCGGGCGGTGGGGACCCATCCGCCAGCCGTAGGGGAGGCTCGAGCGGTACGCGAGCAGCGCGCCCCACGGCGAGGGCAGCGCCTGCTCCTCCCAGGTGCGCGGCGAGCGCGAGAGGTTCGCGCGGGTGTCGCTCGCGAGCTCGAGGCTCCAGAGCTCGTCGACGAAGCGCTGAAAGCCTCGGGTGTGCGCGAACCAGAGCTTCTGGCCGATCAGCGCCGAAGGTCGCTTCACGCCCGGCTCGTCGCGCAACAGCTCCTTGCGGTTCTCGAGCAGGGCAGGGCCCTCGGGCGGGCGCCGGAAGTCGGCTGTGACGATCGTCCAGCCCTGGAAGGGATCCTCGACCTTGCGCTTCGTCGCGCGCGCGCGCTCGAGCTCGAGGCTGCCCGTCGAGCGGCGCTGGCTCCAGACCAGGCGCTCGCCCTCGGCCGAGAAGAAGGCCGACATCACGCCCTCGAAGGTCCCGAGTGCGAGCAGCCGCTCTGCGTGTCGCCCATCTGCGGTGATCAGCCACAGGTCGTTGTGGATCCCGAAGGGGGGCCGCTCGAAGGGGCTGCCGCGGAATTCAGTGTTGCCGAGCTGGAACACGAGAAATTCGCAGCTCGGGTGCCAGGCAGGCGTCGATCGGTAGCCCGCGCCGAGGTTCGCGTGGTCGAGGCCCTGAGGCGGCTGCGGCAGCTCCGGGTGGTCGCAGGTCAGACAGCGCTCGCCCGTGCCGTCGGCGCCGATCAGGTAGACCTCGGCGCGCGCGGGTGTTTCCTGGCGCGAGAACGCGATCTGATTCGAGCCGGCGCACCAGTCGAGGTAGCCGCCCTTCGGCGCGACCACGCGGGTCGACTCGACCTCGGGCTCGGGATGTTCCGCCGCGCTCGGGAACGCGATCGGCGCAGGCGGAACGGCATCGGGCCGCAGCAGCGCGCAGCCTGCGAACGCCGCACACAGCCACAGCGCTCGGCCGGCAATCGGAAGTTTCACTCGCGACCTCCTCGGCGGCCGAGGAGTCTATCGCCCCGCTGCTGAACTACGTTCGCCTGCGGCTCCCTGCGCAGGGAAAGACCCCTTGCTAGAAATTCCCGCCGAGCGTGACCCCGAGCCAGCCGTCGCCGGCGCCGGGCATCAGCTCGAGCGAATCCGGGAGCGGCTCGACGAGCAGCAGCGCGAAGAGGATCGAGATCCCGGCCCCCGCGACGACGTCGCGCACGTGGTGATCGCGGGTGTGGACGCGGCTCCAGGCGACGAAGCTCGCGGCGCCGAGCGCGGGCAGGCCCACGCGCAGGCCGTAGCGGCGGGTCAGGAAAGAGGCGCCGGCAAAGGCGATGGCGGTGTGGCCGGAGGGAAAAGACTGGCCGGATCCGTTAGGCCGCTCTGCATCGATCGAGTACTTGAGCGCGACGGTCAGCGCGAGGGCGCTGCTGCCCGAACGCAGCAGCTGCCCGGCGCCCTCCCAGTCCGAGCCCGCGAGGGCCGCGCCCCCCCCGAGCGCCGGCAGCACGAACTGCAGCACGTCGGCGGCGACTTCGACCTCGCTCTTCGCGTGCGATTCCCGGCTGACCGCGAGCAGCGCGAATGCGGCCGCGAGCGCGCGGAGGGGCAGCCGCGTCACGGTGTCGCTCGTGCAGCCGCGAGAGTCGCGCGCGCGTCCGAGAGTTGCGCCAGTGCGGCGTCGATCGCGAGGTCGAGAGTCGCTGCGTGCCAGTGCGCGGCCTCGGCTTCGGGCGTCCGCAGCCAGGTCGACTCGATGCGATTGCGCACCAGCGCACGCTCGGCGTGCAGCAGCCGCCCGTCGGGCGCGCGCGCCTCCCAGCGGACTTCGATTTCGAGGTCGGCCAACGAGGGCAGCAGCGGCTGGAGCAGCAGCAGCGAAATGCCGACCGCCAGGTCCGACGCGAGATTGCGCAGCCGGTGGCGGTCGTAGCGCGATCCGAGCGAGACGCGGAGCAGCAGGTCCGGCGGCGGACTCGCGAGCGCGCTGGCCGGATACAGCACCGCGCGGAAGATTCCCACCTCGTGCAGCCGCGCCGCAAAGCGCTCGACGCCGGCGCCCGCCGGGAGCCGCGGCACGCTCTCGAGTGCCTCGCCGCGTGCGACGCCTGCGAGCAGCAGAAGCGGCTCCGCGGCGGCGCTCGGCGCGTGGATCTGCGCTGTCAGCAATCGGCTGCGGGTCGAGCAGGCCGCGCCGAACTGCGCGCTCGCGAGCAGTGCGAGGCAGAGCAGCGCGCGGCGAGCGCGGCTTCGGGCGATCATCCGGGAACCCCCACCGCCGCACACGGTAGCGAAGCGATCCGACGCCGTTCGCGCCTGCGCGGCCGGGCCCCGCCACGCGCGGACTGCGTCCATGCCGATGCCGAGCGCGATTCGGAGAGATGCAGAATCTCGCTGGATCCGATCCGCTGCGCCGCAGAGCGGATATGCTTCGGCGGCCGCGCGGGCTTCGCAGGGGTGCGCGCGGATCGGGGAGAGCGGCCATGGCGGAGTCCGGGTCTCGATTCCGAACGCTCGGTACGCTAGGCGTGGCATTCGCCGCGGGGCTCCCCTTGCTGGCCTGCGCGACTTCGCCGCTCGGCCGCAGCCAGCTGATCCTGCTGCCCGACTCGCAGATCGAATCGATGGGCCTCGCGGCCTTTGCGCAGCTCAAGCGCGAACGGCCGCTCTCGGGAGACGCGTCGTCGTCGAGCTATGTGCAGTGCGTCGCTACGGCCGTCACGCGCGAGATCGGGCGCCTGCCGCTGGCCGCCAGGAGTGTGAAGGTCCCGAGCCGCTGGGAGCTGCAGGTCTTCGAGGACGACTCGGCGAATGCCTTCGCGCTGCCGGGCGGCAAGATCGGCGTGCACACGGGGCTGCTGCGCGTTGCGCGCACGCCGGGCCAGCTCGCCGCGGTGCTCGGGCACGAGGTCGGGCACGTGCTCGCGCGACACTCGAACGAGCGCGCCTCGCAGCAGCTCGGCGCCGAGTTCGGACTCATGACCGCGGGCGCGGCGGTCGGCGCGATCGGCCAGACCGGCTCCCCGAATCAGCAGCTGATCTACCAGGCGCTAGGCGTCGGAACACAGCTCGGGCTGCTCAAGTTCAGTCGCGTGCAGGAGAGCGAAGCGGACGCCATCGGCCTCGAGTTGATGGCGCAGGCGGGCTTCGACCCGCGCGAGAGCGTCCAGCTGTGGAAGAACATGGAGCGTGCGAGCCAGGGCCAGCCGCCCGAGTTCCTCTCGACGCATCCGTCGCACGGCACGCGCATTGCGGAGCTCGAGGCAGGGATGCCCGAGGCGCAGGCGACCTGGCAGCGCGCGACATCCGCGGGGCGGCAGCCGCAGTGCTCAGCTTCGGGAGAGCCGCGATGAGGAGAACGTTCGACCCCACAGCGCGACCGCTGCGGCGGCTCTGCGTGGGCGCGGCGCTGTGGGCGGCCGCTCTCGGGCTCGCGGCCTGCGGCGAGAGCGCCGAGGAGCGCCTCGAACGCGTGAGCCGCGAGCTCGCGGGCGTGCGCGCGGGACTCGCGAGCGCGCAGCAGCAGACGAAGCAACGCGAACAGGCCTTCGAGCGCGCAAAGACGGAACTCGAGCAGGCGCGCTCCGCGCAGCGCGAGGCCGAGCTCGCGCTCGCAGAGGCCGAGAACCGCGTCGACCTGCACGGCGTCGACGATCTGATCTTTCGCCTGGTGCAGGAGCGCCTGCTCGAGGACAGCGATCTCGAGCGCGTCGCGATCCGCGCGACCGTCGCGCGCGGCGTCGTGACGCTCGACGGCCAGGTTCCGAGCGCAACCCTCCGGGACCGCGCACTCGGCATCGCGCAGACGACCCCCGGTGTATCGCGCGTGAGCGACTCGATTCGCGTCGAGGAGCGCTAGGGGCATTGCCCCGCGCAGTGAGCCGGAGGCGAACCTGAGTCTGCGATCCCTGCTGCTGCGCGCGCTGCGCGCGCCGCTGCTGCATTTCTTCGCGATCGGAGGGGCGGGCTTCCTGCTGCAGCCGCTCTTCGCAGGCGACGGCGCAGCCGCGCGCGTGGTGCGCGAGCCGGTCCAGCTCGGCTCCGAGCGCCGCGAGCAGCTCGTCCGCGAGTGGACGGCCCAGACCGGCCGCGCGCCCGACGCCGCGACGCTCGAGGCGCTCGTCGAGGAAGCGCTCGACGACGAGGTGCTGTTCCGCGAGGCGCGCGTGCGCGGCCTGCACGAGATCGATTCGGTCGTGCGCCAGCGGCTGGTGCAGAACATGCGCTTCCTCGAGAGCGACAGCCCCAGATCCGACGACGAGCTCTTCGCGGAGGCGCTGTCGCTCGGCATGGACGCGAGTGATGTCGTCGTGCGCCGGCGTCTGGTCCAGCTGCTCGAGCTCGCGGCCTTCTCGTCCGCGCGCCTCGTCGAGCCGAGCGAGCCGGAGCTGCAGGCCTTCCTCGAGCAGCATCGCGAGCGTTTCCTGCAGCCCGAGCGCGTGCGCGCGACGCAGGTGTTCCTGTCGCGCGACGCGCGGGGTGAAAATCTGGAGCGCGACGCGCAGGCGCTACTCGCGAGGCTCGCGCGCGAGCGCATCGCTCCGGAGGTCTCGGGCTCCTTCGGCGATCCCTTCCTGCTGCCGCGCGAGCTGCCGCTGCGGTCGGAGGCCGAGCTCGCGCGCAGCTTCGGCCCCGATTTCGCGCGCGAGCTGATGCGCGCGCCGCTCGGCCAGTGGAGTGGACCCGTGGCTTCGGCCTACGGGCTGCACGCGGTCTTTGCCTACGAGCACAGCGCCGCGCGCCTGCCCGAGCTCGAGGTCGTGCGCACGGCCGTGCGCGAGGGCGTCTTCGAGCAGCGCGGCCGCGCGGCGCGCGACGCGATGCTGCGCGAGCTGCGGCGGAGCTGGGGCGTGCCGCGGCGCGAGTCGGAGGCTTCGTGAGCGACCCGTCGCGGCTGCGCACGCGCCGCGTGCTGCTCGCGCTGGCGCTCGCCGCAATGGCGCTGCGGCCCGGGTTGGCCACGGCGCACCGTCTCGCGCCGTCGCTGCTCGAGCTGCGCGAGCTCGGGCGCGGCAGCGTAGAGGTGCGCTGGAAGATGTCGCTGATCCAATCCTCCGGTGTCGACCTCGTGCCGGAGCTGCCGCCTCACTGCGAGCCGGATTCCCCGCCCGCGGCGACGCGCGACGAGACGAGCGTGACGCTCGTCTGGAGCGAGAGCTGTGGCGAGCGCGGTCTCGTCGGGCACGAGATCGGGGTCGAGGGCCTTGCCGAGAGCCGCACCGACGCGCTCGTGCGCATCGAGCTCGAGGACGGGCGCACGGTGCGCGCGGTGCTCACGGGCTCGCAGTCGCGGCTGCGCGTGCCCGAGCGCGAGAGCTGGAGCGCGGTATTCAGGAGCTATCTCGGCCTCGGTTTCGGACACATCCTCTCGGGCCTCGACCACCTGCTCTTCGTGCTGGGGCTGATCCTGCTGGTGCGCGGCTGGCGCCGGCTGCTCGCGACGGTCACGGCCTTCACGCTCGGCCACAGCGTCACGCTTTCGCTCGCGGCGCTGGGATTCGTGCGATTCCCGACGCGTGGGGCCGAAGTGCTGATCGCGCTCAGCATCGCGCTGCTCGCAAACGAGCTCGCGCGCCCGGCGAATGCAGAGGCCACGCGGATGCGCCGCTACCCCTGGGCAATGGCGGCCAGCTTCGGGCTGCTGCACGGCTTCGGCTTCGCGGGCGCACTCGCCGAGGTCGGCCTGCCCGCCGCGGAGATCCCGCTCGCGCTGTTCTCGTTCAACGTCGGGATCGAGCTCGGCCAACTGCTCTTCGTGGCCGCGGTGATCGCGTTCGAACGCGTGCTGCGCTCGCAGCTCGCGCGCGCGCCCGCGCGCCTGGCCAGGGTTCCGGCCTACGCGATCGGCTCGCTCGCGGCCTATTGGTGCTGCGAGCGCGCGCTCGGGCTCTGAGACCGCCGGCGGCGCCCGGCATCCAAGCGCCGAGCGCGGGTGATAGCCTCCGCGCGGGAGGAACCGAGCATGGCCGAGAAGTGGGTCAAGAGCGACGCCGAGTGGAGCCAACAGCTCACGCCGGAGCAGTATCAGGTTACCCGCAAGCAGGGCACCGAGCGCGCGTTCACGGGCCGCTACTGGGACTGCCACGAGCCCGGCGTCTACCGCTGCATCTGCTGCGGCCAGCAGCTCTTCGACGCGCAGCACAAGTTCGAGTCGGGCACGGGCTGGCCCTCGTTCACGCAGCCGATCGCCGCGGAGAGCATCGCGACCGCAAGCGACCGCAGCTGGGGCGCCACGCGGACCGAAGTCCACTGCAGCCGCTGCGACGCGCACCTGGGGCACGTGTTTCCAGACGGCCCGGCGCCGTCCGGTCAGCGCTTCTGCATGAACTCGGCTTCGCTCGTGCACGAGCCGAAGCAGGGCTGAGGCAGCCTTGCGGGTCCCGGTCCGGGCGCAGCCCGGCGCTCCCGCACTGCGCTCGCCTGCGGTTGGCTGCGCGCCGGGGCGGCTTGTTTTCACTCCGCTCGCCTTTGGCTCGCTGCGCGCCGAAACGGCTTGCCCGCTCTCCGCTCGGATTCGTTTCGCGGCGTGCCGAAGCGGCTTGCAGTTTTGTTAGTCGGAGGCTCCCGGGCGCGCCAGCTCCGCGAGTGCGGCGAGCAGCGCTTCCCGGCCGGCGTCGCCCTCGAAGGGCACCGGGATCGCGTGGAAGTCGCTCGCGCCGAGCCGGCACAGCGCCTGGATCTGCGCGATCACCGAGCTCGCGTCGCCGACGATCGCGGTGTCCTCGGGCGCGGCCGCTGCTTCGCGCGCGAGAACGCGCTGATAGGCCGGGAGGCGCGAGCTCTGGAGCACGAGTGCGCGCGCGGCCGCGCGGCCGGCGGCCACGTCTCGAGTCACGATCACCGGCAGCGCACACACGATGCGCGGCAGGGGGCGCCCCGCTGCCGCTGCGGCCTCGCTCACGAGCGGGAGCGCGTAGTCGCGCAGGAAGCGCTGCCCGCCGAGCCAGAGCGCGATGCCGTCCGCCTCGCGCCCCGCCAGCGCGAGCATGCGCGGACCCAGCGCCGCGAGGAAGAGCGCGGGGGCGCGGACGCCCTCGAACTCGAGGCGCAGCGGGCTGCGCGCGCCGGGCAACGCGCGCGCTTCACCGCGCAGCAGGGGTTGCAGCTCTGCGAGGTACTCGCGCATCGCGCGCTCGGGAGCGGCGTAGGCGAGTCCCAGGCGTTTCTCGACGACCGCGGCGTGGCTGATCCCGACGCCTAGCAGCAGGCGACCGCCGCAGGCGAGCTGGACGCTGAGCGCCTGCTGCGCGAGCGCCGCGGGATGACTGCGCTGGATCGGAACCACCCAGCTGCCGAGCTCGATCTGCTGCGTCTCGCGCCCGGCGAGCGCGAGCAGCGTGAGGGCGTCGACCTCGAAGAGCTGGCCGACCCAGGCCGTGTGGAGCCCATGCTGCTCGGCGCTGCGAAAGTCCGCGAGGATGCGCTCGAGCGGGGCGCCTCGCCCGGTCGAGACGAAGATTCCGATTCGCACGCGCGCACTCAATCAGAATGCGCGCGGTGGCGCCAGTGCGAAGGGGCAGGACGCAAGCCAGGGGCGCGCCGCGCGCGCGTGGCTCGCAGCCGGGCCTTCCGATACCGTGCGCCGGAATGGCTGCCCCCTCCGACGCGGCTCTCTTCGACCAGAGCGGCCGCCCACTCGGACCGCGCGCCACCGAGACGCGCCGCCGGCTGCTCGACGAGACGCGCGCCCAGCTCGAGGAACGCCCGCTGCGCGAGCTCTCGGTGGTCGAGATCGCGCGGCGCGCGGGCACTTCGCCGGCGACCTTCTACCAGTATTTCAAAGACGTGATCGAGGCCGCGCTGTGTCTCGCGCAGGAGGTGGCCGGGGAGATGCCCGCGGTCGTCGCGGCGGTCGACGGGCCCTGGGATGAGGCGGGCGGCCTCGCGACCGCACGCGCAGTGGTCGGCCGCTTCGTCGAGATCTGGGACGCTCACCACGCGGTGCTGCTGTTGCGCAATCTCGCGTCGGATCAGGGCGACGAGCGCTTCCGCAGCGTCCGCATCCAGACGCATCAGGTGCTGCTGCGGCGGATTGCCGATCGGATCGAGGACAGCGTGCGTGCGGGCCGGCTGCCGGCGGATCTACAGGCGATCGCGGCGGCGGCCGCGATGGTCTCGCTGCTCGAGCGCCTCGCCGCACACCAGCGCGGACTCGAACCCTACGGCGTCTCGCGAGAAGGCTTCCTCGAGACCGCCGCGCGGATCCTCTACCAGACGGTGACGGGGCGTGTGGCTCGCGCCTCCTGAAGGCCGCCCGGCGGCGAACTTCGCCGCGCCCGTGGGCCGCGCCTGGCAGCTGCACGAGCGCCAGTGGCGGCGGAATAGCGAGGGAGTGGAGACATGAACTATCGGGACCGCGTCGTGTTGATCACGGGCGCATCCTCCGGAATCGGGCGGCAGCTGGCTCTCGACTTCGCCGCTCGCGGCGCGCGCGTGGTGCTGGTGGCTCGCCGCGCCGAGCGCCTCGAGGAGGTGGCCGCCGCGTGTGCCGCGGCCGGTGGGGCGGCTGAGATCTTTGCGGGCGATCTCGCCCAGCGCGATTTCGCCACGGGCCTCGTCGACCGTGTCGCGAGCCGGCTCGGGCGCCTCGACGTCCTGATCAACAACGCGGGGATCCCGAAGCACAAGCAGATCTACGACGTGACGCACGAAGACGTGCTGCGCACGCTCGAGCTGAATTTCCTCGCGCCGGCTCGCCTGTTGCTCGACGCGCTGCCGCACATGCTGGTCCGCGGCGAGGGCTACCTGGTGAACATCTCCTCGGCCGCCGGGCGTGTCGCGCCGCCGCGCGAGGCGATCTACGCGGCCTCCAAGTTCGCGCTGACGGGCCTCTCCGAGGGCCTCGCGATCGATCTCTCCGGCTCCGGGATCCACTGTGGGGTGATCCATGTCGGGCCGATCGACACCGAGATCTGGCAGCACGCCGCGAGCGAGGCGCCGGTGCGCTTCGCGGGCCGCAAGCACCCGCCGAGCCTGATCTCGAAGGCGGTGTTTCGCTGCATCGAAGAGCGGCGAGTCGAGGTCACGGCGCCCGGTTCGCTGCGCCTCGCGTTCCTGTTCAAAGAACTCCTGCCGGGGCTCTTTCGCAGCGGCGCCTCGCGCTACGACCCGGTTCCTCCCGAGGTGATCGAGGCCGCCCGAGCCCGCGCGCGGCAGCGGCTCGCCGCAGCGGCTGGCAAGGGGTCCAGCCCCGCGCAGTGAGCCAGGGGCGAACGCAGGTCAGCCGCAAGGGGCCTTGCCCCGCGCAGTGAGCCGCAGGCGAACGAAGTCGAACAGCTAAGATCCGCGCGTATGAGCTCCGCGCTCTCGAACTGGGGCGAGATCCTGCGCACGCAGAATCTCGGAGCCGACCGCGCGATGGACGGCGTCTCGCGCTGGCTCCTGATCACGCGCGCGAGCGTGGTCCCGATGACGCTGACCTCCGCGCTGATCGGCGGGCTACTCGCAGCGGCGGCTCCGGAGACCAGCTGGACCGCGTTCGGCGCGGCGCTCGTCGGCCTCGTCGCCGCCCACGCGGCCAACAACATGATCAACGACTACTTCGACCTCGAGAGCGGGGTCGACAGCCAGGAGTACGTGCGCAGCCAGTACGCGCCGCACCCGGTGCTCTCGGGGCTGATCAGCCCGCGCGGCCTGTTGCTCGCGATCGCGCTCGTGAACCTCTTCGACCTCGGCATCCTGATGTTCCTCTCCGAGCTGCGCGGCTGGCCGGTGCCGGCATTCGCGCTGCTGGGCCTGTTCATCAGCGTGGGTTACGTCGCGCCGCCGTTTCGCTTCAAGCACCGCGGCCTCGGCGAGCCGAGTGTGTTCGTGGTCTGGGGCCCGCTGATGACGGGCGGCACCTACTTCGTGACCACCGGAACGCTGCCGCCCTGGGTGCTGGTCGCGAGCGTCCCCTACGCACTGCTGGTGACGGCCGTGCTCTTCGCCAAGCACGTCGACAAGTTCGAGGCGGATGCCGCGAAGGGCGTCGGCACGCTGCCCGTCCGGATCGGGAAGGAGCGCGCGCTGTTCCTGACCCAGGAGCTCCTGGTGCTGCATTTCGCGGCCGTGCTGGCACTCGTGATGACCGGAACGCTGGGGCTGTGGACGCTGCTGGTAGGCCTCGCGCTGCCGCGGCTGTGGAAGGTGCTGCGCGCGCTCTCGCGTCCGCGCCCCGCGCTCGCGCCCCCGGGCTTCCCGATCTGGCCACTCTGGTACGTCGCCTGGTGCTTCGGCCTGACGCGCATGGCCGGCGGCCTGTTCGCGCTCGGTCTGCTGCTCGACCTGATCTACCCACTGCACCTCTAGAATCTCCGCGTGAGCGCAACCCTCGACTGGCTCGGCTGCGCGACCTTCCGCTTCTGCGTGGGCCGGCTCGTGATCTTTCTCGACGCCTATCTCGACCGCGTCGCGTCGGCGCCGCAGCCGGGACTGCGGATCGCCGAGATCGAGCGCGCGGACTGGATCGCGATCGGCCACTCGCACTTCGACCACCTCTACGGCGCCGAGCGCATCGCAAAGGCGACCGGAGCGCGCGTGATCGGCTCCTACGAGAGCGTGCGCATCCTCGAAGCGCAGGGGGTGCCGCTCGCGCAGATGATCCCCGTCGCGGGAGGCGAGCGGATCCGGCTCTCGGACGACGTGCTCGTCCACGTGTACCCGAGCCAGCACTCCTGCGTCTGGTCGGCCGCGAAGCTGGGACCCTCGGACGAGGTCTGTATCGGCGATCTCGGCCTCAGCTGGCAGCAGCAGCAGGCCCGCTTCGCGGAGCTCCAGCGGCACTTCGGCACGCTCGGGCCCGAGGTGCTGCGCCACCTCGCGATCAGCAACCAGCAGGCCCGCGGCGACGGCGGCGCGCTGGTGTATCTGTTCGAGACGCCCGAGGGTTCGCTCTTCTACCAGGACAGCTCCGGGCACTGGTCCGGGATCCTGCGCGACCTGCGGCCCGACGTCGCGATCCTCGCGGCGGCCGGCCGCGGGAACATCGACGGCGAGCCGATCCAGGGCACGCTCGCGCAGTTCGTCGCGCGCCAGGCAGAGCTGCTCGGCGCGCGGCGCGTGATCCTCTCGCACCACGACGACTGGCTGCCCGGCTTCTCGTGTGCGATCGACGTCGAGCCGATCCGCGCGGAGCTGGCCGCCACGCGCGCGCCCCCCGAGCTGCGCCAGCTCGGCTACTGCGACGCACACCCGCTCTTCGCGCCGCGCTGAGACCGCGCGCGGCTATGCTGCCGCCGCGTGTCCAAGTACCCGAACTTTTCGCCGCGCTTCCCGTGGTGGGGACCCGATCTCCAGACGCTGCGCAACACCCTCGCACCGCCGCGGGTCGCGAGCCGCGCGCCGGCCCTGCGGCTCGAGCTGCCGCCCGGCGACGGCAGCGGCGACGTGATGCTCGCGGCGTTTCACGCCGAGGGCAGCGCGGCACTCCCGCTCGTCGTGCTGTTGCACGGTCTCGGCGGCTCCGAGGAGAGCGTGTACATGCGCCGCTCGGCCGCGTTCTTCGCCGCAGCGGGACATCGGGTGCTGCGCCTCAACCTGCGCGGAGCCGGTCCCTCCCGCCCGCGCTGCCGGCAGCAGTACCACGCGGGGCGCAGCGAGGACTTCGCGGCCGCGCTGCGCGCGCTCCCCGACACGCTGCTGCGCGAGGGGATCTTCGCGATCGGCTTCTCGCTCGGCGGCAACCTGCTGCTCAAGTTCCTCGGCGAGGGCGCTCACGGGCTGCCGCTGCGCGCGGCGGCCGCGGTCTCCGCGCCGATCGATCTCGCCGCGAGCTGCCGGAGACTGCTCGCGCCGCGCAACGCGCCCTATCACCGCTACATCCTCGGGAGGCTCGAGCGCGAAGCGCTCGCATCGCCGCAGCTGCGCGCGGACGAGCGCGCGGCAATCCTGCGCGCGCGCAGCCTGCTCGAGTTCGACAATCTCTTCGTCGCGCCGCGCAACGGCTTCGCGGACGCCGCGGACTACTATGCGCGCTGCTCGGCGATCGGCTTTCTCGCGGCGATCCGCGTGCCGACCCTCGTGATCCACGCGCTCGACGACCCGTGGATTCCGGGCGAGCAGTACCTCGCGGCGGACTGGGCCTCGAATCCGTGCCTCGAGCCGCTCTTGTCCGCGCGCGGCGGCCACCTCGGCTTCCACGCGCGCGACGCCGAGAGCGCCTGGCACGACCGCTGCGCGGCGCTCTTCTTCGAGCGCGCAGGGAAGGCCTAGCAGGTCCCGGGCCGGGAGCGGCCGGCCGCACTCCGCCCGGCTTCGCCTCGCTGCCGGTCGAAGCGGCTAGCAACGGCAGCCGCCCGAAAAGCGTGCGCCCCGGATCGACGATCCGGGGCGCTTTCAGGTCTGCCTCACCCTGCCCGAAGGCAGAGGTGAGACGCTCCGACAGTGAGCCTAGGCTCGCCGGCGGCTCGCCACGGCCAGGCTGGCGAGGCCGATGCCCAGGAGACCGAACGTGCCGGGTTCCGGAAGCACCCAGTTCACGGCCGCGTTCACCGGCGCAATCGCGAGCTGCTGGCTCGCGTTGTTGAAGAACGCGGTCGCGAGCGGGTCTCGCTCGTTAGTGGAGAAGATGTCGGCTCCATCCGTTAGCGCCCGGAGTGTGTCAGTCGCGAAGACCATGCGGGCGAAGGTGATCGTCACACTCGCCGCACCGGTGCCCAGCGTGAAGAGATCGAAGCCGAAGAGCTGACCTTCTGCAGCGCCGGACTCACTTTCCTGCGAAGTCGCGAGGCCCGGTCCGAGCGGCTTGAGCGTCCGGGTGGCCTTCGCATTGCCCCAGCTGAGCTCGACCGAACTGATCTTGTCGAGCTCGTTGAGTCCGTCCGTATCGAACTCGAGATCCAGTCCGGCCGCCGAGAGGCCGGCCGCATCGACACCGATGATCACGTCCAGCGTGAGTGTCACCGGCCCACTCGCGTCAGTCAGGTCCACGGCGTTCGTGCCGAGGCCCAAGACCGCGCCGTTCGACGATCCGGTCCAGCGCAGACTCACGGTGGTCGCGGACACGGCGCTGCTGAACGCGAGCGCACTCAGACCTGCGACAAGAGACTGCCTCAGCATGGTCCTTCTCCTCGATTCTCTCGAGTTACCCAGACTGTAAACCTTCCCAGAATCATCGACGCGGTTGCTGGGCCAGGCGGAGCTTCTCCTCTGGCCTCAAGGGGCGTTCGCTCATCTCCACGCTTGTAGGTCGCCCCTCAGTCATGTCGATGTGGTAGGCGACGCGCACAGCGTGGCTCTCGGCAAGCGATCGCGCAGCGCCCGTCGCGCGCGAGGGCTTTCGCGGAGCTGCCCAAGGGCGTGCCGCGTCTAGCCGCCGCCATGGAGCAGCAGCACCGCGGGGCGCTCGGGGTCGCCCCAGGCGTCGGCGCGCAGGCGCACGCCGCCGGAGCCCTCGAAGAAGAGAGCGCGCGGCTCCAGGGTCTGCTGCCGCCGGTCGAAGATCTGCTTGAAGAGGGCGATCTTCCCGTCGCTGTCGGAGTAGGTGGCGAAGCAGGTGAGGCGCGTCGGGCTCGAGAGCAGGCAGTACTTCTCCTCCCATGCGCCGTCCGGGAACCACAGCTTCGCCTCGATGATCCCCGACGGCGTGCGCGTCATCGAGCCGCGCAGACCCGGGGAGCCCGGGAGCTCGCGCACCTTGCCGTCGGCGGGGGAGGCGTAGGAGAAGGTCGACGTCGTGCCGTCGGCGGCGGCGCCCGTCCAGGTGTAGTCGAGCACGCTGTCGTAGCGGCGGATCTCGACCGTCTCGCGCTGCTCGGGGTCCGGCATGCCGATCGATTCCTTGCGATTGTGCTCCCAGGTGCCGACCGACGACGGCGCGTCGGCGGCCGCCGCGGTACCGGCGCCCAGGCAAGCGAACGCGAGCAGGAGGACGAGGTGCCGAGAATGCCGTGCTCTCCACATCGGTCGGTCTCCTTCCGTCGCGGCGGGCGCGCGAGGGGCTTCGTGCAATGTAGCAGCGGGCCCTCGGCGCTCGGCCGCGCGAGCTGCGCGGCGCCGCGCCTGCGAGGTGGCTCCTCCCGCTGCGCGAGCTGCTCGTCGCGCATCGGTCTCGGCTCGGCCGCCTGCTCGGCGCGACCGTCGCGTTCGGCCCGAGCCAGGCGTAGAGCGCCCCCTCGGCGGCGAGGCCAAGCGCACCTCCGCCGCTCAGCGCGAGCATGCGGACGCCGCTCGCGGTGGGAGCCACGCTGCAGCGATCTCCGCAACGACCGGTACCATCGCGCTCGCCGCCCAGCTCACGCGCGGCGTTCCAGAAACCTCCGTGTTCGAGCTCAAGGCGTGTAGGACGTATAAGCGGCCGATCTACGTCCGATGGCCAAACTGACAACTCCGCGGGGGAGCTGACCGGCGGGTCGGCGTGTACGTCGTCCGCATCGGCCTGAGGCTGCGCGAGCAGCGCAGCATGGAGCGCGCGTATCGGCTGAGGCTCGCGACGCTGCGGGGGAAGCTAGGTGCGGGAGGCGGCGGGGACGAGCGGGAGGTAGCCCTCGCGGGCGGCCGGGCACGATGGTTCGCCGGCTGTGGCAGGTCTTTCAGTTGTAACGCGAGACGTTACGTGTTACGTTCTGTTCCGTGGCGATCCTCCGCTTCAGGCACAAGGGCTTGGAGCGCTTCTTTCTCCGCGGGACGACCTCTGGGATCCAAGCCAAGCATGCGCCAAGGCTACGCCTGATCCTGGGTCGCCTGAACGTGGCGAGAGAGCCCCGAGATCTCGGGCTGCCTGGCCTGAGCCTGCACCCCCTGAAGGGCGAGAGAAAAGGAACCTGGGCCGTGAGCGCAAGCGGGAATTGGCGCGTCACGTTTGCCTTCTCAGGCCCTGATGTCGTCAATGTCGACTACGAAGATTATCACTAGAGGTGTCCCCATGAAGATGCACAATCCTCCGCATCCGGGTGAAGTACTTCGGGAACTCTGTTTCGAGCCTCTAGGACTGACGGTCACAGAGGCCGCCAGAGCCCTCGGAGTCAGTCGAAAGACCCTCTCGGGCATCCTGAACTGCCGCGCTGGAATCAGCCCGGAGATGGCAGTCCGTCTGTCGATTGCCTTCGGAACCACGGCAGAGAGCTGGCTCGGTCAACAGCTTCAGTTCGACCTGGCGAAGGCCGAGGCAAAGCGTCGATCGCTTCGTGTCAGGAAGCTCGCCGCGGCTTGATCTCCCCTTCCGCCCAAGCTCGCCGCTGCGCGGACGGACGTTCTTTCGAGACGACCTCTGGTCGGCCCGCGATGCGCTGGTGCTGAAGGCGCTGGCCTTGGTGTTGGGCGAGCAGCTCCCCGTCTCGTGCCGCTGCGTCCACGTGAAGGGGCACGGGGGCGCCAAGGCGGCGCTGCGGCAGGTGATGCGACGGCTCCCCGGGGCGCGCTGCGTGCTCGAGACCGACGTGGCGAGCACCTACGCCTCGATCGACCACGTCGAGCTGCTCGACCGCCTGGCCACCGTGATTCCCGACCGCGACGTGCTGAATCTCGTGGGACAGCTCTGCGGCCGGGTCGCCGAGCGGGGCGGGCTCTACTTCGAGTTCCGGCGCGGCATCCCGCTCGGCTGCCCGCTCTCGC
>CAYTJA010000378.1:0-4406 GCA_964437835.1 uncultured Spirochaetales bacterium
AGAGCACGGCGTGGGCGACACGATTCTGTGTCACCGACAGATACGCGTCGCGAATCTCGGGATCGCGGGGTTCGTAGTCGCTCTCGAACGAGAGCAGCTCGGCTGCGCCGGAGCCGGCGATCTGAAGGCGCGAGAGTCCCACTTTCTCGAGCGCCGGGGGCCGCGGGTGCGCGAGGCTCGGGTCCGCGAGCACCCCCTCCGCGCGGTGCCGCTCGGCCGCCGCGCGCAGATCGGAGACGATGCGCTGCGGCGCCGGGGACGGCGAGGCCAGCGCCGTCACGTGCCACACGAATTCCATCAACTCGTCGGCGATCGCCGCGGCCTCTGCGCGGAGCGCAGCGGCCCCGCCGAGCGGAACCGCCGCGTGCTCGAGCCGCAGCGCGACGCGCGCGCCGAGCAGCGCTGCGGCCGCGCCGAGCAGCATCACGGCTGGGCCCGCCAGCCAGCTCCCGCCGAGCACAGACCCGAACCCGAGCAGCGCCCCGAGCACGCCTGCTGCGGCGAGCCATGGCGCCGCGACGCGTGCTCGCTCTCCGCGCAGCGCGTACGCGAGCGCCGCGACCGCCGCGCCGAGGGCGGCGTGCAGAGCGCCGAGGCTGCCTCCGCTCGCGATCCCGAGCGCGGCGAACGTCGCGCCGATCGCGAACAGCGCCGGAGCCTCCCGCGCCGCCCTCACGGGCGGACCTCCGCGAGACTCGCCTCGCGCGCGTCGAGCCAGACGTGCTCGGTGTTCGCGAGCTGCACTCCGGGGCGCAGCACGCGCAGCACGCCGAGGTGTGTCACCAACGCGACACGGCGGCCGGCGAAGCGCGCGGCGATCTCGGCGAGGCCGGCGTGCACCCGGGCCGACAACTCCTTGCGGCTCTCGCCGCCGCCGAAGTGCGTCGCCGTGCAGCCGGTGCGCAGGCGCTCGTAGTCGTCCGGCCAGCGCGCGGCGATCTCGTCTCGCGTGTGCCCGCTCCAGGCGCCGACGTCGTGCTCGCGCAGCGCAGGCAGCGGCTCCACTGCGAGGGCGAGCGCGGCGCCGACGATCTCGGCCGTGGCGCGCGCGCGCTCGAGGTCGCTGGTGAAGATCGCGGCGAGCGGCGCTCTAGCCTGCTGGGTCGCGAGCGCCGCGGCGAGCGCCGCGGCCTGGGCGCGGCCGGTTTCGCTGAGCGGCGGGTCCGCCTGGCCCTGCCAGAGGCCGGCAGCGTTCATCGTGGACTGCGCGTGGCGAATGCAAAGGAAAGTGGGCACGGCGCGGGAGCTTACGGCCTCGGAGCGATCCGGACAGCGGGCGCGGTAACCGCGGGCGCCGCTGCGTCGTACGACCGGCGCGCACCGAGGAGAACCGATGTCCGCCTGTCCGATCGCCCCCCCTCCCCACGCCTTGCTGGAGACGGATCGCGAAGCGTTCGGGCGCGCGTTCGAACGCCACGCGCCGCGCCTCCGCGCCGTCGCCTTGCGCGTCACGAAGGACGTGGCGGCGGCCGAAGACGTCGTGCAAGCCGGGCTCGAGAAGGCACTGCGCACGCGCGCGGCGTTTCGCGGCGAGGCCCTGCTCTCGACTTGGCTGCATCGCATCGTGGTGAACGAGGCGCTGATGTGGCTGCGCACGGAGAAGCGCCGGAGCGCGCGCTTCTCCCCCGGACAGGGCGCCGCGCTGGCCGAGGAACCTGACACGCTCGCGGATGTGCTGACGCAGCTCGTCGCCCGCGAGGAGCAGCAGAGGGTGCGGCAACGCTTCCGCGAACTTGCGCCGCGGGAGCGCGAGGTGCTGACGGCCTGCGTGATCGAGGAGGAGAGCTACGCGCACTATGGCGCGCGCATCGGGCTGCGTGCGACCGCCGCCAAGAGCCGCGCTTTCCGCGCGCGCGAGGCGCTGCGCCGCCGGCTCCCGCCGGGCTGACGCTCGCCTGCTGCGACGCGCGCCTTCAGGGCGCGGTTCGAAGCTCCTCGGCGCGGCGCAGGATCTCCGGGTGGTCGGCGAGCAGCTCGTCGAGCTTGGCGTAGCGCCGCTCGCGCAGCGCGTGCAGCAGCTGGTCGCGGCCGGCCTGCGCGAGGCCGGCCGAGAACAGCACGCGCACGCCGGCGTAGTCGGCACGGGTGAAGCGCGGCTCGGCCGCCACGCCGCGCAGCCGCGCCGCGTCCATCAATGCGGATGCACTGGGGCCATCGCCGAGCTGGATCAGCCACGCGAGCGCCGGGCCCTCGGGGCAGTCGAGCAGCCACGCGCGATCGCCGTCCCAGCGCGCGGCGAGCGCTGCGGCGGTGTCGGAGGGCGTATTCCCTTCGAGCAGCCACACCAGCAGACCGAGCTCTCCGTAGCTGTTGCTGGCGAGGCCAACGCAGCGCGCGTCCGGGGCAAACGCGTCGTGCCCAGCGGGGAACGACGGGATCGAGCGCGGGCCGCCGGGCGTGTAGCGCTCCGGATGCAGCAGCTCGCTGCTCGAGAGCGGCGGCTCCTGTGCAGCGGCGTCGAGCAGAGCCGTTCCCCCTCGCGCCTCCAGCTGGAACGCGAGTGCGTAGCCGAGCGGATACTGGCGCAGCAGCCCGTACTGCAGGAGTCGCGGCACGGGCGCAGCCGTTTCCACCTCCACGCCGAAGCTGCGTTCGAAGGCGGCGGGCGTGATCTGCGGAGTTCCCGACTGATTCGATGCGTCACGGAACTCGGCCCAGAGCGCCTCGCCTTCGATAAAGGCGCCGAGCGCGAACAGCAGATCGTCGTTGCCGGTGACGCCGAGCGCGACGCCGAGCGCGCGCCCTGTTTGGTCCTGCAGCCCGTGCGCGAGCTCGTGCAGCAACACCTCGTCCTCCCCGGCGCCCGCGCTCGGCGACGAGCCCGCGACGACGTAGAGCACGGCATCGCTCGGCAGGTAGAAGCCCGCGACCGCCTCGCGCTGGAACGAGAGCAGGATCTCGCGCAGGTCGGTGCCTGCCGGCAGCAGACCGAGGGCCTGGGCCAGCGTGGACTCGCGCGCCAGCACTTGCGGCGCGAGCGTGCGATCGAGGTCCTCGGTGAGCAGCGCTTCGAGCGAGGCGCGCTGGATCGCGCGCGCGGCGACGGGCTGCTCGAAGCGCAGCCCGCGCGCGCGCTCCGCGCGTGCGCTGAGCGCGGCGAGCCGCGCCGGCTCGACGGCCTCGCCCGCCGGAACGCGAGCACACGCAACTGCGAGCGCTAGCGCAGCGAACGCGCAGGAGGGTCGCCGCCTTCGCATCGCGCGCACGGTAGCGGCCAGCGCCACGCACGCCGCGGCGCCGCCACTTCCTCCGCGTGGGACGCCGCCGCTTCGATCACTTGTACGTCGAGCTTTGCCTGCGCGCCGGGCGGCGGCTGCCGCGCCTCGAGCTCTGGCTCGCGGCGCACGAGGCGGGCGCGGATCCCGACCAGTGGACCCGCGACGAAGCTCTCGCCTTCTGCCGGGCGCGCCTGCGCCCGTTCCTGCGCGAGCGCGGCATCCGTCTGTCAGGCTGGTCACTGCGCCGCGCCGAGCGCGCCGTCGCGCGCTTCGACCCAGCCTCGAAGACACCCGAGGAGTGGATGGCGGGGCTCGGGCGTTAGAGCCTCTCGATCGCAGCGCGCAGCGCCGCGAGCGCGCGCCCTCGGTGCGAGAGTTCGTTCTTGCGCGCGTCCGGCAGCTCGGCCATCGAGACGTCGTAGCCATCGGGCTGGAAGACCGGGTCGTAGCCGAAGCCGCCGTCGCCGCGCGGCGCGTCGAGAATCGAGCCGGCGCATTCTCCGCGAGCGACCTCGCAGCTTCCGTCCGGCTGCGCGAGCGCCGCCACGCAAACGAAGCGCGCGCTGCGGTCCCTCACACCGCTCGCCGCCAGCTCGCGCAAGAGCCGCGCAACACGCCCCGCGTCGTCCAGCCCCTCGCCCCCGTAGCGCGCCGAGTGCGGCCCCGGCCGACCCCCGAGTGCCGCCAGCTCGATGCCCGAATCGTCCGCCAGCGCCGGCAGCCCGGTCCCCCGCGCCGCCGCAGTCGCCTTCGCCCGCGCGTTCGCCTCGTACTCGCCAGCTTCCTCGGGCAGCACTACGCCCGAGAACTCCGCGAGGCTGACCACCTCCAGCTGAGCCCCCGCGAGCAGCGCCCGAAACTCCCCGAGCTTCCCGAGATTCCGCGTCGCGACGACCAACCTATGCGTCACGCCCCGTCTCCTCCGCAGCGCGGCGAGCGCGCCTCGAAGGCGCGCGAGCCGCGCCCCCTCCCCGTTCCGCGCGGTGCACGAGCCGCACGCCTCCGCCCGATCGGACGCGGGCGCGCTGAAGCGAGAATCAAGCGCAGCCCGCGTGAGATGCCGCGCACCGCGGGGCGCCAAGGCGCAGCGGCTCGCAAGCCCTGACGCGGGCGAGCCATCGAGCGGAAGCGCGCCCGCGTCCGATCGGGCAGCCGCGAGCCCGCGATCGCACGCTACAAGGGTCTCGG
>CAYTJA010000379.1:0-13343 GCA_964437835.1 uncultured Spirochaetales bacterium
ATCGGGGAGACTCCCTAGCCTTGTGGTCCCGGTCCGGGCGCAGCCCGGACCACCCCGCTTCGCTCGGCTGCGCCTCGCTGCGCGCCGACTTCGTCGGCTTGCATGTCTCGTCGGTCTGAGGCGGAGCATCGCTAAGCTCCGCTCTCCGATGAGCAGCCGCTCCGAATCGCCGCCGCTGCGCGCGCTGCCCGCGCTCGCCCGCTGGTTTCCGGGCCTCTACTACGGCTGGATCATCGCGGTCGCGCTGTGCCTGCAGTCGGTGGTGGTCGCGGGCATCGGCTTCTACGGGATGCCGGTCTTCCTCGCGGCGCTCTGCCGCCAGGGCGACTGGGAGCTCGGCGAGGTCTCCGGCGCGCTGACGCTCTACATGCTCTCGGGAGCGGTCTTCGGGACCGCGATCGGCTGGGGCGTCGACCGCCTGGGACCGCGCCGCTTCTTCGTGCCGGGTGCGCTGCTGATGGCGCTCGCGCTCGTGCTTTTCGGGCAAATCCAGGCGCATTGGCAACTCTACCCGGTGTTTGCGCTGCTCTCGCTGGGCCAGTCGCTCTGCGGCGGCGGACCCGCGAATGCGATGCTGACGCGCTGGTTCGCGGCGCGGCGCGCGCGCGCGATGAGCATCGCGCACACGGGCGTGTCGATCGGCGGCGCGCTCTTGATCCCCGGCGCGACGCGCCTGATCGAGAGCCGGGGGTTGCCCTTCGCCTCACAGGTGCTGGCACTGCTGGTGCTGCTGGCCGTGCTCCCGATCTCGCTCTTCGTGCTGCGCTCGGATCCGAAGCCGCTCGGCCTCGCGATCGATGGCGGCGCCGCGCCGGCGCGCGGTGCAGTGCCGGTCGACTGGGCACAGCAGCGGCGGCGCTGGCGCGTCGGCGAGGCGCTGCGCACGCGCAGCTTCTGGATCCTCGTTTGCGGCTTCGGCGGCGTCTTGTTCTGCCAGATCGCGGTCACGACCCACATGCTGCAGATCCTCGGCAATCGGATGGATCCGCAGCGCGCGGCGCTGGCGGCGGCGCTGACGCCGGTCGGGAGCATCGTCGCGCGCCTCGTGGTCGGAGGCTTTGCCGATCGCGTGCACAAGGGGCGGCTCGCGCTCGGGCTCGTGCTGCTGCAGGGCGTGGCCTATCTGTGCTTCGCGCGCGCGGAGACGGCGCCCTGGCTCTATGCGGGATCGCTGTGTTTCGGCTTCGCGATCGGAAACCTGTTCATGCTGCAGCCACTGATGATCGCGGAGATCTTCGGGATCCGATCCTTCGGGATCGTCTCCGGGCTGCTCGCGCTGCTCACGCAGTCGCTGTCAGCGCTGGGGCCGCTCGCGCTGGGCCTCGCAGCGGAGTCGCAAGGGGGCTATGCGGCGAGCCTGCCTCTACTCGCGCTGCTCGCGACCGGCTCGGCCGCGGTGCTCAGCCGCGTTCAGTCTGCTGCAGGCGCGCGTGCTTCTGGCCCTGCGCCGAGCTGATTCCGCTCACGACGAAGTAGGCCAGGCTCGCGGCCACCGCGGTGCTGAGGTCGGCGCAGAGCGCGAGGCCGGCCGCGATGGCGAGTTGCAGCGGCGAGTCCGGGGTTCCGAGCGCGGTCAGTCCGGCGAAGATCTGCAGCACCGAGCACACCAGGAAGGCGGCCCACCACCACGAGATCAGCGGGGACGGCTCGAGCTCTTTCCAGTGCAGGGGGCTCGTCTCGGAGGGGTGGCTCGCCTGCCAGACCTCGCGCACGACCTGATAGGGCCGGATCAGATTCAAGAGCGGCACCCAGAAGCCCGCGATGGCCCAGGCCTGGCGGTAGACGAGGCGCCGCGCGCCAAAGGCGCGGCAGTTCGCGCGCGCGGTGCTGAGCCAGGCGCTGAAGGCCGCCGCCGTGGCGAGGAACAGCGCGAGCTCGAAGGCCGCGAGCTGCGTGCCGAGCTGCAGTTGGAACTCGACCCGACTCGCGCTGAGCGGGATTCCGCTCTCCCGCAGGTACAGCATCCGCAGCTGCGAGGCGTCGTGGCCCATGTCGAGCCAGCAGAGCGCCGCGAGCGCCGCGAGCAGGCCGCCGAGCACGCGCGCGAGGCGGTGCGGCGAGTCGTAGCGGGGCAGCAGACTGAAGCCGGCGTCCGAGCTCACGCCCCCTGCATCGGCAGACGCCGCAGCAGGTAGTAGTGGTTCAGCGCGTCGCCGCGGCCGTCTGCGAGGTAGGTCTCGAGCAGCTCGAGCGGCAGGCCACCGACCAGCGCGCGAATTCCGCCGTCGTCGCAGAAGTGGCAATAGCGCGGCAACTCGCGCGTAGCTCCGAATGCGAGCAGCGCATCCCCGGGCTCGAGCTGCGCGAGGTCGATCGGCTCGCGGGCACTGCGGTTGTAGTGCTCGAAGGCGAGCACGCGTCCGGCGAAGCGGGGGTCGCGGTGGAGCTGCCAGGCGCTGAATGCGAGCAGCCCGCCCGGGCGCAGCGCATCGGCGAGGCTCGCGAGCAGCGCGCTCCGCTGCGCGCGGCCCGGCACGTGGTGCAGCGCGCCGAAGCAGAACGCCGCGTCGAAGCGCCCGCGCAGGCCCGCGAGGGCAGAGGTCGAGAGCGCGAAGTCCGCGCGCACGAGGTCGCAGCGCGCGAGCGCGTGGCCCGCGCCGCGCGCCTCGCGCAAGAGCTCCGCGCTCGCGTCGATGCCGAGATAGGCGATGGCTGCGGGCGCAGGCCAGGCAGCGCCGGAAGGCGCGCCGAGTTCGGCCGCCAGGAAGCGAGCGAAGCGGCCGTTGCCGCAGCCGAGGTCGAGCAGGCGCAGCGCGCGCCCCGCGGCGCGCGCGCGCGCGGCCTGCGCGCGGAGCTCCGGGAGCAGCCGCTGCCAGCCCGGCCAGGCTGCGTCGCGCGTCTGCGAGAACTCCGCGGCGCGCTCCGCGTAGAAGCGGCGGTTGATCGCGGCGAGGCGGCGGGCGGTCTCGGAGTCCACGCGGGACTCGGGTACCGTAGGCCCGGGCCGCGCGCATCCGGAGGGCAGATGACAGCACCGCGAGCGCCGCGCGCGAGGGAGGCGCGACCGCAGGCCGAGCGCCACGCGCGTGCCTTCGATCCCGCGCGCTATGAGCGCGAGCTGCTCGCGCTGTGGGCCGAGCTCGCGGTGTCCGACGCGCCGGTGGGCGGGGAGCCTTGCGACGCCGCAGTCGCTGACTTCCTCCGCATCGACCGCGTGCTGAAGCGACATCCGAAAGACGGCCGCGGGCTCTTCTCGCGCAGCGAGCTGATCGCGGGATACCGGCACCTGCGGCGGGAGGGGCGGCTCCCGGCGGGCGTGGCCCTCGAGGAGAGCGCGTGGCTCTCGCGGCTGCGCCTGCGCCCCGTGCGCACGCTCTCGGGTGTCACGCCTGTCACGCTGCTCACGCGTCCGCACCCCTGCCCGGGGCGCTGCGTGTTCTGCCCGAACGACGCGCGCATGCCGAAGAGCTACCTCTCCGACGAGCCCGGCGCGCAGCGCGCCTGGGATCACCACTTCGATCCCTATCTGCAGACCTGGGCGCGCCTCGCGACCTATCACGCCACCGGCCACCCGGTAGAGAAGGTCGAGCTGATCGCGCTCGGCGGCACCTGGTCCGCCCATCCCGAGCCGTATCGGATCTGGTTCGTGACGCGCTGCCTCGAGGCGTTGAACGATTTCGGCGCGGGCCGCGATCGCCGCGGCGAGCGGGCAGGGCCGGTCGCAGACTTCGCGGCGCTGCCGCGCGCGCTCGACGCCCGCGGCGGCGAGCCGGCCTACAACCGCGCGGTCGGAGCGCTGCTCGAGCGCGCGCTCGGCGCGGGCCTGCTGCACGCGAGCGAGCGCGCCGGGCGCGAGGAGCTCGCCGAAGCGCAGCGCGAGAACGAGGGCGCGCGCGTGCGCTGCGTCGGGCTCTCGATCGAGACGCGGCCCGACCACGTGGATGCCGCGGAGCTGCAGCAGCTGCGCGAGCTCGGCGTGACGAAGGTGCAGCTCGGCGTCCAGAGCCTGCGCGACGAGGTGCTGGCCGCGAACCGCCGCGGCCACGGCGTCGCCGAGACGCGCCGCGCGCTGCGGCTGCTGCGCGGAGCGGGCTTCAAGCTGCAGATCCACTGGATGCCGAACCTGCTCGGTGCGACGCCCGAGAGCGACCTCGAGGACTACGCGCGGCTCTTCGAGGACCCCGACTTCCGCCCGGACGAGCTCAAGCTCTACCCCTGCCACCTGGTCGAGAGCGCCGAGCTGGTGCGCCACTTCGAGTGCGGCGAGTGGCGGCCCTATGCCGACGCCGAGCTGCTCGCGCTGGTCGCGGACTGCCTCGAGCGCACGCCGGCCTGGTGCCGCGTCTCGCGCGTGATCCGCGATTTCTCGTCCGCAGACATCGTCGCCGGCACGCGCACCGCGAACCTGCGCGAGCTCGCCGAGCGCCGGCTGCGCGAGGCGGGCCGGCCCGCGCGCGACATCCGCGCGCGGGAGATCCGCGGCGAGCCTTTCGATGCCGCGAGCGCCGCGCACTCCGCGCTCGAGTACGCGACCTCGATCGGCCGCGAGCTCTTCCTGCAGGTCACGGTCGGCGACGAGCGCTTGCTCGGCTTCCTGCGCCTCTCGCTGCCGGAAGCGCCGGCCCCCCTCGAGGAGCTCGCGCGAAATGCGCTGATCCGAGAGCTGCACGTCTACGGCGCTTCACAGCCGCTCGGCCGCCGCGCAGCGGGCAGCGCTCAACACGCGGGTATCGGCGCGCAGCTCGTCGAGAAAGCGTCGCGCGTCGCGCGGGAGCGCGGCTACGAGACGCTCTCGGTGATCTCCGCGATCGGCACGCGCGCCTACTATCGCAGCCTCGGCTTCCAAGACGGCGCGCTCTACCAGCACCGCGCGCTGCGGTCCTGAGCCCGCGCGCGGGTCTGCGCGGCGCTTCAGACCACCGCGATCGCGTCGATTTCGATCAGCATCTCGCGATAGGCGAGGCGTTCGACGCCGACCAGCGTCGAGGCCGTCGGCGGGAAGGGCTTGCCGTCGAGCGCGTCGTTCATCGCCTGCGTGAAGCCGGCCAGCACCTCGTCCGTGAGCCCGACCACGTAGATCGTGGCCTTGACCACGTGCTCCGGGCGCGCGCCCGCGGCCGCGAGCGCGGTCGCGACGTTGCGGAAGGCCTGGCGCGCCTGCGCGGCGTGGTCGCCGCGGCCCACGAGCTTTCCCTTCGCGTCGTAGGCGCCCTGGCCTGCGACGTAGACGCTGCGGCCGCCCGTCGCGGCGATCGCCTGCACGTAGCCGTGGGCGGTCAGCAGTCCCTCGGGCTTCAGGTGTTCGAGTGCCATCTCCGACTCCTCCTCGCGCACACTGCGCGCGCCCCGCTTCGGGGGCCGATCTAGATCAGCTCGACCGGATCGCCGATCGCGACGCGCCCTGCGCGCGTCACGGTCGCACCGACGCCGAGGTTCATGCCCGCCTCGCGCACCAGCGCGCGCATGATACGCGGGTCCTTCGGCAGCTCGCCCTGCGCCTGGGTCGTCATCCCGCAGCGCAGCATCGGCATCACCACGAGCGCGCGCGCCGCGCCGATCCGCAGCTCGCGTCCGGTCCACGCCGTCTCGACGAAGCCCTGCGAGACCGGAGTCGTGTCGATCACGATGTTCGGACGGAAGCGCCGCACATCGATCTGGGATCCCGGCGCGCGGCGCGCGAGCTCGGCCAGCGAGGCGGTGGTGAGCAGGTGCAGCGCGAACGCGTCGAAGTAGCTGCCGGGAGGCGTCGCGTAGGTCGCGAGCTCGGAGACGCCCTCCGGTAGCTCCGGGACCGGCTCGTCCGGCAGCAGCTCGGAGGTCGCTCGGATCTCGGCAGCGAAGTCGGCGATCGGCTGCGCGCGCCGGTAGTGCGCGAGGTCGCTCGCGGGGCGCCGCGCACACAGGCGCAGCGCGCGGCCGAGATCGCGCGAGATCCGTTCCGAAACGCCGGGATCGCTGCTGCGCGTGCAGCTGCCGTCGCGCAGCCGGATCTCGATCGGCGGCACCTCGCCCGCGACGGGCTCCGCGAGGCAGCGAGCCGAGAGCTGGAGCAGGGCCGGGAGCTGCTTCGCGCTGCGCAGCTCGCCCGCTCGCTCGTCGCGCAGCGCCCACGAGCGATCGCCGGGTATGCCGGCTTTCGCGTCGATCTCGGCGCTAGGGACGCGCTCGCCCCCGAGCGATTTCACCGGATGCCGCCAGAGCTCCGCGACCCTCCCGACCCACATCCGCTACCTCCGGGCGCGACGAGGCTCCCAGCCGGCTCTGGATCTGGGATCGCAGCTCGAAGCGGCCGCCGATTGGTCGACCTCAGCCCTGCTTGCGGAACTCCAGCGCGTCGCCCGAGGCGCGTGCGTCGCAGAGGATCGCGCTGCCTTCCGGGAACTCGCCCTGCAGGATCTTCATCGCGAGCGGGTCCTGCAGCAGGCGCTGGATCGCGCGCTTGAGCGGGCGCGCGCCGTAGTGCGGATCGTAGCCGCGCTCGGCGATGAGCTCTTTCGCGGCGGGGGTGAGCTCGAGGCCGAGGCGGCGCTCGGTCAGCAGCTTGCGCACGCGCCCGAGCTGGATCTCGACGATGTGGCCGATCTGCTCGCGGCCGAGCTGGTGGAACACGATCGTCTCGTCGACGCGGTTCAGGAACTCGGGCTTGAAGTGCGCGCGCAGCGCTTCGTCGACGCGGCGCAGCATCTCGGCGCGCTGGCTCTCGCCGAGCTCAGCGATGTGTTGGCTGCCGATGTTCGAGGTCATGATCAGGACCGTGTTGCGGAAGTCGACCGTGCGGCCCTGGCCGTCGGTCAGGCGCCCGTCGTCCAGGATCTGCAGGAAGACGTTGAAGACCTCCGGGTGCGCCTTCTCGATCTCATCGAAGTGCACGACGCTGTAGGGCCGGCGCCGCACCGATTCGGTCAGGTGGCCGCCCTCTTCGTAGCCGACATAACCCGGAGGCGCGCCGATCAGGCGTGCCACGGAGTGCCGCTCCCCGAACTCGCTCATGTCGATGCGCACCATCGCGTTCTCGTCGTCGAACAGGAACTCGGCGAGCGCGCGGGCGGTCTCGGTCTTTCCGACGCCGGTCGGCCCGAGGAAGATGAAGGATCCGATCGGGCGGTTCGGGTCCTGGAGCCCGGCGCGCGCGCGCCGCACCGCGGCCGACACGGCCGCGAGGGCCTCCTCCTGCCCGACGACGCGCTTGTGCAGCTCGGCTTCCATCTGGAGCAGCTTTTCCTGCTCGCCCTCGAGCAGCTTCGTAACCGGGATGCGCGTCCACTTCGAGACGATCTCGGCGATCTCGTCGGCCGTGACCTCCTCGGTCAGCAGCGGGCCCTGGCCCTGGACCGTCCCGAGCTCTTGCTGCTGGCGGATCAGCTCCTTTTCGAGGCCCACCAGCTCGCCGTAGCGGATCTCGGCCGCGCGCTCGAGATTTCCCTGGCGCTGCGTGCGCTCGAGCTCGAGGTTCAGATCTTCGCGCCGCTGTTTCAGCTCGCGCACCTTCGCGATCGCGCCCTTCTCGTTCTCCCAGCGCGCGCGCAGCGCGGTGATCTCGCTGCCGAGCTCGGAGAGATCCTGCTCGACGCGCCGCAGCCGCTCGGCGCTCGCGGAGTCGCTCTCCTTCTTGAGCGCCTGGCGCTCGACCTCGAGCTGCACGCGGCGGCGCTCGAGCTGGTCGAGCTCCTCGGGCATCGAGTCGATCTGCACGCGCACGCGCGCGGCGGCTTCGTCGACGAGGTCGATCGCCTTGTCGGGCAGGAAGCGATCGCTGATGTAGCGGTTGCTGAGCGCCGCGGCCGCGACCAGCGCGCCGTCCTGGATGCGCACGCCGTGGTGTACCTCGTAGCGCTCCTTGAGTCCGCGCAAGATCGAGACGGTGTCTTCGACCGTCGGCTCGCCGACCAGCACGGGCTGGAAGCGGCGCTCGAGCGCGGCGTCCTTCTCGACGTGCTTGCGGTACTCGTCGAGCGTAGTCGCGCCGATGCAGCGCAGCTCGCCGCGCGCGAGCGCGGGCTTCAGCATGTTCGCGGCATCCGCCGCGCCCTCGGCCGCGCCGGCGCCGACGATCGTGTGCAGCTCGTCGATGAACAGGATCACCTGGCCCTGGGCCTCGGAGACTTCGCGCAGCACGGCCTTCAGCCGGTCCTCGAACTCGCCGCGGTACTTGCTGCCCGCGATCATCGAGCTGATGTCGAGCGAGATCAGGCGCCGCTCCTTCAGCGACTCGGGTACGTCTCCGGCGACGATGCGCTGCGCGAGGCCCTCTGCGATTGCGGTCTTGCCGACGCCGGGCTCACCGATCAGCACCGGGTTGTTCTTGGTGCGGCGCGAGAGCACCTGCACCACGCGGCGGATTTCCTCGTCGCGTCCGACCACGGGATCGATCTTGCCGCGCCGCGCGACCTCCGTGAGGTCGCGCCCGAACTTCGCGAGCGCCTGATATTTCGACTCGGGGTCCTGGTCCGTCACGCGCGCGCCGCCGCGCACGGAGACGAGCGCCTTCAGCAGCGTCTCGCGCGAGGCTCCGAGCTCGCGCAGCAGGCGGCCGGTCGCGTCGTCCTTCTGCTCGGCGATGCCGAGCAGCAGGTGCTCGGTCGAGATGTATTCGTCCTTGAGCGCCTCGGCTTCCTTGAAGGCCGCCTCGAGGGCCTGATTCAGCGCGCGCGAGAGCTGCGGCTGCGCGCCGCCCTTCACGCGAGGCAGCGCCTGGAAGCCCTCCTCGATCCGGCGCTGCAGCGTCTCGAGGGAGACCCCGAGCTTCTGCAGCACCGGAACCGTGCTGCCCTCGGGCTGCGCGAGCAGCGCGCGCAGCAGGTGCGCCGGTTGGACTTCGCCGTGTCCGCGGGAGGTCGCCTGGGACTGGGCCTCGGCGAGCGCCTCCTGGCTCTTGATCGTCAGCTTGTCGAAACGCATGGCCGCGAAGCTAGGCACAGCTGCAGAACCGGCAAGGGGACTCAGGTCCGATGACCTTCGTTCGCCCTCGGCTCACTGCGCGGGGCAGGGCCCCTGGCGGATCGACTTCGTTCGCCTTCGGCTCACTGCGCGGGGCAAGGCCCTTGCTACTTGCGTTTGAGCGGCAGGAACTGGGTATTTCCGCCTCGGCGCACCAGCAGCAGGGCCTTCGCGTCGACGCTCGCGAGCACCCGCTCGAGCTGATCGGGGTCTTCGACCGGCAACGGCTTCGCACCCGGAGACTTCACCTCGAGGATCACGTCGCCGCGCTGCAGCCCGGACTCGGCCGCGGGGCTGCCGAGCTCGACGCTCGTGACGACGACCCCGTCGGTGCTGTCGAGCCCCAGCTGATCCGCGATCTCGGGCGTCACCTTCTGGACGCGCAGGCCGAAGGCGTCGGGGCCGCCGGGTTCGCGCGCGGCGACCGTGGATTCCTCGTCCTGCAGCTCGCCGATCTCGACCTTGAGATCCTTGCGCTTGCCGTTGCGCAGCACGATGACCTCGGTCTCGCGCCCGATCGGCGTCGCGGCGACGGCCCGCGGCAGCTGATCCATCTCTTCGATCGGTTTGCCGTCGAACTCGACGATCAGGTCATAGCGCTGGATGCCCGCGGCGGCGGCGGGGCTCTTCGGCAGCACCTCGGCGACCAGCGCGCCCTTGCCGTCTGCGCTCTCGATCAGGCCCTCGAGCTGCGGATCGTCCGCGCGCTGGATTACGACGCCGAGCCAGCCGCGCGTCACGCGCCCGGCCATGCGCAGCTGGGGCAGGATCTCCTTCGCCATGTTGACCGGCACCGCGAAGCCGATCGTGTTCGCGCCCTGGTTCACGGCGGTGTTGATGCCGACGACCTCCCCCGCGAGATTCAGCAGCGGGCCGCCGGAGTTGCCCGGATTGATCGCGGCGTCGGTCTGGATGAAGTCGTCGTAGGTCGTCATGCCGATGTTGCGGTGCTGCGCGCTCACGATGCCGGCCGTAACGGTGTGCTCGAGCCCGTAGGGGTTGCCGATCGCAACGACCCAGTCGCCCGGGCGCACGATGTCGGAGTTCCCGATCGGCAGCGCATAAATCCGCTGCTTCGGCTGGATCTTGATCAGCGCGATGTCGGTCTTGGGATCGCGGCCGACGACCACCGCCTCGGCACTGGTGCCGTCGTGGAACACGACCTCGATCTTGTCGACGACGTCCTTGTCCGCGTCGGCGATCACGTGGTTGTTGGTCACGATGAAGCCGTCGGCCGAGAGCACGAAGCCGCTGCCGAGGCTCGCGACCGGCTGCGGGCCGCGCGGGAAGAAATCGTGGAAGGGACTGCGAAACTGCGGCGGGAAGATCTCCTCGAGGTCCGGCACCTGGGCGTTCATGGTGCGCTCGGTCTTGATGCTGACGACGCCCGCCGAGGCGGCCTCCGCGAGATCCGCGAAACCCTTCGGCATGCCCTGCAGCACCACGGGCTTCTGCCCGGAGCCCTCGGTCCAGAACACGCCGCCGCGGTAGGTGTCGGCCTTCGAGAGCGGCTTGGCCTCGGTCTCTTTCTCCGCAGCCCAGGCGGCCGGCGCGGAGAGCGCTAGGCACAGCAGGGCCGTCAGCCCCGAGCTCGGCATCCAACGGGCGCGCACCTGGCGGTGTCGCGCGCTCACGAGCAGATCCATGTTCACTCCCAGCGGCAGCTGAGCGGTAGGGGGGGCGCCGGTCAGCCACCGAATCGAATTGCATCGAATCGATTGCAGCTACACCAAGGGGATCGCCACATGGTATCGGTCGGCGCCGCGCCCTACCACGAGCAGGGCGCGGGATTGCCCCCGCAACGCGAGCACCGCGCGGCGCAGCGAGTCGTCGTCCGTGAGCACGTGATCCCCGATCGCGAGCAGGAGATCGCCCGCCTGGATCCCGATCCGGTTGGCCCCGCTGCCCGGCATCACCCGAAGCACCGAGAAGCCTCTCTGCCCGCGGCGCTCGAGCTCGAGGCCGAGCCAGTCGCGCAGCAGCTCGGCCGCGAGCCAGCTCGGGACCACCTCGACCCGCAGCGGCAGCTCGCGCTCGCGCCCCTCCCGCCAGACCCGCAGCGCGATCGCCTGGCCCGGGGTCGCGGTCTCGAGCATCTCGAAGAAATCCGCTGCGCTGCTGACCTTGTGGCCGTCGTAGCGCAGCACGATGTCCCCGCGCTCGATCCCGGAGCGCTCGGCCGGGCCGCGCTGGCGCACCTGCCGCACCAGCGCGCCGCGCAGCGCTTGCGGCAGCGCGAGCGCCTCGCGCACGGCTGGGGTCAGCTCCTGGAAGTCGAGGCCGACCCAGACCGGGGCGATCTCGCCGTGCGCGATCAGCTCGCGCACGACCCGGCGCGCCGCATCGATCGGGATCGCGAAGCCAATTCCCTGAGCACCGCCGCCATAGATCGCGGTATTGATGCCGATCAGCTCGCCGTCCGCGTTCAAGAGCGGGCCGCCGGAGTTGCCGGGGTTGATCGAGGCGTCCGTCTGCAGGAAGCCGTGATAGGTGCGGTCGCCCGCGCGCATCGAGCGGTCGAGCGCGGAGACGACGCCCGTCGTGACGCTGTTCGAGAGGCCGAAGGGGTTGCCGATCGCGATCACGGGCTCGCCGACCATGAGGTCGAGCGAGCTGCCGGGCTCGACCCAGGGCAGCGCCTCGCCGGCCTCGACCTGCAACACCGCGATGTCGTTGTTCGCGTCGCCACCGATCTTGCGCGCGCGGAACTCCCGCCCGTCCGCGAGGGTGACCTGGATCTCGGTTGCCCCGGCGACCACGTGCTCATTCGTGAGCACGTGCCGCTCGGCGTCGATCAGCACGCCGGAGCCCAGGCTCTGGGCCTCGCGCGGCATGCGCGGCTCGAAGAAGTCGCGGAAGAAGTGATCGAAGAAGGGGTCGCCGCTCGAGGGCCGCCGCGCCTGCGCGGGCTTCTGCCGAGCGGTGATGTTGACGACCGCCGGCCCGGCTTTCTCGACCACCTCGACCGTCGCGGTGCGGCGCAGGAAGGGGTCATCGGCACGGGCCGCGAGCGACACCGCGAGCGCGGCCGCGAGGCCGGCCCCCGCACGCCTGGAGCAGCACCCGAGTTGCATGACGAGCGTCGGACGCAAGTGACCCCCCACGGCTTCGATGCGGCGGAACAGAATCAGGCCCCGTGCAGAGAATCCAGCGCGGACCGCAGCCGCGCCGCGGCGCGCCCCGGGTCGGGATCCTGAAGGATCGCGCCCGTGACCGCGATTCCGCTGGCCCCGGCCGCACATACGGCGGCGGCATTCCCGGCGTCGATGCCGCCCTGGGCGAGCAGCGGCAGCCCCGCGTGCGCGGCCTCCGCGAGCGCGGCGAGGCCGAGCGGCGGGCGCGAGGAGGGCTTCGAGAGCGGCTGGAAGATCGGGGCGAGCTGCGCGTAGCTCGCGACTGCAGCCGCGCGCGCGACCTCCTCGGGGCTGTGGCAGGAGACTCCGATCAGAGCGCCGGCCGGCAGCAGTGCGCGCGCGGTCTCCGGATCCAGGGCGTCGAAGCCGAGCTGGACGCCGTCCGCGGCGCAGGCGAGCGCGACGTCGACGCGCCGGTTCACGAGCACGCGCAGGGGCTCAGCGCGGCCCTCGGCTGCTCGGCGCGCAGCACTCGTGATGGCGTCCGCGAGCGCGAGCAGCGCGGCTCCCGAGAGCTCGCGCTCGCGGATCTGGACCCAGTCGACGCCTCCGCGCACGGCATCCGCGATGCACCTGGGCAGCTCGGATCCAACCAGGCGCCGGTCGACAACGAGGCACAGGATCGCCCGCGCGCGCCCGGGCCGCGCCGAGGCGCGCTCGGCTGTCACGGCCGACTAGAAGCTCGCGAGGCCGTCGAGGGGGCTCGAGGCCTGCGCGTAGAGGCGCCGCGGCATGCGGCCGGCTTCGTAGGCGAGGCGTCCGGCTTCGATTCCGAGCTTCATCGCGCGGGCCATCTTCAGGGGGTCCTTGGCCGCCGCGATGCCGGTGTTCATCAGCACGGCAGCGCAACCGAGCTCCATCGCGAGCGCCGCATCGCTCGCGGTGCCGACGCCCGCGTCCACGATCACGGGAACCTCGACCGTCTCGAGGATGATGCGCAGATTCGCGGGATTCCGGATGCCCATGCCCGAGCCGATCGGCGCCGCGAGCGGCATCACGGCCGCGCAGCCCATCGCGGCCAGCTTTTGACAGGCGACCGGGTCGTCGGTCACGTAGGGCAGCACCGTGAAGCCTTCGTCGACGAGGATCCGCGCGGCCGTCAGCGTTGCGGCAACGTCGGGGAACAGCGTGCGCTCGTCCCCGATCACCTCGAGCTTCACGAGCTCGGTGCCGAGCAGCTCGCGGCCGAGACGCGCGGTGGTGACGGCGTCTTCGACGGAGTAGCAGCCCGCGGTGTTCGGAAGGATCGTGAAGCGCTCGGGCGAGATGAAATCGAGGAGCCCCTGGCCGCGGGGTGCATCGAGCTTCGTCCGGCGCAGCGCCACGGTCACC
>CAYTJA010000380.1:0-36526 GCA_964437835.1 uncultured Spirochaetales bacterium
CACCGTCGCCATGAACGCTGCCGATTCCTCGGGCCGGGTGCGGATCCAGCTCTCGAGGCCGGGCGAAGACGCGAGCGGAATCACCGCGTTCACGCGGATCCCGTCGGGCCCCCACTCGACCGCCGCCGCGCGCGTGAGCGCGCGTATAGCCTCCTTGACCGCCGCGTAGCCGCCATAGCCGACCGGATCCGGCCGCAGCGCCGCGCCCGTGCCGAGGTTCACGATGCTGCCGCCGCCTTTCAGATGCGGGTGGCACGCGCGCATGAAGCGCAGCGTCGCGAGCGGTCCGCTGCGCCAGCCGGCATCGAAATCGCGCTCGCTGAGCTCGAGCAGCGTCCCGAAGGGGACCTCCTGCGCGTTGTTGACGAGGATGTCGAGACGGCCGAAGACGTCGAGGCTGCGCTTCACGCAGTCTGCGACGTCCGCCTCGACGCCGACGTCGCAGCGCAGCGCGATCGCGCGGCCGCCGCGCGCCTCGACCTCCTTGCAGACCGGCTGAAGCTTGCCCTCGCTGCGCCCGGAGACCGCGATCCAGGCGCCCTCGGAGGCCAGCGCGAGCGCGATCCCGCGGCCGACGCCCTGCCCCGCGCCCGTCACCAGCGCCACCTTGCGATCGAGCCGGCCCATGTCGGAGACCTCCGCGCCGCGTTGTACCCTACGCGCCCCCATGCCCGCCAGCGCTGATTTCGCCCCGATCGTCCAGCTGCGCGGAGTCTCCAAGTGCTACCGGGACCGGGTCGCGGTCGACGACCTCGATCTCGAAGTTCCGGCGGGAGGCTGCTTCGGCCTGCTCGGTCCCAACGGCGCCGGCAAGACGACCGCGCTGCGCATGATCTACGGCGTCACGCGCCCGACGCGGGGAGAGGTACGCGTGTTCGGCCTCGACGTCGCCGCGCACACGCGAGCGGTGCGCGCTCGGCTCGGCGTCACGCTGCAGGAGAACGCGCTGATCGAGAGCCTCTCTGCGCGCGTCAACCTGCGCATCACGGCGCGCTACCACGCGATCCAGGAGCCGCTGCTCTCGCGACGCGTCGAAGAGCAGATCGAATTCCTCGAGCTCGGCTCGCATGCGGACCTGCCCACCTCGCAGCTCTCGGGCGGCTTCCAGCGGCGCGTCGCGGTGGCGATGTCGCTGCTGAATGCGCCGGAGCTGCTGATCCTCGACGAGCCGACGACCGGCCTCGACCCGGCGGTCCGCCTCGCGCTCTGGGCGCGCATCCGCGAGCTCTGCGCGCGCGGCACGACGGTGCTGCTCACCACGCATTACATGGACGAGGCCGAGCGGCTCTGCGATCGCGTCGCGATCATGAGCCAGGGGCGCGTGCTCGCACAGGGCAGTCCGAGCGAGCTGATCGCGAGGCACCTGCACGGGAACGCCGCGGAGCTCGAGTGCAGCGAATCCGACGAGCCGCAGCTGTGCGCGGGCTTCGGCGCCCCGCTGGCAAAGCTGCGCGCGGGCGGACGTCTGCTGCTCTTCGCCGACGACGCCGCCGCGCTCGCGCGCCACCTCGAAGCGCGCGGCGGTGGCACGCTGCGCACGCGCTCGATTCGCCGCGCGAATCTCGAGGACGTGTTCCTCGCGGTGACGGGCACGCACCTGCAGGAGAGCGCATGAGCCCGCCGAGATGAGTGTCTCGTTCCCGCAGGCGCGCGCGGTCTGGGCGCGCAACGCGACGATGTACGCCCAGACCTGGATGGTCAACCTATTGCCAAATTTTTTTGAGCCGGTGTTCTACCTGACTTCGATCGGCGTCGGCGTCGGCTCCTACGTCTCGGGCATGAGCGGCATGAGCTATGGCGAATTCCTCGCGCCGGGCCTCGTCTGCGTGGCCGCGATGAACGGTGCGAGCTTCGAGACCACCTACAACGTCTGGGTGCGCATGCACTACGAGAACACCTACGACGCGATGCTGACGACGCCGATCCAGCCCGACGACGTGCTCGCGGGGGAGCTCTTGTGGGCGATGACGCGCGTCGCGATCTACGGCGGCGCGTTCTTCCTGGTGGTGTGTCTGTTCGGCCTCGCGCCGCTGCCGCGCGCGCTGCTCGCGCTGCCGGCGATCCCGCTCGCGGGCCTGCTCTTCTCGGGGCTCGGCCTCGCCTTCACGCTGCGCGTGCCGAGCCTCGACCTGTTCAGCTTCTACTACACGCTCTTCCTGACACCGCTGTTTCTGTTCGCAGATGTGTTCTTTCCCCTCGCAGAGCGCCTCTCGGGCGTCTGGCTGTGGCTCGCGGAGCTGCTGCCGCTCTTGCACCCGGTGCGCATCGCGCGCGGCGCCTTCAGCGGCGAGTGGTCGCTGGTACACCTTTGGGACGTCGCCTACTCGCTCGGGGTCGCCGCGGGCCTGCTGCTCTGGTCTCGCCGCCTGCTGCGCGAGCGACTGAGCGCCTAGCGCCATCATCTCCTCGCCAGCAAGTCTCTGAAGAACAGGATCAGCGCTGAATCGAAGATCTCGGAGCGCTCCCATTGCAGGAAATGCCCGGCGCCGGGCACGAGGAATGGCCCGCGGTGATTCGGAAACGCCAGCTCGCAGCGGCGCACGAAGGACGGCCCCACGACGTGGTCCTCGGGTCCGTAGAGGATCAGCGTTTCGGTGAGATTCGGCTCGAAGAGCATCGGCACGCCTTCCAGCGGCCGGCGGCCGGCGCCGATCTCGTAGACGCCGAAGCTCGCGCGCAGGCGCGCGGCGTCTGCGAAGGGTTCCGTCATCCAGTCGATCTCGGCGGGCGTGAAGCTGCCTGGCGCCGCCCACAGCCGGTGCGAGTACATGCTGGCGATGTATGCGCGGCGCAGCGCGGGCGTCGCGAGCAGGGCCGCCAAGCCGTCGGCGTCGCGGCCCTGGCGCTCGAAGTAGTCCCGGATCGGAAACGCCGCCTGCTCGCTCGGAATGCCGGCCTCGGCGTAGAGCGCCTCGAGCGGCGGCGCGAGCGTGTTGAAGATGCACTGGCGCGAGACGAAGCCCGGAAACCGCGCCGATAGATCCGGCAGCACTGCGCCGCCGACGTCGCCCGCGGCGACGCCGATCTGCGCGTGTCCGAACACAGCGTGCACGAGCGCGTGCAGATCGAGCGAAAACGCGACCGGATCGCTGTACCCGTCGGCTGCGAAGTCCGAATCTCCGAAGCCGCGCAGGTCCGGGACGATCACCTCGAAGCCGGCGGCGACGAGCGGAGCGACGTTGCGCGCGAAGATTCGCTTCGTCTCGGGAAAGCCGTGGATCAAGAGCAGCGGATAGCCGCCGATGCCCTCGCGCCAGAACGCGAGCGAGAGGCCGCGGCCGGGCAGCCGCTCGCGCTGGACCGGGAAGTCGGGAATCTGGGCGACCGGATCGACAGCGGTGGACATCGCGCGGCAGTCTGCCACGCGGCGCACGCGGCGTCTGCTCGCGGTTTCAGGTGCTCGAGGGCTTGTCTCCGCTCGAGACCCGCAGCACGCGCCGCTCGTACTCGGCGAGCGAGTCGTAGGTCGCGACGCGGCCCAGGGCTGCGGGCGGAATCACCTCGACCCGCGCGCGCCGGGCGAGCTCCGAGACGAAGCTCTGGAGCCCCTCGAGTGCGCCCTTCGCCTCTGGCGCGAGGCGCAGCGGATTGAAGCCGTCGCTGCGCAGCCGCACGACCTCGAGCGGCTGCGCGCTGGGAGTCGGGTCCGAGAGCAGCAGGTCGATGACCAGAATCGCGCGCGGCGCGAGGCCGCGCACGCCCGCGAAGGCGACTCCGCGCACGCGCGCGTAAGGCAGCTTGCGGCGCCCGCGTGCGTCGATCTCGAGCACGATGCCATCCTCGCGCAGCTCGAGCGGCACGCCCGCGCGCACGGTCACGGCTGGAAACAGGCGCGCCTCGGGGAGCGTCTCGATTTCCTGCAGCGACGTGAGCTCTGTCAGCTCGGTCGCCTCGGCGAGACTGCCGAAGGCGCTGCGGTCCTGCTCTTCGTAGAACGCGCCCGCGCCCGACGCCGAGACCGGAGTCGCCTCGGCGGATTCGCCCTCCGCCGCGAGGCCGGCCCGGCGCGCGAGCTCAGCGACGAGCCGCTGCTGCGCGGGAGCGAGATCGTGCAGTTCGCGCAATGTCTCGACCGCTTCCCGGGCCAGCTTCCCGCCCTGCGGCGCCGCGAGCTCTGCGACGCGCAGCAGCAGCTCCGCGTTGCACTCGAGCTTCGGGTCCCGCAGCAGCTGCTCGAGTGCGAGCTGCAGCTCGGCCTCGCCGCAGTGCTGCTGGATGCGCGGCACGAGCAGCAGCAGAGTCTCGGCCTCGAGCACCGCTCGGCGCTCGACCTGCGCGATGCGCTGCCAGTGCGACACCGCCTCGTCGACCGCGCCCCGCCGCAGCTCGCTCGCGATCAGCGCCTGCATCGCGGGGAACGCGCGGCTCGGCTGCGAGTGCTGGCAGGCGACCTCCCAGAGCTCGATGCCGAGCTCGCGGTGGCCGGGGCTGCGGCGGGCTTCGGCGGCCAGGATTTCGACCGCGAGCTCGAGCTGCCCCGCGGCGCGCGCCGCACGGCCCTGCGCGATCGCCTCCCGGCTGTTGCGCAGCGTTCGCGGCGGTGCGAGCGCCGAGCGCTGCTGCGGCGGCACCCCTCCGAGACGCGCTTCGGCGCCGCTGCGCTCGATCGCGAACGCGCAGAGGCTGCCTAACGCAGCGCAGAACAGATGCGTGCCGAGCGCCGGATGCGCGCGCAAGCTCGGAGCCAGTGCGCTGCCCGATCCGAGCCACGCGAGCAGCTCACAGACCGCGAACAGCGCCGCGAGCGACCACGCCGGCGCGCGCCACTCGAGCTCGGCGATCGGACGCAGCCAGCCGAAGAGGTCGACGCGCGCCGCGCGCATGCGCAGTGCGAAGGCCGCGACCAGCGCGGCCGACCAGCTGCCGAGGCCGAGCAGTGGCCGATCGAAATCCGGATCGAGCGCGCGGAAGGCCAGCGCCGAGAGCGCACTCGCGACCGGCAGCACTGCAGCCAGGAAGCGCCAGCCCCAGAGTCGCTCGAGCGCTCCCGCGGCGAACGCGAAGGGCAGCGCGGCAGCGAGCCAGTGCAGCAGGCCCGCGTGCGCGAGCGGATGCAGCAGCCAGCTCACTGCGCTCGGGCGTGCCGGTACGAAGCCGATCACGCGCTGCGGGTGCGCGTCCAGCTGTACCAGACCACGTGCCGTGAGCGCATCGAACTCGGCCTGGCGCGCGGGATCATTGCGGCGTTTCAAGAAGTCGAAGGCCGCGTTGCCCTCGTAGCCCGGCATCCGATCCGAGAGCACAGGCGCAAGACGCGGCGGGATCGCGAGCATCGGGTCTTGCACGAAGAGCGCGACCGCGTCGCGCAGCTCGCGGTCGGCCTCGCGCAGGCGAGCGTCGAAGCCGATCGCGGTGCCGAGCTGCAGCAGCAGCGACGCGAGCAACACGCCGAGCGTGACGCGCGGCAACTGCGCGAGAGCAGCGGGCAAGATGAGCAAGCTCCGAGCCATATCCCGTCCCGCCGGCCCCGATGCAGACCGGCCCCTCTCCCCTGATCTCCTTATCGGCGGGACCGCGTCTGGCTTGCGGCCGGCCTCCCCGCGGCCTCATGATGCGGGCCATCCCCGATCCGGAGGCGGCATGAGCGGAGCCAAGTTCCCGAGTCTCCAGCTGGTCCTCGACCGCGGCGTCGCGGGCGTCCGGATCGATCACCCGCCGATGAATCTGCTGGACGGCGACCTGCTCGGACAGCTCGATCAGCTCGGCCGCCTGCTCGAGGCCGACGCGCGTGTGCGCGTGATCGTGTTCCGCAGTGCGGATCCGGACTTCTTCATCGCACACGGCGACGTGAACGGGATCCTGCAGCTCCCCGAGGCGGTTCCGCCGCCGCCAGCCGGCCTGCCCTGGGTGCACCAGGTGCTGGATCGCTACCGCAGCATGTCGAAGGTCACGATCGCGCAGATCGAGGGCTTCGCGCGCGGTGGCGGCAGCGAATTCTGCCTCGCCTGCGACATGCGCTTCGCGGCCCTGGGCCGCGCGGTCTTCGGCCAGCCGGAAATTGGGCTCGGCATCATCCCGGGTGCGGGCGGCAGCGCGCGCCTCGCGCGCCTGGTCGGACGCGCACGCGCGGCGGAGATCATTCTCTCGGGCGCCGATTTCTCGGCGGCCGAAGCCGAGCGCTACGGCTGGATCAACCGCGCGCTGCCCCCCGAGGAGCTCGGCCCCTTCGTCGATCACCTCGCGTGCCGGATCGCGAGCTTTCCCGCGCAGGCGATCGCGCAGGCGAAGTCCGTGATCAACGCGGCAGCGATCGACACCCAGTCTGCGCTGCTGGGCGAGCAGATCGCGTTCGACCAGTGCCTGGCCGACCCGGAGCGCCGCCGCCGCATGGGGCGTTTCCTCGAGCTCGGCTGCCAGACCCGCGCCGGCGAGGCCTCCCTCGGAGACGACCTCGAGCTCCTCGCGAAATAACCGGCTTCTCGGCGTCGACTTCTCATCCGGGCTCCGCGTCCGGGCGATACGGGGTGGTTCGCCTCCACCGCCGCCCGTTCCGCAGGAGCTCCGATGACGCAATCCGAGCGCAGCGACGCCGAGTGCCAAAGCGAGCTGCCCGACCCGCTCGCGCTCGTCGAGCGCATGACCGCGGAGCTGCGCCACGCGGCCGAGCGCGTCGTGCCGCGCTTCCTCGCGACGATGCCGGCCTCTTACTTCCGCGGCACCGACTTCGAGACGCGGCTCGCGCACATCAAGGCCGTGATCGCGGCCGAGGCCTCCGGCCTCTCGCAGGAGCTGATCCTGCGCCACGAGGACGGCAGTCGCTTCACCTACCTCGGGGACCGCAACTATCCCGGCCAGCTGGCAGAGCTGCTCGAACTGCTGCCCTCGGAACGCGCGCTGCGCTCCTGCACCGTGCACACCTCGAACGACGGGCGCCTGGTGCTCGACGTATTCGAGCTCGGCGACGCGCCGCGCTTCGACCCGGGCGATCCACTGCAATCCGCGAGTGCACGCGAGGTCCTCGCGCACGCCGCGCGCGAGGAGCGCGACCTCGATGCGCCCGCGCTCGAAGAGCACTTCGCACGCTGCGCCGCCGACTACCTGCTGAGCGCGCCGCCGCAGCGCATCTGCCGCCACTTCCGGCTCTTCGAGTCGCTGCGCGGATCCGAGGATTGCCGCGTCGAGATCGAAACCCTGGCGGCGAGCCCGCTCGCGCAGCTGGTCGTCGCGGTCGGCAACTGCAGCCCCCAGGAGATGCTGCGGCGGATCTCGCGCGTCTTCGGCCGGCATGAGATCGACATTCGCAGCGCACGCCTCGACCGCTTCGACACGCCCGAAGGCGACAACGTCTGCCTGCTGAGCTTCCTGGTGCGCTGGGAGAAGGAGCCCGCAGGAGACGGCGATCCCTTCGAGCCGCTGCGCGAGGACCTGATGCGCCTCAAGTGGCTCGACGAGGCCGCGCTGCGCCTGTGGCGCAAGCTCCCGACTGCGGATCTCTCGCGCGCCGAAGCGCTCCAGGCGCTTTGCCACCTCGCACACCAGGTGTTGACCGCGCTGAACCCGCTCGCGTTCACGCGCAAGCACGTGATCGAGTGCGTGGACGAGCACCTGCCGCTGGCGATCCGCATCGCCGAGCTCTTCGAGCGCCGCTTCGATCCCGAAGCGCCGCTCGCGGACACCGCGTTCACCGCGATGCGGGAGGAGATCGAGCGCGCGATCGAGGAGAGCCTCGACGACGAATCGGAGCGCGAGGTGTTCCAGACGCTGCTGCGCGCAGTGCTCGCGACCCGTGCCAGCAACCTCCACCGGCGCGGCCGCTACGCGCTCGCACTCGAGCTCGACCCCGCGCTGCTCAAGGCTGCGAATCGCGAGGAGCTGCCCCACGGCGTACTCTTCGTGCACGGGCGCGATTTCGACGGCTTCCACCTGCGCTTCCGACCGATCGCGCGCGGCGGGCTGCGCCTGGTGACTCCGAAGGGCCGCGAGCAGTTCTTCCGCGAGGCCGAACGGCTCTACGACGAGGCCTATGGCCTCGCCTTCGCCCAGCAGCTCAAGAACAAGGACATTCCCGAGGGCGGAGCGAAGGGGGTGGTGCTGGTCGCTCCGCTCGGCCGCGTCGACCTCTGCGCGAAGGCCTTTGCGAGCGCGCTGCTCGACATGGTCATCCCCGGCGCCCACACGCGCGCCGGGAGCTCCTCGAAGCCGGCCGAGATGGACCGCCTCTACCTCGGGCCCGACGAGAACGTCACCACCGAGCTGATCACCTGGATCGTCGAGCACGCAGCGAGTCGCGGCTACCCGGTCCCGAATTCGTTCATGAGCAGCAAGCCCGGCGCGGGTATCAACCACAAGACCTACGGCGTGACCAGCGAGGGTCTGAGCGTGTTCCTCGAGGCCGCGCTGAAGGCCTGCGGCATCGATCCGCGCGCGCGCCCCTTCACGCTGAAGCTGACCGGCGGCCCCGACGGCGACGTCGGCGGCAACACGATCCGCATCCTGCACCGGGATTACGCCGAACACGCGCGCATCGTCGGGATCGCCGACGGCAGCGGCTGCGCCGAGGATCCGCAGGGCCTCGACCACGCCGAGCTGTTGCGTCTGGTCGCGGCCGGACTGCCGGTGGCCAGCTTCGAGCGCGCTCGCCTCGGGCCCGAGGGGCGCGTGGTCGCGCTGCACGAGCCGAATGGCACCAAGCTGCGCAACACGCTGCACAACCGCGTCGTAGCGGACGCCTTCGTGCCCGCGGGCGGTCGCCCGCGCACGCTGCACGAGGGCAACTGGCGCGAGTTCCTGACCGCCACGAACGAGCCCTCGGCGAAGCTGATCGTCGAGGGGGCGAACCTGTTCCTCACGCCCGAAGCGCGGCGCGAGCTGTCGCGCCGCGGCGTACTGATCGTGAAGGACAGCTCCGCGAACAAATGCGGCGTGATCACGAGCAGCTTCGAGATCCTCGCGAGCATGCTGCTCTCCGAGGACGAGTTCCTCTCGGTCAAGGAGCGCTTCGTCGGCGAGGTGATCGTGCGGCTGCGCGACCTCGCGCGGCGCGAGGCCGAGTTCCTGATGCGGGAAGCGCGCTACCGGCCCGGCATCCCGCTGCCGGAGCTCTCGACGCGGCTCTCGCGCGTGTTGATCGCCGCCTCGGACGCGATCGGCCCTTGCCTCGCGCGCATCGAGCGCGAAGAGCCCGAGCGCCTGTGGTCATTGATGGAGGAGTACCTGCCGCCGGTGCTGCGCGAGCGCGCGGTCGGGCGGCTGCGCACGCAGCTGCCGCGCGGCTACGCCTGCGACGCGATTGCGAAGTCGCTGGCCGGAACGATCGTCTACCGCGAGGGCCTCGCCTACCTCGAGGGGATGGAGCCGGCCGCGATCGCGGACCTGGCGCTTCGCTACGTCGAGGCCGAGCGCGAGACGCGCGCACTCGCGAGCCGCGTGCTCGCCTCGCGGCTGCCCGAGCGCGAGCGCATCGCCGCGCTGCTGCGCAGCAGCGCAACGCGCGTGTCCCCGCTCCGCTGAGCAGAGCCCCGTGCCGCGGGGCGGGGGGCGCGGCAATCAGCGCAGCTGCTCGCGCACTCCCGGGCTCACACTCTTCAGATGCAGATCCTGCTGCGGGAATGGGATCTGGATGCCGGCTTCGGCGAGCGCGCGATGCACCGCCGTCGCGAGCGAGCTGCGCGTCAGCGGGAAGCTCTGGAAGTTCGCGGTCCAGGCGCGCAGCTCGAAGTCGAGTGAGCTCGCGCCGAAGCCCGTGAACAGCGCGACCGGCTCCGGATCCGACAGCAGCTCGGGATTCGTGCGCGCGACCCCGAGCAGGATCTCGATTACGCGCTCGGGTTCGTTCCCGTACGCAACCCCGACCGGCAGCTCGATCCGCCGCTGGCGGTCGGAGAGCGTCCAGTTGACGAGCTGCTCGGAGATCAGGTTGGCGTTCGGCACGATCACCTCGGCGCCCTGGAAGGTGCGGATCGTGCTGGAGCGAATGCCGATCCGCCGCACTTCGCCGATCACGCCGCCGACCTCGATCTGGTCGCCGACCTGCACCGGCCGCTCGAAGAGCAGGATCAAGCCCGAGATGAAATTGTTGACGACGTTCTGGAGGCCGAAGCCGATGCCGACGCCGAGGGCTCCCGCGAGCACCGCGAAGCGCGAGAGATCCGCACCCGCCGCCGCAACCGCGAACAGGAATCCGAGCAGCAGGATCGTGTAGCGCGACGCGCTCGCGAGCGCGTTCGGCACTCCGCGCGGCAGCGAGACGCGCGGAAACACTTCGTCCTCGAGCAGCGCCCGCACCGCGCCGGCCAGCGCGAAGGAGGCCGCGATGCTGATCGCGAATGCGACGAGATCCCCGAGCGAGAGTCCGACCGTCCCGATCTCGAGCGGCGTCGTCAACACCAGCGCCGCGTAGGCGAATAGCGGGTCGCGCAGGTCGAAGAGCTCGAGCGCTCCGAACGCAATCAGCGCCGTCGCCGCCCAGCGCAGCAGCCGATCCGACTGCAGCCGGATGCGCTGCGTGCGGCGCCGCAACAGCTGCACCCGCTGCGCCGCGTCGGTCTCGAGCGCGACGCGCAGCGCGACCTGCAGCACGCGCATGCAGGCGTAGACCGCGACCCCGAGGTACGCGCAGCCGAGCGCGCCCTCCCCGAGCAGGCTGCCGAAGTCGACGTAGCCCGCGAGCGTTGCGAGCAGAGCGACGCCGAGCAGCCCGGCGCCGAGGCGCCCGGCCCCGAACAGCACCCGCGCCGAAGCTCCGCCGATCCCGCGCAGGCTCGGCTGCCGCAGCAACGCGATCAGGAACAGCAGCGCCGCGAAGAGCTCGATCGCCAGGATCACGCGCTCCAGCCGCGGGACCGCTGCGACGCGATCCCGGAAGCGGTCGACGAGCGAGAAGGTCGCGAGCGCGTACAGCGCCGGGTGCAGCAGCGGGTGCACGAGCACCTGCAGGATGCGCAGCAGCGGTGCGAGGAACAACAGCCCCGCGACGTGACGCGCCCCGGAGGGTGCCTCCGGATTCGCGAGGATCGCGCAGAGCCAGGTCACCAGCAGCGCCGCGGCAACCGGCCGCTCGAAGACGCCGCGCGCGCGCCCGAGGGCCGGATCGCTGTCGCTCCAGGACGCGACGCGGCGGCGCAGCGCGCGACCGGCTGCGAGCGCGGCGGCGAAGCAGAACGGAATCGCGATCAGACCCGCCTGGGACTGCTGCGCGTAGGTCCGCATCAGCTCCCAATCGCGCGCGAACGAAGCTCGTATCTCGTCCAGAAGCGATAGGTGGTTCTGCGCCTCCGGGAGCTTGCGCCACACCGGCGGCGCATCCGGCTCGAGCAGCCCTTCCCGCGTGCGGCTGCGCGCGGCGTCCATCTCCTCGATCACGTCGGTCGCGAGCACCAGATCCTCGGCGACGCGATTCTGGAGCGCGAGCACGCCGCGCAGCGCAAGCTCGGTGTTCTGCGCCGTCGCAGGGATCGCGCGCCGCGTCTCCTGGATGCGTTCGTCGACCTCGGGTGGCGCCTTCTGCCCACGCGCGTGCTCCCCGCTGCGCTGCCACAGCTCGGCCTCGCGCGCGAGCTCCCGCTGGATCGCCTCGAGCTCGGCGGCGCGCAGCGTGAGCGTCTTGCGCCAGTTGGAGAGCGTCCGCGCGTCTCGGCTCCACTCGAATTGGAGGTCGTCGAGCGCGCGCCGCGTGTGCTGCGTCTGTAGCAGCTCGCGGCTCGTCGCCGCGCGGGCGGCGAGCTCGCGCCCGCGCTCCGGCAGCGCCTTCTCGATCGCGACCAGCGCCGGCTTCGACGACAGCCCGCGCTCGATGTCGCGCAGGCGCTGCAACGTCCGTTCCGCGCGTGTTGCGACGTCGACGACCGCAATCAGCTCCGGCTCGGGTGTCGGAGCGGCCGCGAGCGCAGCGGGAGCCGGCTGCTCCGCGGAGAGTCGGACCGCGGGCCCAGCGCCGAGGAGCGCCGCGCACAGCGCGAAGGCCGCGAAGCGAAAACCGCTCACCGCGCCTGGTCTTCGGCAGCTGCAGCCACCCGCGCGCCTCCGCGGGCGTCGCCGGGCGCGAGCACGACCCACGCCAGACGCCGACCGCGCGGCGGAAACTCGCAGAGCGCGGGCAGGCCGCGACGGGTACTCGTTCAGCCGCAGCTCGAGCATCACCGGCGGCGGGATCACGCGGAGCGCTCCAGCTGCGCGGGCATCGGCGCGACGCCGAGCCAGCCCGCGAACCACGCGACCCACCACTCCTGGGAGCGCGTTTCGACCGCGCGCACGAGATAGTTCGCGCGCACCCAGGCGACCGCCTGCGTCGGCGCGACTCCGGCCAGGATCGCCATGCAGGCGATCACGGTTCCGGTGCGACCGATGCCCGCCTGGCAGCCGATCTCGACCAGCTCGCCGCGGCGCGCGCGCTCGTAGGCGCTGCGGATTGCGACCGCCGCGACTTCGAAATCATGCGGGAGGCCGAGGTTCTCCCAGCCGACGACCTCGGCCGGCCAGCTGGGCGCCCAGTGCGGGTCGAGATAGAGCCCGAAACTGCGCTCCGAATCGTGCTCGCGGCGATGGTACGACGCCGCGGCGCGCACGCGGCTGCCACAGGGCAGCGTGATCAGCGTGCCCGGCACTTCACACCGAAGGTGTGAAGCGCACGCGCATCTCCTTGATGCCGTGGATGAAGTTGCTGCGCTGCACGAGCGGCGCGCCGACCCGCCGCAGATCGGGCAGGCGCGTCAGCACCTCGCGCAGGATCGAGCGCAGCTGCATGCGCGCGAGGTTCGAGCCGAGGCAGAAGTGCTCGCCGATGCCGAAGGAGAGGTGGTCGTTCTTCTCGCGCGTGATGTCGAAGCGCTCGCCGTCCTCGAACACGTCTTCGTCGCGGTTCGCCGCGGGATAGCAGAGGTAGACCTTATCGCCTTTGGGGATCGGGACGCCGCGGATCTCGGTGTCCTGTGTCACGGTGCGCCGGAAGTTCATCACCGGCGGCGAATAGCGCAGCACCTCCTCGATCGCGCCCGGGAGGTAGCGCTCGACGTCGGAACACAGCAGCTGGTATTGCTCGGGATGCTCGAAGAGCAGGCGCATGAAATGGGAGGTCGCGTTGCGCGTGGTCTCGTTCCCGGCCACGGCGAGCAGCACGAAGAAGTGATTGAGCTCGAGCTCGCTGACCTTTTCGCCCTCGACCTCGCCGTTCAGGTAGAGCGAGACCAGCGTGTCGTCCGGCTGCTGCTTCTTGCGCGCCGCGAGCTCGTTGCAGTACATCCACATCGCGACCGCGGCCATGCCTTCCTGTCCCGGCGCGGCGCGCATGTCGGGATCGTCGGCCCCGATCATCTGGTTCGACCAGTCGGAGATCTTCTTGCGGTCCTGGTTCGGAATGCCCATCAGCTCGCAGATCAAGGTCAGCGGCAGCTCGCAGGCGAGATCCTCGACGAACTCGCACTCGCCGCGCGACGCGATGCGCGCCACGATCTCGATCGCGTGCTTGCGGATCACCGGCTCGAGCTGCGAGACCATCTTCGGCGTGAAGCCACGCGAGATGATGCGGCGGTAACGCACGTGCTGGGGCGGATCCATGCCGAGCATCATCGCGCGTATCCCGCCGAGATGTTCCTCGTCCATGTCCCAGAGGAAGGGCGCGCCGACTGCGGAGGAGAAGAGCTTCGGGTTGCGGGAGACGTGGACCACGTCGTCGTACTTCGTGAGCACCCAGAAGCCCTTGCGGATCGCGTTGACCGTCTTCTGCTCGGCCGGCGGCGGGTTCCAGTGCACGGGCGCTTCACGCCGCAGCACGCGCAGGTATTCGTGGGGCGGGCCATTCTGGAAGCTCGCGGGGTCCGAGAGGTCGACGTCACCGGGTCGCATGCAGGCTCCTTGCAGACGTTGCGCGAAAAGCGGGCGCAGCGTAGCACCCCGCCCGCGCTCCGATTCGGCGTACCCATGGCCCTCACGGGGGTCGCATGCCGAGCACGCCCTGCGTCGGAAATCGCAACACCTCGTCCTGGTCGATTCGCACGTCGCCCGAGTTCGAGCGCGCCGAACGCGATCCTCCCGCTGGGCCTCGACGGCGTCTCGACCGCCTGCAGCTACGAGGTCGAGCACATCGATTCCGATTCCTGCTCCGACGAGTAGGCGAGCCTCAGCTCCCTGCGATTCCCGACTCGATCTCGCGCACCAGGCTTACGAGCCCTCCCCCCTCCACGAAGCCGGAGAGCGGGTGGTCGTCATCGAGCAGCACGAGCCGGACCCGGCCCGGCGTGCCGCTCTGCGCGAGCGCGCGCGAGTCCTCGGGATCGACGAGCTCGTCGCGCAGGCCGTGGACGATCCACACGGGCACCTGCTGCGGCAGCCGCGGCTCGAGGCCGAGGCGCTGCGCGGCCTGCGCGAGCAGCAGCGTCGGTCCGCGCCAGAGCTCGCGCTGCAGCAGCGCGACCGCGACCGCGCCGCCGAAGGAGGACCCGATCAGGAGCTGTGGGCGGAATTCGCCTAGCACGCGCGCCTGGCTCGCGACGCAGGCTTCGAAATCGAGTGTGTTCATCGCGGGCGTGAGCGCGTCGAAGTGCGCGGCGAGCAGCTGCGCCTTGCTGCCCTGGGGACTGCCCTCGAGGCCGTGGATGAATTGGACGCGGAAGCGCGAGCGCGCCGGCGCCGCCGCACTCACGGGGCGGTGGGGGCGCCGGGCGACGCAACCGCTGTGCGCGCGGCGCTCAGGCCGCCGCGCCTGCGCTGCGCGAGCGCCGCTCGCGCACTGCGGCTGCGAGGCGCAGCAGCAGCGGCTGCGTGCGCTCCCAGGCGAGACACTTGTCGGTGATGCTCTGGCCGTAGACGAGCGCGCCGCCCTTGCTCGCGTCCTGGTTGCCGTCGACGAGGAAGCTCTCGAGCATCACGCCGAAGATCTCGCGGCTGCCCGCCGCGACCTGCGCGGCCACGGCGTCGAGCACCGCGGGTTGGCGCGCGTGGTCCTTGTCGCTGTTCGCGTGGCTGCAGTCGATCATCGCACGGCGCGGCAGCTTCGCCTTCTCGAGCAGCTGGGTGGCCTTTTCCAGGTGCTCCGCCGAGTAGTTCGGGCCGCTCGAGCCGCCGCGCAGGATCAGGTGGCAGTCCGAGTTGCCGCGCGTCGCGACGATCGCCGCGACGCCCTGCTTCGTGACGGACAGGAAATGATGCGGGTGCCGCGCCGACAGGATCGCGTCGACCGCAACCTGGATGCCACCGTCGGTGCCGTTCTTGAATCCGACCGGCATCGACAGTCCCGACGTCAGCTCGCGGTGCACCTGGCTCTCCGAGGTGCGCGCGCCGATCGCGCCCCAGCAGACGAGATCCGAGATGAACTGCGGCGTGATCGGATCCAGGAACTCGGTCCCCGCCGGCAACCCGAGCTCGAGCAGCTCGAGCAGGAAGCGGCGCGCGAGGCGCAGCCCGTCGTTGATCGCGAAGCTGCCGTCGAGATGTGGATCGTTGATCAGGCCCTTCCAGCCGACCGTCGTGCGCGGCTTCTCGAAGTAGACGCGCATCACGATGCAGAGGTCCTGACGCAGCTCGTCGGCCTGCTTCTGGAGCCTCTGCGCGTATTCGAGGCCGGCCTTCGGATCGTGCAGCGAGCAGGGCCCGACCACCGCGACGAGCCGGTCGTCTTCGCCGGTCAGGATCCGAGCGATCTCGGCTCGGCTGCGCGCGACCAGCTCGGACGCGGCCTCGCTGAGCGGGAGCTCCTCCATCAGGATGCCCGGGGGCAGCAGCGGGCGAAGGTTCTCGATGCGGAGGTCGTCGGTTCGGTACAACACCACGCGGAATCCTGGCTGAAATGGCGTTCTACAGTAGCGCGCCCGGCAGGCCTTGGGGTCCCGGTCCGGGCGCAGCCCGGACCACCCCCTCTCCGCTCGGCTTCGCCTCGCTGCGCGCCGAAGCGGCTTGCGATCTTCGTCGGCTTGAATGTCTCGTCGGTCTGAGGCGGAGCCGCGTCAACCCCGGAGCGCGCGGTCGACGATCTCGAACACGTCCTTCGAGAGCCCCTCGCGCCCGGCGATGCGCTCGAGCTGGGCCTTCATCAGCGTCTGGCGCGCGGGGTCGTAGCGACGCCAGGCGTTGAAGCAGCCGACCAGGCGCGCGGCGAGCTGCGGATTCAGCGGGTCGAGCGCGAGCACGTGATCGGCCGCGAAGCCGTAGCCGACTCCGCTGCGGGCGTGGAAATGCCAGGGGTTGCCGAGTGCGAAGCTGGTCACGAGCGAGCGCACGCGATTCGGGTTGCGCAGCGTGAAATCCGGGTGTCGGGCCAGGCGCTGTACGCAGTCGAGCGTGTCCGGCGCCTGGGACAGCGCCTGCACGCTGAACCACTTGTCGAGCACCAGCGGATCGCGGCGCCAGCGTTCGTAGAACGCGGCCAGCGCGCGCTCGCGCGCCGCGCCCGGATGCTCCGCTAGCAGCACCAGCGCCGCCTGCGCGTCGGTCATGTTGTCCGCGCGCTCGAGCTTCGCGGAGAGGCGCTCGAGCTCCGCGGGCTGCCCCTCGCAGCAGAGGTAGCGCAGCACTGCGTTCTCGAGGCGCCTGCGCGCGATCGCCTGCGGACTCACCTGATAGGGGCCGGGGTCTGCAGTCCGCGCGTAGAGCGCTTCCAGTTCGCTCCGCAGCTCGCGCGAGAGCGCGACGATGGCCGCCTCGCGCGCCGCGTGCAGCGCGTCGACGTCGACGACGGCCTGCGCCTGCGCGAGCACGCGCTCGGCAGGCAGCGAAATCGCGAGCGCTTTCAGAGCGAGATCGAGCTGCGAGTCGCGCAGCACCGCGCCGAATGCGTCCACGTAGATCGGATCGAGCAGCGCGCGGCGCCCCTCGGCTTGCGCCTGCGCCATCTCGAGCAGCAGCTCCTGCGCGAGCGTCTGTCCGGCCTCCCAGCGGTTGAAGGCGTCGAGATCGTGGGCCATCAGGAACGCGAGCTCGCGGCGCGGCCGTGCCGCGCGCAGCACGACCGGCGCCGAGAAGCCGCGCAGCAGCGACGGCACGGGTGCGGCGTCGATGCCCGTGAAGCGGAAGCGCTGCTCGGATTCGCGCAGCTCGAGCACGCGCGTGGTGGGCGCCGCAGCCGCCGCCGGCTCGCCCGCGAGGCGCAGCGGCAGCTCGCGGCCGTCGCTGCCGAGCAGCCCCATGCGCAGCGGGATGTGGAGGGGCAGGAAGCTGTGCTCCGCGCGGGTCTCGGGCGCCTGCTGGCGCAGCACCAGCTCGTAGCAGCGCGCCTGCGCGTCGTAGTGCCCGCTGGCCTCGACGATCGGCGTGCCGGGCGTCGAATACCAGCGCTCGAACTGGGCGAGATCGGCGCCGTTCGCGTCGGCCATCGCGGCGCGGAAGTCGTCGCAGGTGACCGCCTGGCCGTCGTGGCGCTCGAAGTAGAGGTCCATGCCGCGGCGGAAGCCGTCGCGCCCGAGCAGCGTCTCGTACAGGCGCACGACCTCGCAGCCCTTCTCGTAGACCGTCGGGGTGTAGAAGTTGTCCATCGAGATGTAGAACTCGGGGCGGATCGGGTGCGCCGTCGGACCGGCGTCCTCGGGGAACTGCGCGAGCCGGAGCTGCCGCACGCTGTCGATGCGCTTGACCGCGCGGGACGCCTGGTCGGCGCTGAACTCCTGGTCCCGGTAGACCGTGAGGCCTTCCTTCAGCGTGAGCTGGAACCAGTCGCGGCAGGTCACGCGATTGCCGGTCCAGTTGTGGAAGTACTCGTGTCCGATCACGCCCTCGATCGCCTCGTAGTCGTCGTCGGTCGCGGTCTCGGGCAGCGCGAGCACGAACTTCGAGTTGAAGACGTTCAGGCCCTTGTTCTCCATCGCGCCCATGTTGAAATCGTTGACCGCGACGATCATGTAGACATCGAGGTCGTACTCGCGGCCGAACGCCCGCTCGTCCCAGGCCATCGCGTTCGCGAGCGAACGCAGCGCGTGCTCGCACTTCGGCAGGTTCTCGGGCTCGACCCAGATCTCGAGCCGCACTGCGCGGCCCGAGCGGGTCGTGAAGTCGCCGGCGTGGCAACGCAGATCTCCCGCGACCAGCGCGAAGAGGTAGCTGGGCTTGCGGAAGGGATCTTCCCAGCGCACGTAGTGGCGCCCGCCCGGCAGCGTGCCCTGCTCGACGCGGTTGCCGTTCGAGAGCAGCACGGGGAAGAGCGCGCGGTCGGCCTCGAGGCGCGCCGAGAAGCGCGCCATCACGTCGGGCCGATCCAGGAACCAGGTGATGCGCCGGAAGCCGTGCGATTCACACTGCGTGCACAGCATCGAGCCCGAGGCGTAGAGCCCCGAGAGCCGCGTGTTCTGGTCCGGTTGGATCGCGACCTCGGTCTCGAGCACGCAGCGATCGGGGAGGCGCGGCAGCGTCAGCGTCTCGGCCGCGAGCAGGTACTCGCCCGGCGCGAGGACACGCCCGTCGACCGCAACTCGGAGCAGCTCGAGCTGCTCGCCGTCCAGCACCAGCGGCGCGTCCTCGGAGGCCTCGCGATTGCGCCGCAGCTCGAGGCGCGCGCGCACCTGGGTCAGCGCCGTGCCGAGCCGGAAGTCGAGGTCGACGCGGTCGATCCACCAGGTCGGCGGGCGATAGTCGCTGCGGTAGATGCGCTTCGGCTCGCTCACGCGGAGTGCCCACGTGTAGCGGCGGGGGAGTCCTCGGGTTGATGACGCGGGAACAGCGCCTCGCCGGCGGCGATCTGGCTGCCGGCGCGCAAGCCGCCCCAGCGACACCACTCGTCGAAGCGTCCCCGGCCGCGCCCGGCCAGCGCGTCCTGATATTCGCGCAGGCCGAGGCGCCGCCAGACCTCTTCCATCTTCCCGGGCAGCACGGGCCACAACAGCAGGCTCGCGATGCGATAGGTCTCGGCGCACTCGTAGAGGATGTCCGCGACGCGCTCCGCGTTCGCGGGATCTTTCGCGAGCCGGAAGGGCGCCGTGCGGTCGATGCAGGCGTCGATTGCGCGCACGAGCTCGAGGCCGCGCTGCGCGCGGCCGAGGCCGAGCGGGCCGTCTTCGCCACTGCGCGCGAGGATCGCGAGCGCGCGCTCGCAGAGCTCGCCGCGCGAGCTCGCGCGCGGGAAACGGCCGCCGAGGTAGCGCGCGCTCATGTTCGCGATGCGGTTCCAGGCGTTGCCGAGCGTGTTCGCGAGCTCGGAGTTGTAGACCTCGACGAAACGCGCCTGCGAGAAGTCCGAGTCGACGGTCGAGAGGGGGCCCTGCGTGATCAGGAACCAGCGCAGCGCGTCGAGGCCGAAGCTCGCGACGAGCTCGCGCAGCTGCACGAGGCCGATGAAGTTGCCGAGCGACTTGCTCATCTTCTGGCCATCGCGGATCCAGAAGCTGTGCGCGTAGACGCCGCGCGGCAATCCGAGCCACGCGTACTCGGGCGTCGCCTGCAGCGCGAGCAGCATCGCGGGCCAGATCACCGCGTGGAACCAGAGGATGTCCTTCGCGATCAGGTGCGTGTGCGCGGGCCAGAAGCGCCGCCGCGGGGCGGGGTCGACGGCCGTCGTGTACGAGAGCAGCGCGTCGATCCAGACGTAGATCAGGTGCTGCTCGGCGCCCGGGAAGCGCAGGCCCCAGTCGCCTGCGCCCGTGCGCGAGATCGGGACGTCGAGCAGCCCGGCCTGGAGTCGGCCCAGCACCTCGTTGCGGCGAGCGGCGGGCTGCACGAAATCCGGCTGCAGCTCGAGCAGGCGCTGCAACCGCTCTTGATATTGCGAGAGCCGGAAGAAGTAATTCTTCTCCTGCTTCTTCACCAGCGGCCGGCCCGTGACCGGCGACTTGAAATCGTGCTCCTGCGCCCGGCCCTCGGACACGTACTCCTCCTGCGACGCGTCGTACCAGCCCTCGTAGTCGCCGAGGTAGACGTCCCCGCTGCGCACCAGCGCCGCGATCGCGCCGCGCACGAAGAGCGCGTGGCGCGGCTCCGAGGTGCGGATGAAATCGTCGGTCTCGATGCCGAACTCCGCGAAGGCGTCGCGAAAGGCGGCCGCGTTGCGGTCCGACCACTGCTGCGCCGTGAGCCCGCGCTCGGCCGCAGAGTCCACGACCTTCGCGGCGTGCTCGTCCGTGCCGGTCAGGAAGAAGACCTCGTCGCCCGCGAGGCGATGCGCGCGCGCGATCGCGTCCGCAACCGTGGTCGTGAACAGATGCCCGATGTGCGGCTCGTCGTTCACGTAGTAGATCGGGGTCGTGAGGTAGAATCGCTCGGTCTCGGCCATTCCGGGGGGAATGTAGTCAGCACATGCGACTCGGGCGACGGCTGTCGTGAGGAGCCAGGCTCGCGGCGAGGCCGCACGCTGAAGGCGCAGTGCCGCCGACTCGCGGCGGAGTCGCTGCCGCTGGCGATCCTGCTCGCCGCCGGCGTCGCGCTCGTCAGCGTGGCCCGAGATCCGCAGCGCGGGATGCTGCCGGACGAGCCGCTCTGGATCACGGCCGGCGCGCAGGCCTTCGAGCTGCTAACGGACACCGCGCGCCCCGGCCGCTGGGAGCAGGAGCCGCTGGACGCTGGGCTCGCGAGCTTCGGCAACGCGAATCCGCCGGTCGGCAAGTACTGGATCGGAGCCTGGGCACTCGCGCTGCGCGGCCCGGGCGACCCGCTCGACTACGCCTGGGATCCCGATGACGGCCCGCGCGAGAGCGCCGCGCGCGGGCAGCTGCCCTCGCGCGAGCTGGTGCTCGGCGTGCGCAGCGGGATCGCGCTGCTCGGCGCCGGCTGCCTGCTGCTCGTCTACACGCTCGCGCGCCAGGTCAGCGGCGCGCGCTGGCTGGCACTGCTCGCGCCGCTGCTGCTATTCACGACGCCGGCTTTCGCCGAATCAGCGACGACCGTACACACCGATGTGCCGCAGCTGTTTCTATTGCTTGCGGGCGCCGCGCTCTGGCTCGAGTACTTGCGGCGCGGCGGGCGCGCGCGGCTGGCACTTGCGGGCGCAGCACTCGGGCTCTCCTGCGCGGCGAAGTACAGCAGCGCGCCGGCGCTGATCGGCGCGCTGCTCTTTGCCGTGCTGCGCCAAGCCGCGTGGCGCGAGCGCGCGCAACAGCTCGCCGCGCTCGGGCTCGGCGCGCTCGCGGCCTTCTGGCTCTCGACGCCCTATCTCTACACCCAGCCGATCGCGAAGCAGCTCACTATCGTCGAGGAGTGGAGCCGGATCGAGGCACTGCAGCGCCAGGAGCCGGCGCTGCGCCGGCAGGCGATCTCGGGGGCCTTTGCTGGCCTCGCGCGCAGCGCGCAGCGCGCGCTGCTGCGCCCGACGCACCCGGCGCTGCCGGGCGCCCACTTGCCTCCGGGCCCCGTGAACGCGATCGGAGCCCTCGCTCTGCTCGGCGCCGCCGCGCTCGCCGGCGCCTCGCGCGCGACCGCCGCGGCCCCCCAGCCGCGCGCCGATGCGGGCCGCGCGCTGCTCGCGCTGATCGGCTGTACCTGGCTGTTGACCGGGCTGTGGCTGCCCTTCGACTGGCCCCGCTATTACCTGCCGCTGCTGGTACTGACGCCGGCGCTGCCGGTCGCCGCGCTCGCGGCCGCGCTGCGCTGGTTCAGCGCGCCGAGGCCGGACGCCGCAGAGCAAGCCGACCCTTGAGCGGCGCGCGCCTGCGCCGCCGCGGCGGCGGGGGCTTGCGCGCGACCACGACCACCGAGACGAAGTGCGGCTCGGCAGATTCGATCTCGAAGCCGGACTCGCGCAGCAGCGCGGAGAGATCGTCGCGCAGATAGCTCTTGTAGTAGGGCTCGTGATAGGCGGCCGGGAAGCTTCGCAGCACCTCCTCGAGCTCCGGGCTGTCCGCGAGCTGGGCCGAATCGCTGACGACGAAGCGCCCGCCCGGCGCGAGCACGCGCCAGACCTCGCGCGCGACGCGCCGGCGCGCGTCGGGCGGCAGCTCGTGGAACAGGAATATCGAGCTGACTGCGTCGAAATGCGCATCGGCCCACGGCATCGACTCGGCATTGTCGTTCACGAGGCTCACCCCCTGCCCCGCGAGCCGCGCGGCCGCGCGCGAGAGATAGGGCGCCGAGAGATCGAGCCCGAAGAGCCGCGCCGAGGGCAGCGCGCGCTGCAGCTGCATCAGGAAGCGCCCCGTGCCACAGCCGACGTCGAGGATGCGGGGCTGCGCTGCGGCGCGCAGTGCGGCCGAGAGCGGCGGGATCGCCATGCGGCGCATGATGTCGGCCGTGCCGCCGAACAGGAACTCGACGCTCGGATCGTAGAGCCGCGCCGAGCGGCTCGAGAACCAACCGTCGGTCTGCCAGTGGAAGGTGCGCAGGTAGTAACGCGGGAAGCGGCTGCGGTCGATTCCCGCCGGCAGGTCGCCATGCGCTCCGCGGTAGCGCCGCCACAGGAATCGCGGGAGGTCCGCAAGCGCGAGCGGCAGCTCGCGCAGGTAATCGAGCAGCGGGAGCTGGAACAAGAGCTCACGCGGGTAGCAGCCCTGCTCGACGTGCTCGAGATCGCGCTGGAGCAATGCCTCGAAGCGCCGCTGCAGGCGCTCGAGCGCGGCCCGCTCGAGGCCGGGCTGGCGCGGCGCGAGTACCAGGCCCCAGAGCTGGCGCGGCAGCGCGAGCGACGCGGTGAGCCCGTAATGCTGCGCGCGGTAGCGCGCGCGATCGAGCGCGCGCTGCACTCCGGAACCCGAAATGGCCACCCCCACGGCGGCAGTGTGCCCCTTCGCTCTCGAGCTGCAACGCCGCTGCTGCGAAGATTCAGGCGACGAGTGTCGCTGTGATCGCGATACGCCCGCGGCCTGAGCGCGGCGGCTCAGGCGCCCGCGCGCACGCGCGGCGCGACGTCGCGCGCGAAGGCCTCCAGGCTCTCGCGCGCGCCGAAATCGTGGAACTGGAGCACGAAGAGCTCGGCGCCGAGTGCCACCTCTTGCGACAGCGCACCCACCAGCTCGTCGGCGTTTCCGACGCGCAGCCCGCCCCAGTTTCCGAAGCGCCGCGAGGCCTGCCGCAGGACCTCGGCGCGCTGCGCCTCCTCGCGCACGAGCCCGATCGGATGCTGCACGGAGATGCGCGCGGGCCGGGCCTGCGGGGCCAGCTCGGCGAGGCGGTCGGCCCCGTAGGAGGGGCAGTTCCACCAGCCGCCGCGCTTCGCCGCGAGCGGGAGCGTGAGACGCTCGCCGGAACCGCCGATGTGGATCGGCAGCGGGCGCTGCAGCGGCGTCGGCTGGCAGATCGCATCGCGCAGCTCGCAGAAGCGCCCGCGGTAGCTCACCGGCTTGCCCTCGAAGAGCAGATCCAGGATCGCCAGCGTCTCCTCGAGCCGCGCGGCCTTGTCGGCGGCGCTCTCGCGTCCGTAGCCGTAGCGCTCGAGCTCTTCGGGCAGCGAGCCCCAGCCGATGCCGAGCTCGAGGCGGCCGCGGCTGATCTGGTCCAGGCTCGCGGCCATCTTCGCCAGCAGCGCCGGCGGGCGAAAGCCGCCGCAGAGCACGAGATGCCCGATCCGGATGCGCGAGGTCGCGGCCGCAATCGCACTCGCGAGCGTCCAGGCCTCGAGGCAGGGCAGCTCGGGCGCCGCCGGCGTCATCAGGTGGTCCATGAACCAGACCGAGTCGTAGCCTAGCGCCTCGGCGAGCTGCGCCTTCTCGGCGAGCTCGTCGAAGGACATCCTCAGCTGCGGCAGGAACACGCCGAAGCGCGGCGCCGCGTCCGCCGCGCCGAGCGTCACGGCACCGCCTGGATCTGGAGGGTCGGGGTCGGACGCGGCTGCATCAGCTCCGCGTAGAAGTCATTGCCCTTGTCGTCGACGACGATGAAGGCCGGGAAATCCTCGACCTCGATGCGCCAGATCGCCTCCATCCCGAGCTCCGGATACTCCTGCACCTCGACCCGCTTGATGCTGTGTTCCGCCAGGCGCGCGGCCGGCCCGCCGATCGAGCCGAGGTAGAAGCCGCCGTGCTGCTTGCAGGCGTCGGTCACCTGCCGGCTGCGGTTGCCCTTTGCGAGCATCACGAGGCTGCCCCCCCTGCTCTGGAACAGCTCGACGTAGGAATCCATGCGGCCCGCGGTGGTCGGCCCGAAGGAGCCGGAGGCGAGGCCCTTCGGCGTCTTCGCCGGGCCCGCGTAGTAGACCATGTGCTGCTTGAAGTAGTCGGGCAGGTCTTCACCGCGGTCGAGACGCTCTTTCAGCTTCGCGTGCGCGATGTCGCGCGCGACGACCATCGGACCCGAGAGCGCGACCCGCGTCGAGACCGGATGCCGCGACAGCTCGGCCAGGATCTCGCGCATCGGGCGCCGCAGGTCGATGCGCACCACCGTGCCCGAGAGCTCCTCCGGTCGGGCCTCGGGCAGGTACTTCGCGGGCTCCGCCTCGAGCTGCTCGAGGAAGACACCGTCGCGCGTGATCTTCGCCAGGATCTGGCGGTCCGCAGAGCAGGACACCCCGAGTCCCACCGGGCAGCTCGCGCCGTGGCGCGGCAGGCGGATCACGCGCACGTCGTGCGCGAAGTACTTGCCCCCGAACTGCGCGCCGACCCCGACCTCGTTGCAGAGGCGCAGGATCTCCTCTTCGAGTGCGACGTCGCGGAACGCGCGGCCGTGCAGGTTGCCCGAGGTCGGCAGGTCATCGAGGGAGTGCGTGCTCGCGAGCTTCACCGTCTTGAGCGTGAGCTCGGCCGAGAGTCCGCCGACCACGAGCGCGAGGTGATAGGGAGGGCAGGCGGAGGTGCCGATCCCGCGCAGCTTCTCTGCGACGAAGCGGCGCAGCGAGGCCGGATTCAGCAGCGCCTTCGTCTCCTGGAACAAATAGGTCTTGTTCGCCGAGCCGCCGCCCTTCGCGATGAACTGCAGGTGGTAGGCGTCCCCCGGCACGGCGTAGATGTCGACCTGGGCCGGCAGATTCGTACCGGTGTTCTGCTCCTCGAACATCGTGATCGGCGCCATCTGCGAGTAGCGCAGATTCCGCTCCTGATAGGTACGGAAGACGCCCTTCGAGAATGCCTCGGCGTCGTCGGCGCCCGTCCAGACCTGCTCGCCCTTGTAGCCGATCACGATCGCGGTGCCGGTGTCCTGGCAGGAGGGCAGCACGCGTCCGGCGGCGATGTTCGCGTTGATCAAGAGCTCGCGCGCGACGAAGCGGTCGTTCGCCGAGGCCTCCGGATCCTCGAGGATCTTGCGCAGCTGCGCGAGATGGCCCGGTCGCAGCAGGTGCGAGACATCGTCCAGCGCCTCGGCGGTCAAGAGCTCGAGCGCGCGCGGGTCGATCTGCAGCAGCCGCCGCCCGCCGAGCTCGAGCGCCCTGACGAGGCGCGAAGCCTCCTCCAGACGGCGGTACGGAGTGGCGTCGTCGTGGGCGTGCTCGAAGAGGGGCTGATAGTGGAACCCGGGCATGATCGCGTCTTCGGTCTCCTGTGTGGCGATGGGGCCGAAGATACCGCTCTGCACGCGGCTCCCCAGGCTGAGCCGCAGGCCGGGCGCTTCAGACGCTCCGGCCGGCGGCCAGGACCGCCTTCTCGACTGCAGTGCCCGCAAAGAAACGCGGGTTCGAGGCCGTCCAGAGTGCGACCGGATTCGCGAACACGAACTCGCGGAAGTCCGCTTCGGAGATGCGGCCCTGCGCGACCGGCTCCCAGGCCTCGGGCAGCACTGCGTCCATCTCGGGCACGTCCCAGTGGCCGAGGTCGGAGCCGAAGATCGCGTTCATGCGCGCGCCCAGCGGGTGGATCTCGCGGTCGAAGGCGACGGCGTTCATCGGGTCGTCCCCCTCGCAGCCGAAGTAGCAGCGCGAGAAGGCGTCGCGGATGTCTTCGCGGCTCTGGATTCCACTCGCCGCGAACTCGTCGATCTCGGCATCTCCGATCGCGCGCTCGCCTAGCACGAAGACCCCTGCCTCGAGCTGGTCCTGATGCCGGCGGAAGCGCGGGCTGCCGTAGCGCTGGAACAGCGCGCCGAGCTCTTCGCGGTCGATCGAGCGCGGATCGTAATGGTGGATGTGGTGGCGGCCGCGCTTCTCGAAATGTCCGATCAGGTCCGAGTAGAGGCTCGCGCCCCAGCCCGCGCCGCCCTCCAGGAACGCGAAGCGCAGCTCCGGCACGCGCAGCGGAACGCCCGCGAGCAGCAGCGAGCGGCACACCAGCTCGCCCGCGGCGGCGAAGTTCCCGAGGTGGTTGTAGACGTAGCTCTTGAGCGAGCTGCGGCTGGTGAAACCCATCGCGCTGGAATGGAAGGTCGGCGCGATGCCGAGCTCCACGCAGCGTCGCCACACCGGTGTGTAGTCGTAGGGGCTCTCGGGGCCGAAGCTGTCGAGCCAGGCCGCGGCGCGCGGCGCGCCCGGCTGCTCGAGCGGGCGGCGCACGAAGCCCGCGAGACAGGCCGCGCGAAAGCCGAGCTCCCGCACCGCGAAGTCGAGTTCGGCAAGCGCCTCCTCGGGCGTGTGCATCGGGATCATCGCGACCGGGCACAGACGCTCGCGGTAGGGCGCGGTGGCCTCCGCGAGGTAGCCATTGAAGGCGCGCGTCACGGCCTGACGCAGCTCTGCGTCGGGCAACCCCACCGAGCCGAGTCCGAAGGTCGGATACAGCACCGAGAAGTCGATCCCGAACTCGGGCAGGCGCTCGTGCAGCAGCCCGGGCAACAGCGCGGTCGCGCGGTCGCGCGAATTGCGGGCCGGAAAGCCCCACCAGGTCATGCGGAAGAGTCCGCGCGCGCGCTGCTCGTCGGGCGTGAGGCGCTGCGCGAGCTCGTTGGTCTTCAGGTACTGATCGAAGCCCGCGGCGACCTCGACGCCAGCGAGCTCCTGCACGTGCTCGCGCACCGCGGGCAGGAACTCGACCAGGTGGCCGTCCGAATCGATCACCGGGTGATCGAGGCGGCGGCGGATCTCGCGGGTGCGGGCGATCGGGTCGGGCATGGGTCCTCTCGAGCTCTAACGGTCAGCGTAGTCGACGAAGATCGGAGACGACCACGCGCGCTCGCGCGACTGCGAGAGGCAGTCCGGGTTCTCCGGATCCTCGCCGCAGGCGCGCACGCGCAGCGCGCGGCCCAGCGCGTCGAACTCGGTGCCGAGCGGGTCGCCGTTGATGTTCGCGCTCGGCTCTTCGATCGCGCGCGCGTAGTAGAGCGCGTCGCGGCCATGGCGCGCGAAGTCGGGATCCGTGAAGCGCGCGCTGCAGCCGGCGGGGTCGCGCGGGCACTCGAAGCGGCGCCAGGGATCCTCGATCAGACCCTCGATCGACTCGTCCGGCGAGCGCTGCGGCCGGATCCGCACCACTTCGATCGCCTCGATGCGCCGGCGCCGCTCCGCAGGCCGCACACACTCGCCGCGGCACAGGCGTTGCACGCGCTCGGGGCCGAGCGCTGCGCTGGCCTCCTCGGAGCAGCCCGGCTGCTGTTCGAAGGAGCCCGCGGCGCGCAGCTCGAATTCCGGCGCCGCGCGAAGCGCGAGCTCGGAGCCCATCGGATGGCGCTGGCCCTGCGGGTCGATCGCGTCGAACCAGAGCAGCAGACGCGGGCCGCTGGTCGCATACACCTCGCGGCGGCGCAGCGCGTCGAAGAGCGCGGCGCGATCGCGGCCCTCGCTGTGCACTGCGACCAGGCCGCCCGGATACAGAAAGCTCGACACGCGCTCGTCGACCGGCGCGAGGAAGCGGTTGCGCAGCTCGGAATAGCTCGCGCCCGGCATAGCACTCCCGGCGCCCTCGGGCGCCGTCGAGGCGTCCGTCATCAGCGCGCGGTCGATCTGCTTGTAGCCGGTGCCCGGGCGCGCGCTGTGGTCGTCGCTCGAGCCTGCAAAGCCGAAGCGGAAACGCAGCGGGCGCCCCGCGGCATCTCGCGCCAAAAAGTTCGAGAGCGCGAGCGCGTACTGCGCGCTCTCGAGCGGCCGCTGCGCGAAGGCCGGCTTGAAGCAGTCGCGGCACTGGCCGCAGTCGAGCCAGTCCGCGGGAGTCGAGCCCGGCAGCACGCCCTGGATCCCGACCCCCCACTGCTTCGCGATCTGGTCGCGCACGCGCGCGACCTCCGCCTCACAGCTCGCCGACGTCGGATCCGCGCAGCGCCCGCGCGCGATCTCGCCGCCCTGCCAGCAACAGGGAAGATATTCGGGGGTCGGCGCGCGGCACAGCGGCTCGCCGTCCTGCCCGAGCTCGACCTCGCGGTTCGCGGGCCGGTATTCCTCCGAATTTCCGTGACCCGAGTAGATCTCGATCAGGCGCTGGTGCTCGGGCCGCAGGTGGCGGGGGTCGAGGTGCTTCGCGAGGGAGGCAGTATCGGGCGTGTACACGCCCCAGGCCGTTCCGTGCGGGATCACCAGCGGCGAGAGCCCCCACTGCGCGAGCTTGTCCTCGAGCTCGCCGGGCGTGGCCGCGCTCTCGACGCAATCGGCCGGGAGCTCGCGGCTGTCGACCCCGGGCGCGCAGCTGCGCCGCTCTGCCAGCGCATCGAGATACGCCGCGAAGGCCTGGTAGGGTGCGCGCCCACCGGGCAGCGGGGCGCCTAGCAGCTCGCGCAGATTTCCGGCCATGCGGCCGTAGTGCTCGGGCCGGTCGTGGGCCGCGATCGGGCGCGCGGGCCAGGCGCCGGGGCCCTGGTCCGGAAACACCACGCAGCGGTGGCCCCAGTGAGTCTCGGGCGTCGCGCCCGCCTGGGTCCACTCGAAGCCCAGCAGGGCTACGACCTCGGGATCCGCGGGATCGTTCGCGCGCGCATTGCAGCGCAGCACGCTCTGCTGCGACTCGCGCCAGGCCGCCGCGTCGAGCGTCTCGGCGTGATCCGTCAGCGCGAAGAAGTCGAGGTCGGAGCACCAGCGCGCAAAATCGCAGGCGTCGTCTGGCGGATGCGCGCCCTCGCCGCCCGAGAGCGGCAGCGCCATCAGGAATGCGTCGTAGGAATAGGTGGTGTGGACGTGCAGATCGCCAAACAGGATCTGCTTCGCGCCCGGGATTTTCGCTACGCGCGCCGCAGCTTCGTCGGAGGACGCGGTGCCCGGTCCCGCCGCGCGGCAGCTCGCGAGCGCAGCGACCAGCAGCGCGAGCCGGAGCGCGCGCATCACTTCGCGGACGAGATGTCGTACGGAAACAACGTCGAAGTACCCCCGTCGACGACGAGGGTCTGGCCGGTGATACGCCGCGCGAGCTGGGAGGACAGGAACAGGATCGCGCCCGCGATGTCGTCCATCTCGGCCATGCGCTCGTCGCGCCCTCCCGAGGGCGCCTCGCCCGCGGCCTGCTGCGCGACGATCCGCGGCGTGCGCACCGAGCCGGGCGCCACACTGTTCACGCGCAGCCCCTGCGGCCACCACTCCTCGGCCATGCTGCGCGTGAGCGCCATCAGGCCGGCCTTCGCCGCGCCATAGCTCGCGTGGCGTGGCGCCGCGAAGAGCCCGCTGACCGACGCGACACTCACCAACGTGCCCGGGCGATTGCGCGAGATCATCTGCCGAGCGGCCGCGCGGCTCGCGAAGAAATGCTGCTTGAGATTCAGCACGTGATCGCGGTCCCAGGTCGCCTCATCCATCTCGAGCAGCGGCGCCCAGCTCGCCTGGCCGACGATGTTCACACAGTGATCGAGGCGCGAGAGCGCGTGCGCGGCGCGGTCGACCGCGCGCTCGGCATCCTCCGCGCGCGTGACGTCCGCGACGAGCGCCACGCTCTTGCGGCCGAGGATCTGGATCTCGGCGGCCACCTGCGCGGCGCGCGCGAGCACGAGATCCACGACCGCGACGTCGCAGCCCGCGCGCGCGAGCAGCAGCGCCGCGGCGCGCCCCATGCCCTGCCCTCCGCCGATCACGAGCGCTCCGTGACCCGCCAGACCCAGCAGTGCGTTCTCGTCGTGCTGAGGCGTCATCCGTCCTCCTGCCCTGCTCGCGGCGGCGGGCCCGCGCGCGATCCTATACTGCAGCTCATGACGTCGACACCTGTATTCGCCGGCTCGCTGGACGCCTTCGACCCGCTCGATGCAAAGGAAGGAATCCCCCACGCAGGGCTCGCCGCGCTGCGCGCGCAGCGCCCCGTCCACCGCACGCCCGCGGGCGTGTTCTATCTCGCGCTGCAGGAGGACGTGCTCGCGGGGGCGCGCGCGGTGTTGACCTTCCGCGCGAATTTCCGCGAGCCCGGCGTCGTGGTGCCGCCCGAGGAAATGCTGATCAACGAGATTCCCGAGCCGCGCCACGGGCGGATCCGCAAGATCGTGAACTCGGCGGTCGCCGCGCACAGGCTCTCGCGGGTCGAGAACGTGCTGCGCGAGCTTGCGTCGGAGCTGCTCGAGCGCGCGCTCGCGAAAGGCGGCGGCGAGCTCGTGGCCGAGCTGATCACGCCGATTCCGACCTCGGTGATCGCACACCTGCTCGGCGTGCCGCCCGAGGACTGGCCGCTCTGGGCGCGCTGGTCCGACGAGGTCGTGCAGGGCGACTACCCCGCGTTGAACCGCACTGCCCGCGGCGAAGGCCTCGCCGGGGGCCACCCGGAATTCTCCGCGTACATCGATGCCGAGATCGCACAGCGCAGGCGCGCGACCAGCCCCCCCGACGACTTCATGACACGGCTGCTGCGCACCGAGGTCGACGGCGCGCGCCTCTCGGACGTCGAGGCGCGCACGCTGATCGCATTCCTGCTCGTGAGCGGCAACGAGACCACACGGCACCTGCTCGGCAATCTCGTGCACCGCATGGCGAGCGAGCCCTCGACCTTCGCAGCGCTGCGCGCGGACCGCTCGCTGGTCGCGAACGCGGTAGAGGAGTCGCTGCGCCTCGAGCCGCCGGTCGCGGTGCTGATGCGCGAGTGCTGCGAAGACACCGAAGTGCGCGGCGTCGCGATCCCGCGCGGCGCGCGTGTCGCGTTCGGGATCGCGTCCGCAAACCGCGACGAGCGCTGCTACGAGGACCCGGACCGCTTCCGCCTCGACCGCCGCGAGCCGAAGGCGCACGTCGGCTTCGGCGGCGGAGCCCACGTCTGCCCGGGCGCGGCGCTCGCGCGCCTGGAGGCGCGCGTGCTGCTCGATCTGTTCGCCGAGCGCGTCGCCGAAATTCGGCTGCCGGCGGGCTTCCGCCGCGAGAAGGTCCCGGTGTTCTGGGCCGAGGGCCCGGTCGCGCTGCCGGCCGAGCTCGTGCGCGCGTGAGCGAGGTCCCGGCCACCGCGAGCGGCGCGCTGCGCTTCGTCGTGTACTCGGACTGGCTCTGCCCGTGGTGCTATCTCGGCGCCGCGCGCCTCTGGCAGCTCGAGGAGCGGCACCCCGGGCAGGTCGAGCTCGAGTGGCGCAGCTACCTGCTGCGGCCGCACCCCTCGGCGGAGCCGCGCGACCCGCAGAAGTTCCGCACCTACACGCAGCGCTGGCAGCAGATCGCGTCCGAACCGGACGCGCCGGTCTTCCGCGCCTGGAGCGGGGACGCGCCGGCGCCGAGCTACAGCCTGCCGCCGCAGGTCGTCGCGAAGGCTGCCGCTGCGCTTGGCGATGCCAGCTACCGAGCGCTGCAACGCCGTCTCTTCGCAGCCTATTTCGCCGAGAGCCGCGACATCAGCGACGAGGCGACGCTGCGCTCGATCTGGAACGAGTCCGGCCTCCCCGACGCAGCCTTCCCCGCGCAGAGCGACCCCGAGCTCGTTGCGCGCGTGCTCGCCGATCACCGCCAGGCCCAGCAGGAAGGCGCGACCGGCGTCCCGGCGGTGCGCCGCGCCGACGACGACCTCGTGATCGTCGGCGCGCAGCCGCTCGCGTTCTACGAGAAGTGGCTGCGCCGCACTCGGGAGGAGCGGCGCGCTGAGGCATGAGATCGCACCCCGAGGACACCCGTTGCGCTACACGGGGGCGCTTCGACGGGTCGCGGTCCGCGGGGGGACGCAGCCCGCGCTCGAACACCGCAGCGTCCTTCCCCGAGGGCGGCCCGCCAGAACGCAGCCGAAGGCGACCCGTCGCCCGTCGACGAGACGGGGCACTGGATTCATCCCGATCACCGCCAGCCCCGGGTCCGCCGTCCGTACCGCACGCCCCCGCCTCGCCCGACGGCAAGGACGCCCCTCCTCGGCTCCCACGGGGGTCCGGCAATTCACAGGAAAATCATTTGCGTTCGGGGCGAAAAATAAATGGCAAATGCTGCACTTGGGTGTACTGTCGCGCTGGGAGGGTGCCGTCATGGGGAAATGGGTCATTGGCTTCGCGCTGGCGCTACAGCTGGCGCTGCCGGCTTCGTCTGCGCTGATCACACGGGATCTCCTGGCAGCGGGCGATGAGCTGCTCACCTTCGATACCGACACCGGCCTGGAGTGGCTCGACCTGACAGCTACGCAGGGCCTGTCCTACAACCAGGCCGAAGCGTCGAGCTTCGTCAGCGTCGATGGCTTCCGCCACGCCACCACTGTCGAGGTGACGGCGTTGTTCCAGCATGCAGGCGGCAGCGTGAATTCTCCCTTCAACGCGGCCAATGCGGCTCCCGCGCTATTGCTGCTCGACCTGTTGGGATGCACGGACACGCTCACTTGCCGCGTGCTGCCGAGTGGGGTCCTCGTGGGTGGGAGCTCCGGATGGGCTAGCAACCCCGCCGACCCTTCGCGTGCCTCCCTACCCGTCTACCGCACCAATGCAAGCGGAGCTCTGGGACGTCTGCTCTCTCCGGGCGGCTCGGGCAGTCTCGACGCGCGCGCGTCCACCGTCGGAAACTATCTCGTCCGCGGTTCGATCGTCGTCCTCGGTTCTCCGATTCCCGAGCCCAACACCGGCCTCCTCTACGGCCTCGCGCTCACGGCCATCGCGTTTCGCGTGAGACTGCCGGCCGCGTAGTCAGCGACTGCGCTGCTGCCTGCCGCCTCACAGGACTTCACGCTCCATCTCCAGCGTGTTCACGCGACGCCGAAGCCGAGAAAGCCCCGGCGCTCCGCTGTCGTCGGGGCTCCCGCGGGCTGGGTCAGCCCTGCGCGAGCCTCTGCTCGAGGCGGCGCTTGACCAGGGGCCACTCGCTCGCGATCACGCTGAAGTAGACCGAGCTGCGCAGGTGGCCGTCGGGCATCACCAGGTGCGCGCGCAGGGTTCCCTCCTCGACCGCGCCGATGCGCGACAGCGCCGCGCGCGACCTCGCATTGCGCGCGTCGGTCTTGAACTCGACGCGGTTGCAGCCCGCCGTTTCGAAGCAGTGCCGGAGCTGCAGGTACTTCGTTTCGGTGTTCACGGCGGTCCGCTGGTGCGACGGCGTGATCCAGGTTGCGCCGATTTCGAGGCGCTTGTGGCTCCGATCGATCGCGGTGTAGGTCGTCGAGCCGACGACGCGCCCGCTCGCGCGCTCGAGCGTCGCGAACGCGATCAGCGCGCCATTCTGCATCGCGGCGACGCAGAGGCGCACGTAGTTGCGCAGCGCCTCCTCGCTGTCGAGCGAGAAGGGGGTGGCCCGCCGGAACGCAGCCGAAGGCGTCGTCATCCGAGCACGAGGTCTCGCGATCGGTTTTCGCCACCTCGGGATGCACGCGACTACTTCCCATGGGAATGCTCCCGGCCCGAAGGCCCTCAGCCCCAGGGTCCACCGCCGGCAGGAGGCGTGCGCAGGAGGCTCCGATGCGTGCACCGCGTAGTGCGCTCTCGATCCTGGCCATAGGGTTGCTCTCCGCTAGCAGCGCCGCCCAGGCGATCAGCCTCAGCTTCGATCCGCCGAGCCACGACGTTCCCGTCGGATCGCCCGTAGCCGTGAACCTCGTTATCTCCGGCCTGGCGGATGCTGCTGCGCCGTCATTGGGCAGCTTCGACCTGGACCTGGTCTACGATCCGCTGCTCCTGGTTCTGACAGGAGTGGCCTTCGGTGACCCCGTGCTCGGCGATCAGCTCGACCTTGCCGGCTTCGGAAGCATCTCGGGCTTCGACGGCTCGCTGGCCGGCACGCTGAACCTCTTCGAGATCTCCATCGACCTGGTCACCGATCTGGATGCTCTGCAGGCTGGCAGCTTCACCCTGGCCACCCTGAGCTTCGACGCGCTGGCAGCCGGGACGAGCTTCCTGGAAATCGCCTCTGCGTCTCTGAAGCTCGGGGACTCCTTGGGAGACCCGCTGAGCTCAGACCTCACTCCTGGCAGCATCACGGTGATTCCCGAGCCGGCTGCGGTCACTCTCACGCTGATTGGGATCCTGCTCTTGGCGCTAGTCAGGAGACTGAGACTCGGTACGGCGCAGCGGCGCACGGTCGCCTAGCGGGGATTCGCCCATGCAGACTGCGAGAAGAAGACACTCCCTCTTCCTGAGAGTATGGTTCGTTGTCTGCTTCGCAACTGTCAGTCTCTGGTCGAGAGAGGTACGAGCGACGGGAGAGGGATGCGGCGTATTATCGTCGTGCGCACACAGTCACGACTATTGCCGATTCGTGAGCATCACCCGCAGCGAATGCACGCTCCGCGGCGGCTCGACGGATAGTTGCACGGGGCTCGGCCAGGGAACCTGCGGGTCTGGCATGGTCTGCGATTTCGTTGGGAGCGAGTGCCGACACATTCCTGGGTCGTCGGGAGAGCTGTGCTCGATCGCGCTCCCCTGCACCTCGTCGCTCGCCTGCATCTCCGGGCGCTGCGGTGCTCGCCGCACCGCGGGTCAGACGTGCACGGGCACGGGTCAGGGCACCTGCGTGTCGGGCTTGCTGTGCGACTTCAATGGTACGTGCCGCCACGATCCGCCCCAGAACGGCGAGCCGTGCGGGGCCGGTGTGGCCTGCGCGGCGGCATTCACCTGCTCGTCGCTCGTCGGCGGTGTCTGCGAAGCGCGCGGGCAGGCCACGGACTCGTGCAGCGGCATCGGTCAGGGAAGCTGTGCATCGGGTCTGCTCTGCGACGTGCGAGGCGAGTGCCGTCACTCTCCACCCGAGTCGGGGGAGTTCTGCGGTTTCGGCGTGCCGTGTATTTCGTCACTGGGGTGCTCCGCCGATGTGGCAGGCCGCTGTGAGGAACGCGACGAGGCGGGCGAGACGTGCTCCGACTTCGGCCAGGGGAGCTGCCAGGCGGGTCTGGTGTGCGACGTCAATCGCACCTGTCGGCACGACCCACCGGCTTTCGGTGAGCCGTGTGGCACGGGCGTTGCCTGCATCGCGTCGCTCGGCTGCTCCGCCGAGGTCGGCGGCGTGTGCGAAGACCGCGACGTGGCGGGTGAGACCTGTTCCGGAACCGGCCAGGGAAGCTGCCAGTCGGGACTGGTGTGCGATTTGCTGCGCGTCTGCCGCCACGATCCACCGGCGCTCGACGAGCCGTGCGGAATCGGCGTTCCGTGCAGCGCGGGGATGTTCTGTCAGGGCGGCTCTCAACGCTGCAGGACGTTCAAGACGGTCGGCGAGGGCTGCTCCGCATTCAACTTGTGCAAAGAGGGCCTCAGCTGCGAGCCGTGCTTCACCGAGAGCTGCGCCTATCCGCTGCAGTGTTTCCCGAATGCGAACGAGGGAGCGATCTCGCAGCAGCAATGCCTCACGCTCTACAGCCCGGGTCTGCATCAGGCGGCCAAAGACCTCGGACTCGCGATGACCTACGGGGGCGGTGACGGGGTCGCAGCTGTCGTCGCCGAGGCGCAGCAGTTCGGTGTGGCCTACGGGCCGGACGGTCGCTACGGCTGCTTCACCGAGCTCTGCGCCGGGATCGACCTCGACGTCGAAATCTCGGCCTCCGTCTGCGTCGGCTTCAACGACAGCTACGACGGCGTCGGAGGCGCGTCGTGGGAGACCGTCGAGGAGGCCGAGATCGCCGGCGTCGTGAGCTTCTCCACCTCACAGACCTTCCCGCTGATCAACTTGAATCCGCTCCAGCTCGGCCCCCTCGACGGAACCAATGACTGCGTTTCCATCGGTGTGAGTCCGGATCTCGGCCTGATCCCGCTCAGCGCCGGGGTTTATGTCTGCGAGTCGGTGCTCGACACCGTGGTCGGCGGCGCCGGGCAGCCGGCTGCCAGCCTGTGTGGCAACGGGAGCGTGGACGCAACTGAGGGCTGCGACGACGCCAACGCGCAGAGCGGCGACGGATGCTCTGCTTCCTGCACGGTCGAGGCGCTGTGCGGAAACGCTGCCATCGATCCGGGTGAGGCCTGCGACGATGGCAACCTCGTGAACGGCGACGGCTGCTCCAGGCTGTGTCGGGTCGAGCCCGTGTGCGGCGACGGCAGCCTGGGCTCCGGTGAAGCCTGCGACGATGGCAACACGACGGACGCCGACGGTTGCTCGGCGGCCTGCAGCCTCGAGCCCTTCTGTGGCAACGCTCTGATCGAAGCGGACGAGGCCTGCGACGATGGCAACCCGACGGATGGCGACGGCTGCTCGGCCAACTGTGAAGTCGAGCCACCTGGGGACATCGACACGGACGGCGACATCGATCGGAGGGACGCGACGCTGCTCGTCGGCTTCCGCAACCGGCCAGCGAGCGCCTGTGTCAAGTGCGACATCGATCGCGACGGATCGATCACGGTCCTCGACGCAAGAAAACTCGTGCTGCTGTGCACGAGGCCCAGGTGTGCGTTGGAGTAGGCGCCGAGCCAGCGCCTGGGCCGCCGGTCGCTTCCCCGCCGGAGGGCCCCGCTTGACCCTGGTCAGACATGGAACTGCCGCTCGTTCTTCCCACGAACCGTCGCAGCACCCTCGAGATCCCCGCGGCGGCCTCAGCCGTGCGCGAGCCTCTGCTCGAGGCGGCGCTTGACCAGGGGCCACTCGCTCGCGATCACGCTGAAGTAGACCGAGCTGCGCAGGTGGCCGTCGGGCATCACC
>CAYTJA010000381.1:0-2477 GCA_964437835.1 uncultured Spirochaetales bacterium
CGCTGCTCAATCGCCGCAGTCGGTTGGCCGAAGAGCAGCGGGCCATGGACGCGCAACTCCGGGACGCAATCCGCAGCGCCCGCAGCTGGAGCGAGCTTTCGCTGCCGCTCAGGGGACTCGAGCTCGCAGAGCTCGGGCCGCGAGAAGCGCACCTCGTCTCGCGTGCGCTCGAGACGCTGCCGGGTGCGGCGGAGCTGCGCATCGCCTTCCTCGGAAATCACACGCTCGAGCCGCTGCCGCGCTTCGCCGCCGCGGCGGCCGCGTGCCGCGGCCTGCGCCTCGCGACCTACAGCGGCCCAATCGACCAGCATTTCCAGGAAATCCTCGATCGCGAATCCGGCCTCGCGCGCTTCGAGCCGCAACTGATCCTGCTCTCCCTCGACCCGCGACTGGCCGCGCCGCGCCTCGCCCACGAGTTCCTCTCGCTAGCAGTGGCCGAGCGCCGCGCCGAGTGCGAGCGCCTGCTCGCGAGCGTGCGCAGCTGGGTCGCGGCCGCGCGCACCCACACGCGCGCGAACCTGCTGATCTGCAACTTCCCACGCCCGCTGCACCCCGCCGCGGGCATCGCCGACGCCAAGAGCGAGGCGGCCGAGGCGGAGCTCTACGCGGAGCTGAACCTGGCGCTGCTGCGCGAGCTGCGGCCCGACCCGCGCAGCTTCGTCTTCGACCTCGAGGCCTGCGTCGCGCGTGCGGGGCGCCTGCGCGCCGAGGACGCCAAGCTCTGGTACGTCGCGAAGATGCGCTGGAGCGAGGCCGCGCTGCCAGCGCTCGCCGAGGAGCTGCTGCGATTCTCGCTCGCCTGCAGCGGGCGCAGCCGCAAGGCGCTCGTGCTCGACCTCGACCAGACGCTCTGGGGCGGCATCGTCGGCGAGGACGGCCCGCTCGGGATTCGCGTCGGCAGCGGCGACCCCGTGAGCGAGGCCTACCTGGCCTTCCAACAGCGCGTGCGCGCGCTGCGCGAGCGCGGAGTGATCCTCGCGCTCTGCAGCAAGAACAATCCCGAGGATGCGCGCGAGGCCTTCGACAAGCGGCCCGAGATGCCGCTGCGCTGGGACGACTTCGCCGCGCGGCGCATCAACTGGGAGTCGAAGGACGCCAACCTGCGCTCCCTCGCCGCTGAGCTCAATCTCGGACTCGATGCGCTCGTCTTCATCGACGACAGCCCGGTCGAGTGCGAGCGCGTACGCCAGCTGTTGCCCGAAGTGCGCGTGATCCAGCTGCCGCGCGACCCGGCCCGCTATGCGGACCTGATCGCGGGCGCCCTCGAATTCGAGCAGCTCGCGCACACCGAGGCCGACCGCAGCAAGACGCGGCAGTACCTGGAAAACGCGCAGCGCGAGGGCCTGCGCCGCGACTCCGGCTGCCTCGGAGACTTCCTCGAGAGCCTGGGCACCCAGGTCGCCGTCGGGCTCGCGCGCCCGCGCGACTTCGCGCGCGCGTACCAGCTGTTCTCGAAGACGAATCAGTTCAACCTCACGACGCGGCGACACTCGCTCGCCGACGTCGAGCGCTTCGCCAGCGACCCGCGCTTCGAGCTCGGCGTGATGCAGCTGCGCGACCGCTTCGGAGACATGGGGCTCGTCGGGCTCTACCTGCTCGAGTTCGCGGAGCGCCGGGCGCGCCTCGACAGCCTCGTGCTCTCGTGCCGCGCGATGGGGCGCGGCGCCGAGACGGCGCTGATGAACCAGATCAAGCAGCGGGTCCTCGACTCCGGGCGCTGCACGGCTCTCGACGCGGAGTACCTGCCGACGCCCAAGAACCAGCCCGTGCGCGACTTCTTCGAGGCCCAGGGCTTCCGCTCGATCGAGTGCGACGCCAGCGGCTGCAAGCGCTTCGAGCTGTTGGCGGCGGACGCGCGCGCACTGCCCTGCCCGGGCATCGCGGTCCGTGAACAGAGCGAGGAGCAGGAACGATGATCGACAAGATCCGCGAGATTGCCGCCGAGGTCTTCGAGCTCGAGCCGCACGAGGTCAAAGACAGCCTGCGCCGCGAGGACGTCGATCTCTGGGACTCGCTCGCGCAGCTGCGCCTCGTCTCGACGCTCGAGGCCGAGTTCGGGATCCAGCTCTCGATGCCGGAAATCGAATCGCTGGACGGCATCGCGCGTGTGATCGAGGTCGTGCGCGGTCACCTGGCAGGCGGGCGATGAATTTCCAGCTGCTGGTCCGCTTGCTCGTCCCCGGGCTGCTCGTCACGCTCTTCTATCTGCTGCGCGATCGCGCGAAGCTCAGCCCGAAGGCCGAAGTCGAGCTCTCGCCGCGGATCCGCTTCGGCCGCGGCAGCGTGGTCGGCTCCTTCAGCAAGGTCAAGGATGCAGGGGGGCCGCTCTCGGTCGGGCGCGGCGTCGAGATCGCGACGAACTGCTTCCTCGCCTCGGGAGCGGGCGGCCTCGAGATCGGCGACGACTGCATGCTCGGGCCGGGCTCGATGCTGATCGCAAACAACCACCGCTACGAGCGGCTGGACGTCTCGATCCG
>CAYTJA010000382.1:0-3418 GCA_964437835.1 uncultured Spirochaetales bacterium
CGGGTGTGCAAGTTCGGCCCCGTCCGGCTGCAGGATCAGAAGGGCTGGCCGAGGTACAGGTAGCCCTGGTGTTCGCCCCCCTCGCCGTAGGCATACGAGATGTAGAGCGGCCCGAGGGGAGTGTCGACGCCGAAGAAGGGACCCGTGGAATAGAGCAGATCGTCGTCGATGTCGCCGCGGTCCTGCCAGGCGTTGCCGACCTCGAACTGGGCTCCCACATAGACCGGGAACTCCCAGGCGAAGACCGAGGGCGATGCGATGCGCCGGTAGGCGCTCAGTTTAGCCAGGCCCGTGTGGGGGCCGGCGATCGAGTTGCGTTCGAAGCCCGAGAGCTTGCCGAAGCCGCCTAGGGAGTCCAGGAACTGGATCTCGTCCGAGCCGCCAAAGGAGGTGTTGTATCGCAGGGACAGGCCGAAGGTGTTGCGCCAGAAGGTGCGAAAGATGGCGCTCCGGAATCGCAGCTGTTCGGAGGACTCCCGAAAGCCGAGCTCCTCGCGCAAGAAGTCGCCTTGGATCAGACCATAGGCGCCGTCGTTCGGGAAGCGGGTGTTGTCGAGCGTGTCGACCTCGAAGGTCGCCTGGTAGAAGCCGCCGCTGAACCTGTCGCCGCTGAAGACCAGCGGGTCTCCGCTCTCCCGGTCCGTCTCGCCGTCCAGGTAGCCGATGCCACCTCGGAGCTGGGCGAAATTGCCGAGGTTCACGCCGAGCTCGAAGCCCACGATGAGCGTCTCGAGATCGAAGCGGGCCAGGCGATGGCCGTCCTGGAAGACGTCGAAATCCCTGAGCTCGTAGCGGAACTGAGGCAGGACGAAGAACCAGTCTCGCGCATCCACGGGCTGATAGAGCTCGCTCGAGACCTTGTAGGTGTCGCCCGCCTGGACGTAGTTGCGCATCTCCGCGCCCCAGGCGTTCAGCGGCAGCATCACGTGGTTGATGCCGAGGTTGTAGCCGGCTTCGTTCGCGAAGTCCGTCTCGAGATTCAGGCCGATGCGGAAGTAGTGGGTGCCGCGCAGGCGCGGCTCGACGTGGTAGACGAGGACCATCCGGCCCGACTCGCGCCGCAGATCGAACTGCACCCGCTCGAAGGCGTCGAGGCCGAAGAGGCGATACAGGTCCTTCTGGAGCACTGCGAGGTCGAGCGGCTCGCCTTCGCGCGCGCGGACACGCGCGCGGATCAGCGCGTCGGCGAGCAGCGAGTCGTTCTCGATCCGGATCTCATCGACGATCGGGAGCTGCGGTGGCGCGCGGCGATGCTGAGCACGCCAGGCGGCGTACTCCTGCTCGGAGACCGAATACCGCGACAGACTTTCGGCGGCTGCCAGGGCCGCCTTGCGCCCTGCGTCGATCGCCTCCCGCATGCGCGGGAACGACGCGGCTCCGATGTCGCCGAGATCCGGGGTGAGCAGGATGTCGTTCGGAGCGAGCAGCTCTTTCTGGCGACGCTGGTTCTCCTGGGTCGAGAAGCCCGAAGCCTGGGCGTTGATCGCGAACGCCGACGAGTTGCCGTCGACCCCTGAGAGCGGGGTCGAGATATCGACGGCGATCACGGCCTCGGCTCCGAGCCCCTGCGCCGCGTCGATCGGCAGATTGTTCGCGACGTAGCCGTCCACCAGCAGGCGCCCGTCGAGCTCGACCGGAGAGAAGGCCGCGGGAATCGACATGCTCGCGCGCTGCGCCGTCGCCAGGGTTCCCGTCTCGAGGATCACCGCCTCGCCGGTGTCGATGTCGGTCGCGATCGCGCGGAAGGGCAGGCGCAGATCCTCGAAGCGGGCCACGCCCTCCGAACCGAGGGTGAGCGTGCGCAGCAGGAAGTCGAGCTTCTGGCCCTCGACCATGCCGGGGGGAACGAAGAAGCTGCCGTTCTTGAAGCCGAGCCGCAGGTTCGTGAGGAAGGTGCGGTCGTCCTCCTTGCGGCGATACGAGAGCACCTGTCGATCGGGAGTGTCGTTGAAGACCCGCACCCAGTCGACGGACTGGATCACCTGACTGAGCTCCTCGGGCGACAGGCCGGCGGCGTAGAGACCGCCGACCACCGATCCCATGCTGGTGCCGGACACCACGTCGACCGGAACCCGGAGCTCCTCGAGCACCTCGATCACACCGATGTGGGCTGCGCCGCGGGCACCACCGCCGCTCAGCACCAACCCGATCCGGGGGCGTCCTCCGCCGGGCGCCGCCTGCTGCTGCGGCTGTGCCCCCGCCAGCGGCGCGACGCACAACGCGGCGAGCAAGGCCGCGAGCCGGCGACCCCAGCGAAGGGGCTGTGCCGCCGAGCCTGCGCGGGTCGCATCGCCTCGAGTCTGCATGCGGTCGTCTTGCACGCGTGCTCTCCCTGCGTGGCGGCCGCGGCCACGCCCAGTGACGAACTCGCAAATCCGTTATACAAGTAGGCCGGCATTCTGCCAAGACCGCACCTCCGAACGGAGCTCGATCCGACCATGCGCGCGCGCGCCGCCCGATCCGCGAAGGCCTGAGCTCGGATGCGCTGGCTGCGCGCCACCGGAGTCGGCTTGCTCGCGCTGGCGGCGTGCACGCTTGTCGCCTGGGAGGCCCTCGCGCTCTGGATCGACGGCCCGCGCTCGCGCGGGCTCGCAGGCGGCCTCGCGGCGGGACTCGTGCTGGCCGCAGCCTGGCTCGGCTGGCAGGCGCGGCGCAGCCGCGCGGCAACGCTGGGGCTGGTGATCTTGCTAGTCGCAGTGCTCGGGTGGTGGCTCTCGCTCGAGCCCAGCCTCGATCGCGACTGGTCTCCAGAATATGCGCAGCTGCCCCGCGCCGAGATCGCCGGGGACCGGATCACATTCACGAACGTTCGCAACTTCCACTACCGCTCCGAGACCGACTACGACCCGCACTGGGAGACGCGCAGCTTCGAGCTCTCGAAGCTGCGGCACCTCGACATCTTCTTCTCCCACTGGGGCTCGCCGTGGATCGCGCACACGATCATGAGCTGGGAGTTCGAGGGCGAGCCGCCGCTGGCGATCTCGATCGAGACGCGGCGCGAGCGCGGCGAGAGCTATTCGGCGCTGCTCGGCTTCTTCCGCCAGTTCGAGCTGTACAGCGTGCTCGCCGACGAGCGGGACCTGATCCGCTTGCGCACGAACTTCCGCGGGGAGGACGTCTTCCTGTACCGGCTGGACGTCAGCCCGGAGACCGCGCGCAAGCTGCTGCTCGTCTACGCCGAGGGCATGAATCGGATCGCGGCGCGGCCCCGCTGGTACAACGCGCTGACCCACAACTGCCGGGGTTCGCTAAGCGCTTACACAACTGCACCACCGAGATCCGCTGGAACATGCAGGCGATCGGCATCAAGAATCCCTTCGACTGGCGGCTCCTCGCGAATGCTCACCTCCCCGAGCTGCTGTACGAGCGCGGGAACATCGACACGAGCCTGAACCGCCCCGGGTTTACCGGAGGCTCC
>CAYTJA010000383.1:0-3816 GCA_964437835.1 uncultured Spirochaetales bacterium
ACTCAGAGCTTCGTGCATCAGGACTTGGGAACCTGCCTCGCTCAGACTCTCTCTTATCAGCTGCGAAACAGGTCGTATGGCCATGCTTCTTCACTGCTCTGACGACAGCGGCGGCTTTTTTTTCGTTCACACTCAGTCGACTCGATACCTTCATCCGTTTCGGCGCCATCTCCTGTTTTGCAGTCATAGCCTGTTATTTATTGACGTTTTCACTCCTTCCAATTCTCGCAGCCCACGTTCCAGCAGTTATTCGAAGCAGCCCTGCGCTTCGATGGGAATCGACATTGAGCTCGATCTCGAGTGCATGCGAGCGGCGTGCGCGAGAGATTCTCCTGTTCAGCTCGGCTCTACTGGCAGTCTTTGGATTTGGATGGGTTGCATACCTCAGGGTCGATACGAGCTGGATCGAATCTTGGGGAGAAGAAAGTGAATTGGTGCAGTCAATCCAATTCCTCATGGATGCGGGTCTTCGCTCACGTAGTCTCGAGATCGACCTGGTGCTGCCCGATGCGCAGGCGCTCTATCAGCCGAAGAACCTGGAAACTGTCGAGCGGATAGAATCAGCCTTACAACGCACCACGGGTATCGAAGGTACGACTAGCGTCTTGGTCGTGCTACGCCGAATCAATCGCCTTCTCCACGATGATGATCCAGCGTACGAGCGAATTGGAAGTACTCCCGAAGAAAATGCGCAATTGGTGGAATTGATCTCGATAAACGAACCAGAACTATTGGGTTCCTGGTTGGGCCTCGATCGACGGTCGCTTCGCATATCGATCGATGCTCCGAAGGAACCTTCCTACAGAAACGCTAATCGGATCATTGAAACCGTACCAAGGATTCTAGACGACCTCTTGCCCGATCAATGGGAGGCGCACATCACAGGAGAGCTGGCAATTACAAACGATTGGATTCGCGATGTGCAGGGTACCCAGATCCGGTCGTTCCCAGCTTCGGTACTACTCGTGTTTGCTCAATTGATCTGGTTTTTTCGCTCCATACCTCTCGCAACTGCTGCGACCCTGCCCACACTGATACCTGTTGTAATCACGCTAGGTGGAATGGGTTGGCTCGGGATGAGTCTGGATGTGGGTCGGACGATGATTGCATCGATCATCGTGGGAATCGGCGTCGATCACAGCATCCATCTACTCGACGCCTACCAGAAACGGAGATTGGCTGGCATGGGCTCGCGCGTCGCCCTCCGAGAGGCCATGCAGCAGACCGGGCGGCCGATCATCATCTCTACGATGTCGCTCGCTCTGGGTTTTCTCACTCTTCTCGGCTCGGCGTGGCAGACGATCTCGAGCTTCGGATTCTTCGTGTCGGCGGCGATGATCGGCGCTCTCCTTGCAACGATCTTCGTCGTGCCGTCTTTGATTCTCGTCTTCACTCGTGACCTCGAGGAAGCCGGAGCATGAGCATGAAGACGCGATTCGCGGAGCTTCGAAAACGGTTTCCGGCGCTCGCGCTGCTGCTCGTCGGAGCTGTGCTCGTGGATGTGTTCGTGTCGGACCGCGCGTCGACGCCGGGCTGTTGGCCGCTTCCGAACGGGCATGCGCTGCACGTTCCGTTCTTGGATTCGTGCGCCAGTCAGGACGCGGGTCTGCTCGCATTGGCGGAGGAGCCGATGTCCGCGCGCGTGCGCGACCTGCTGCGGGCGGTCGCGGGAGCGGCGCTGCTGCTCTTCGTTCCACTCGTACTGTTCCTGCGCACCACCACGGCCTCGGCGGCGCCGCTGCTGGTCTTCTATTCGTGTCTCGCGGCAGTGGTGGCTGGAGGGCTCGCAGGGCGGAGCTCGCTGGTCGCGTCCTACGCCGCACTGGTGGCGCTGTGCGTGGCGCCCGCGGCGCTGTTCCATCTGAGCCTCGCGTTTCCGAAGCGCCGGAGGCTCCTGATCGAAGTTCCGCAGATCGCTGCGGTTCCGTACCTCCCGACGGCGGGACTGCTGATCGTGGGGCTCGTCGCGATCGATTCGAAACCGCTGCTCTGGGCTCCACTGGTCTCGCTGATCGGCGCACTCGGAGCGAGCGCCTGGCTGATCCTGATGCTCTCGTGCTGGTTTGCGCTGCGCGAGTCGCACTCGCGCTTCGAGCGCGCCCGCGCTCGGCTCGTGCTCTACGGCAGCCTGCTGCTGCCGCTCGTCCCGACGGGCTTGCGTGCCTTCGTCGTCGCGGATGCCTCGGAAGCCCTCCAGACCTATCTCTGGTCGAGCGCGGCCCTGATGCCGCTGCCGATCGCGCTCGCAATCACGCGCTACAACCTCTTCGACATCGGGACCGACCTGCGCTTCGTGCTCGCGCGCGGAATCCACGTCGCGCTCGCGAGCTCGGTATTGCTCGCGGTGCTCGGGATCTCGCTCGGCTCCTTGTCGCTGGGGCCTCGTCACGCGGCGGAGATCTTCTTTGGCGCCGTCGCGGCGGCCTGCGTCCTGACGGCACTCCAGCCGCGCGTCGGCAGCGCACTCGAGTCTGCCTTCCTGCCGGAGCTCGAGCGGCTGCGGCAGCGGCGCCTCGAGTTCGAGAGCGGTCTCGAGCAGTGCGCGGATGCCCCCGAGGTTGCTGAACATCTGCTGCGCTGCATCGGCGCTGCGCTGGCGCCGAAGGCAGCGGGCGTGTTCGTCCGGGATGCCAGCCAGATGCGGGCGCTGGCGCAGACCGGAAGCGGGATCGACGCAGGGCCGGCGCTGGCCGAGGAGATGCAGCGCGCCCTCGGCACGCAGGTGATTGCCTCGCTGGCACTGCTCTCCGAGGCCGAGCTCGACGCGCTGCCCGAACTCACCGCGCGAGACGTCGAGCTGATCGTCCGCCTGCGCTCGCCGCGCGGCGAGCCGGGGCTGCTGCTGCTCTGCTCGCGCAGCAGCCGCGCGCCGTATCGGGGCTTCGAGATGGCCTTCGCGGAGTCGCTGGCCTCCCAGGCCGCGGCCGCGCTCGCGAATCGCGAGCTCACGCAGGCGCTGCTGCGCCGCGAGCGCGCCGCGACGACGGGGCGCGTCGCCGTGGGTCTCGCACACGATCTCGGCAAGGAGCTCGATTGGCTGCTGTGGCTGGTGGGCCGGCTGCCCGAGCGCCTCGACCAGCCGGGCCTGCTCGCGCGCGACGTCGAGCTGGTGGGCCAGTTCACGAAGGACGTCGTCGAGGGCGTGCGCGGCTTCATCCGCGACGCGCTGCGCGAGAGCGCCGCGCCGTCGCCTCTCTGCCCCGCGAGCGACGTGATCGACATGGCGGTCCGGCGCGCGGAGCGCCTGCACGGCGGAGATCGCGTCGCGCTCTCCGTCGACCCTTCGCTGCGCCGGCTGCGCCTGCACGAGGACGTGCAGCGCGCGGTCCTGAACCTGCTCGACAACGCGCTGCGCGCGAGCCCGCTCTCGGAGCTGGTGCGCTTGCACGCAACTCGCTGCGAGGATTGCATCGAGATCCGGATCGAAGATCGCGGCGACGGAATCCCCGAGGCGCTGCTCACTGCGGTGCTCGAGCCCGGCTTCACGACGCGCGCGGGCGAGGGGGGCTCGGGCGTAGGCCTCGCCGTCGCGAGCGAGATCGCGGCGAGCCACGGCGGCAGCGTGCGTCTCGCTGCGCGCCCGGGCGGCGGGACGCGCGCGGTGATCTCGCTCCCCGTCGCCGCAGGCGAGGCCTGAGCATGCGCAGAAGCACGCACCGAGATCGGGGCCGCCGCAGCGCAGCGATCGCCGGCGCGCTCGCGCTGCTCGCGGCCGCGGCGCCGTGGCGCAGCGCTGCCGCCGCTGATTCCGAGCGCGAGCCCGCGACGCTGCTCGATGCGGCGTTCGCGAACCGCTTCGACGTCGACCTGACCGCG
>CAYTJA010000384.1:0-3947 GCA_964437835.1 uncultured Spirochaetales bacterium
CCAGGGCTTCTCGGAGCCGGCTGCGGGCTCGGATCTGGCGTCGCTGCGCACGCGCGCTGAGCGGATTCCGGGCGGTTTCCGGATCCAGGGCCACAAGATCTGGACGAGCTGGGCGCGCTGGGCCGACTACTGCCTCTTGCTCGCGCGCACGGGCCCGCCGGAATCGCGTCACCGCGCGCTCTCGATGTTCGCCGTCGAGCTCGCGACGCCCGGCATCACCTGTAACGTCCTGCGCCAGGCCAACGGCACGCCCGAGTTCGCCGAGGTCTTCTTCGACGGTGTCGAGATCGGCGACAGCCAGCTGATCGGCTGCGTCGACGGCGGCTGGGACGTCGCGATGTATCTGCTCTCCTGCGAGCGCGGCTCCTTCGGCTGGCAACGCCACCTGTTCTTGTACCCGCGGATCGTCGAGCTCGCAGGGGTGGCCAGCGAGCCGAGTTTCGCGCCAGGCGCCAGCGCGGACGCAGAGGTTGCCGCCGAGCTCGGCGCCTGCGCCATGGACGCCATTGCGGTGCGCGCGCGCTGTTGGTCGAGCCTGCGCCAGCTGGCCTCCGGCTCCGTCCCGGGCCCCGAGGCGGCGGTCAACAAGGTGCTGACGGGCGATCTCGAGCGGCGTGTCTACGACGCCGCCGCCAGGCGTTTCGGCGCGGGTCTGACGCTCGGCCTGGCTCCCGATGCTGCGCGCTGGCAGGAGTCCTATCTGTACTCCCGAGCGGTCGGGATCTACGGCGGCACCCGCCAGATCCAGCTCAACCTGATCGCGCGCCACCTGCTGAACCCCGGTGCAGCGCAAGAGGCGGACGATTACAGCGATCTGCTCGCCGCTGCCCGTGCGGCGTTCCGCAGCCCGGCGAGCGGCCGCGCCGCTCTCGAGGGGCTGGGCTTCTGGGAGAGCGCGGGGCCCGGCGCGAGCGGCGACGCACGGCTGGCGCTAGGTGCGCTATTCGAGGCCCAGGGCCGAGAGCTCGCCGCCACGCCGGCGCTCGGGGCGCTGCTCGCGGGTGAGTGGCTCGCAGCCGCGGGTGCGCCCGCGGGCCTGCGCGGGAGCACGGCACTGCGCGTCGAAGGGCTGGCTGGCGGACGCCTGCGGCTCTTGCTCCCGCCGGGTGCAGACGAGGCGCTGCAGATCGTCTTGTGGCTGCCGGACGGCTCGGCGGCGCGCGTGGACGCGAGCGACTGCGAGCTCCGGCCCAGCGCGGCCTTCGATCCGAGCTGCGTCTGGTGGGCGGAGGTCGATGCGACGGCCTGCATCCCGATCGATCGGGGCAAAGCTGCAGAGGCGCGCTGGGCGCGCAGCATCGCGCTCGGGCGGCTCTGCCTCTGCTTCGAGATCCTGGGCGCCTGTGAAGCGCTCCTCGACGACGCCACGCGGCACGCCGGCCTGCGCGAGCAATTCGGAAAGCCCCTGATGCAGTTCCAGGCCGTGCAGCACCTGCTGGCCGGGGCTCACGTCGATCGCGCCGCGCTTCGCGCGGTCTGCACGCTCGCGCTTGCGCGGCATTGCGACGGCGCACTCGAGCCCGAGCTCGCCTCACTCGCGAAGGCCCTCGCCGGGCGCAGCGGTCGCAGCGTGGCGGAGCACACGCTACAGGTGCTGGGCGCAATCGGATTCAGCGAGGACCATCCGCACCACCGCTACATGCGGCGCGTGCTCACCCTCGACTCGTTGCTGGGGTCGTCCGAGGAGCTCGCGCGCGAGCTCGGCGCGCAGATCGCGCTCGAGGGGCGCGTTCCGCGAGGGCCCGACCTCGAAGACCTTCCCGGCGCCGCCTGATCCGCTCGCGGATCGAGGCTAGAGCTAGATCCCCAGAAAGCCTGCGAGATTGTCGCGCATGATCGCGTGGACCTGCGCCTCGGACATCCCGCCGAGCTGCGCGCCGACGTACTCCGACGGAAACGCGAGCCCCTCCGCGTGCGGGAAGTCCGAGCCGAACACGATCGGCTCGATGCCGACCTCCGCGACGACGCGCTGCACGTTCTCTTCCGGAAAGGGCGCGACGACGAAGTGCGCGCGGAAGATCTCGCTCGGCTTGCGCTCGAGCTTGCCGAAGCGCGCGCTGCGGCCGAGGAAGAAGGTCGCGTCGAGCTTGCGCAGCAGATAGGGCAGCCAGACGCTGCCCTGCTCCGAGAGGCAGAAGCGCAGCTTCGGGAAGCGGCCGAAGAGATTGTGCATGATCAGGCTCGCGACGCTGTCCATCGCGGGTCGGTCGCCCCAGAAGAGCGCCCACTGCAAGCCGCCGAAATCGCGCAGCACGGCCTCCGGGTCTTCGCTGAGGTCGGCGCCGTACTTCTGGTAGTCGGTGGGCCCGACGTGCGTCGCCACGCGCAGGCCGGCCTCGTTCACGCGCGCCCAGAAGGGATCGAAGAGGGGATCTGCGAGCGAGCGGCCGCCGTGTGGGTTGTGGCGGCCGCCGTGCGCATGCCCCGTGATGACTTCGATCACGCGTGCGCCCTCGCTGATCAAGCGTTCGAGTTCCTCGACCGCGAGGTCGACGTCGGCAAGCGAGAGGTAGGGCGGCAGGAACATGCGATCCTGGTACGAGTGTCCGACCTCGGCGTGGATCCAGCGGTTGTAGGCGCGCGCATTCGCGTAGATCGCGTCGACGTCGTCGGCGAACTCGAATTCGAGGTTCAGCACGTGGCCCGGGAACATCAGCGCCGCGTGGATGCCCTGGGCGTCCATCAGCGCCAAGCGCAGATCGCGGTTGCCCCACGCGACCTGCTGCGCCTGAAAGCTCGCCATCAGTTTCTTGCGCTCTTCGGGGTTCAGATTCCGGTACGGGTTCAGGCGGTTCAGGAACATGCCCGGCGCGCGCGCGCCGCCGTCGCCGGGCTTGGCCTGGCTCTCGTCCCCGGCCGCCGGTGCGGCCGTCGCCACCAGGCGCTCGAGCTCTTCCTCGTTCTGTGGCGCCGTCTCGCGTGTGAGCGCGAGCCTCGACGGGCGGCTGCCGTAGAGCTGCACGCGGCGACCGTCGGCGCCGCGCACGAAGCGCACGACCTTTTCACGATACCGGGGATCGATGTACCGCTCGTACATGTCCTCGGGCTCGAGGAAGTGATTGTCGGCGTCGTTGATCTGGAACGGGAGCTGGGCGTCCATGCTCGTCCCTCGGCGGTACGCAATGAGACCAGGAATCCTATCAGACCGCGCCGCGCGCGATCGCGTAGAATCGCGCGCGGTCACACGGCGTGTGCGGATCCGCGGCGCCGCGAGGGCCGGCAGCGAGGGGTGAAATGAAGCTCGGCTACTTCGGCGTCAACATGGGCCTGCACTCGGACCCGGAGTCCGTCGTGCGCATCGCGCGCGCGGCCGAGGCGGCCGGCTATGAATCGATCTTCACGGGCGAGCACGTGGTGCTGCAGGATCCGCAGGCTCCGCCCTCGCCGATGCCGCCCGAGGCTCGCTGCCTCGATCAGGCGATAGCACTCTGCTACGCCGCCGCCCACACGCAGACGCTCAAGCTCGGCACCGGGATCATCATCCTGCCGCAGCGCAACCCCGTGATCCTCGCGAAGGAGCTCGCGACGCTCGACGTACTCTCGCGCGGCCGCCTGCTCTTCGGCGTCGGGGTCGGCTATGTCGAACGCGAGTTCGAGGCGATCGGCGTGCCCTTCGCCGAGCGCGGCCCGCGCACCAGCGAGCACATCGAGGCGATCCGCGCGCTCTGGACGCAGGCACAGCCGCGCTTCGACGGCCGCTTCACGAAATTCGCGGGCATCCAGTCGCATCCGCAGCCGCTGCAGCAGCCGCACCCGCCAATCCTCGTCGGCGGAATGTCGAAGTCCGCGCTGAGGCGTGCGGTCGCACACGGGAACGAGTGGTACGGCTTCTACCAGAGCGTCGACGCCACCGCTGCGGCGCTGCGCGGCCTCGAAGCCGCCGCGAAGGCCGTGCCGCGCCCGGCGGCGCTCGGGCGGCTCGGGATCACGATCACGCCGCCGCCCGG
>CAYTJA010000385.1:0-12254 GCA_964437835.1 uncultured Spirochaetales bacterium
GCCCCTCCTCGAGCCCGGCGACATCGTCATCGACGGCGGCAATTCCTGGTACGAAGATACGCGCCGGCGCGAAAAGCTGTACGCGGCGGCCGGGTTGCGCTTCTTCGGCGTCGGCGTGTCGGGCGGCGAAGACGGCGCGCGCAACGGCCCCTCGATCATGCCGGGCGGCGACCAGCAGGCGTACGAGTCGCTGCGGCCGATCTTCGAAGCCATCGCCGCGAAGACCGATTCCGGACCGTGCGTGACGCACGTCGGCCCCGACGGCGCCGGCCACTTCGTGAAGATGGTGCACAACGGCATCGAGTACGCCGACATGCAGTTCATCGCGGAGGCCTACGACGTGCTCGCGCGTGTCGGGGGCCTCGGCCCCGAGGCGCTGGCAAAGGTGTTCTCGGACTGGAACCGCGGCCCGCTCGAGTCCTTCCTGATCGAGGTCACCGCGAAGGTCTTCGGCGTGCGGGATGCCGCGACCGGCGGCTGGTTGATCGACCAGGTGCTCGATCAGGCGGGCCAGAAAGGCACCGGGAAGTGGACCGTACAGGTCGGCCTGGATCTCGGCGTTCCGATTCCGAGCATCGCCGCGGCGATCGACGCGCGTGTGCTCTCGTCGCTGAAGCCCGAGCGCGTGCGGGCGGCCGGAATCCTGCGCGGCCCGGCGCTCGGGCGCTGGCAGGGAGACGCAGAGGCCCTGGTGCGCAAGGTGCACGACGGCCTCTACGCGGCCAAGATCGTCGCCTACGCGCAGGGCATGGCGCTGATCGGCGCGGCCTCGCGTGCCTACGGGTGGTCGATCGATCTGCGCGAGATGGCGCGCATCTGGAAGGGCGGCTGCATCATCCGCGCGCGCTTCCTGGATTCGATCATGCGCGCCTACGAACAGCATCCTGCGCTCGAGAATCTGCTGCTCGACGAGAACTTCGTACAGGCGATCGACGCTCATCAGGGCGCGTGGCGCGAGGTCGTGGCGCTCGCGCAGCAGCGGGGCATTCCGGTGGCCGGCATGGCCTCGGGCCTGGCCTATTACGACGCCTACCGCAGCGCCGACCTGCCCCAGAACCTGACCCAGGCGCAGCGCGATGCGTTCGGATCCCACACCTATCAGCGCAAGGACGCTCCCGGCGGACGCTTCGTGCACACCGAATGGCTCGGCTAGGACGGCGCTGATCGAACGCGCGAAGCGACCGCCGGCAGGGCTTCGATGAGCCAGCGCTGCGCCCCGCTGCGGGCCCTCGCGCTATGCCTCTGCGCGCAGGCGCTGTGCGCCGCGGCGGCGTCCGCCGAGGTGGCGCAGGTCGAAGCGGAGCAGGCGCGTCCGGAGATCACGGCGCTGCGCATCGAGGGCATCGAGTCCGTGCCCGAGAAGTCGATCGCGGAAGCGATCCTGACCCGCGCGCCCGACTGGCGGCCTTGGGTCGACGGACCGCGCTTCGACGAGGCGATCCTCTCCGAAGACATGGACCGGATCCGCTCCGCGCTCCGGCGCGAGGGCTTCTACGACGCGCGCGCTGAATATCGGCTCGAGTGGGAGGACGCTGCGCGCGAGCAGGTGGAGGTCGAGATCCGCGTCGAGGAGGGGCCGCCGGTCCTGCTGCTGGCGCTCGAGGTGGAGCTACCGCCGGGCGACTGGCTCTCGCCAGCAGACCGCGCGGCGCTGCTGCTGGATCTCCCGCTCGTGCTCGACCAGCGCTTCAGCGCCAAGCTCTACGAGGAAGCCAAGCAGCGCGTACTCGGGCGTCTGGCCGAGCGCGGCTTCGCGGCGGCGAGGCTCGTCGGCGGGGCGCAGGTCGCGCTTGCGACGCACACTGCGAGCGTCGAATGGCAGGTAATTCCCGGTCCCGTCGTGCGCTTCGGGGCGACCAGGGTCGAGGGGCTCGAGAAGGTGGAGCCCGAACTCGTGACCCGCGAGTTGGGCTTCGAACCCGGGGAGCGCTATTCGCTCTCGGAGCTCGAGGCGAGCCGCCGCCGCATCTACGACACGGGCCTGTTTCGCGCGGTCACACTGCAGCCGCTCCGGAGCCCGGTGCCGGAGGGCGCGACGCCCGCGGACTCGCTCGAATGGCCGCTTCGCGCGATCGTCGACGAGCGCCCGCCGCGCAGTGTGTCGGCCTCTGCCGGCTTCGGCACCGAGGATCGATTCCGCGCGCGCCTCGCCTGGGAGCACCGCAACTTCCTCGGCCAGGCGCGTCGCCTCGAGCTCTCCGGACGTTATTCTTCGATCCTCTCGGGTCTCGAGACGCGCTTCCGCCAGCCGCATTTTCTTTCTCCACGCCTCACGCTGTCGGCGGAGCTCTCGCTTCTGCACGAGGAGGAGCCCTCCTTCACCGCAAACCGGTTGACGCTCGGGTATTCGTTGTCGCACCCGATCGCCTGGCGCATCGACGGCCGCATCGGCCAGCGCTTCGAGCTCGCGGACGTGACGGATCTCGACGTGCTCGACCCGAGTGGCGAGGAGACCTACCGCCTCAGCAGCCTGGTGTTCGGGCTCTCGCGCAACACGCTCGACGCCCCGCTCGATCCGCGCCGCGGACACTTCCTCGATTTCTCCGCCGAGCCGACGCTTCACGCGCTCGGATCGGAGCAGGACTTCTTGAAGCTCGCCGCGCGCGGCAGCTGGTTCACGCCGTTGCCGCGCCTGTCTGCGCTGGTGCTGCTCGCGCGGCTCGACCTGGCCGTGATCCAGCCGCTGCGCAACACGCAGCGCGAGCAGGTGCCGATCGTCTCGCGACTCTTCGCCGGCGGCACCGGCTCGGTCCGCGGCTTCGAGCTCGATGAGCTTGGACCGGTCGACGTGAATGGAGATCCGCTCGGCGGTCTCACGCGCACGCTCGGCACGCTCGAGCTGCGTTTCCCGATCTGGAAGCTGCTGGGTGGCGTCGTGTTTACCGACGCCGGCCAGGTGGCCGCGCAGCCCTGGGACTTCGACGTGGAGCTTTTTTCGGTCGCGGTCGGTCCCGGCCTGCGCGTCAAGACGCCGATCGGCGCGATCGGCCTCGATTACGGCTATCTGGTGCGCCGTCCGCGCGACCTCGACCGCCACCGCGTGCACTTTTCGGTCGGCCTAAACTTCTGAGATGGGCCGCTTTTCGTGGGCATCGCAGGCCGTGCGGATCCTGCGCGCGCCGCTGCGCGTCGTGGCTTCGGCGGTCGGCTTCGCGCTCGCAGCGCTCGCGCTCGCAGCCGCGCTGCTGCTTGCGCTCTCGCAGGGCTGGCAGCGCGAGCGGCTGACGCGCGCGCTGGAGTGGGGTGCCGAGCGCGCGCTCGGGCGCTCGCTCCGGATCGGCGCGTTGCGCGGCCGATTGGTTCCGGAGCTCGAGCTCGAGGCGCTCGAGCTCGGGCCGGACCCTTCGAATCCCGAAGCGCTTCCCGCCCTCGCTCTCGACTGGCTTCGGATCCAGCTCGAGCCCGGCGCGCTCTCGCGTGGCGAGCTCGACGTCGTGCTGCTGCAGGCGTCGGGCCTGCGCACGGCCCTGGCGTTGCCCGCTGCAGCGGAGACGCCGGAGCCCGAGCGCTCGCTCTCCGAGCGCCTGGCGGCACTCGCACTCCCGGTGCCGCCGCTGCCGCTGCGGATCCGCCGCTTCGAGCTCTCCGATCTGGAACTAAAGCTGCTGCCCGCCGCCGAGGCGAGCGGCAGCTCCAGCGGGGGGCCGCTCCCCGGTGCCGAGCTCGCGGCCGCGCTCTCGCTCGAGGGAGGGGAACTCGCGCTGCCGTGGAGCGAGGAAACCACCGCGCGCGCGGAGCTGCGCGCGCGCGGCCAGCTGCACGCGGCGCAGCTCGAGGCTCCGCTGCCCCCGTCGGCAGACTTCGAGTTCGAACTCGCACTCGCGGGCGGTCGCGTCGCAGTCTCGCGCGCGGAGCTTCGCTCGGCGCGCGGAGCGGCAACCCTCCGCGGGGCCGAAATCGAGCTCGCGAGCTGGCTCGAGGGCCGCGGCCTCGCAGAGCTGGAGTGGGAGCTCGGTGTGCTGCGCATCGACGCGCCGGAGCTCAGCGCGAGCGCAAGCGGTCGCGGCGACCTCGAGCGCGTCGAGCAGCTCGAGGTCGAGGCCAGCGCGCCGGACCTGAGCCTGTTTTTCGACCGCGCGAAGGGCGAAACGCCGATCGGCGGCAGTCTCGCGCTTCGCGCGCGTGCGCAGGGAACCTTCGCGTCCCCGGAGCTCGCGCTGGAAGTCGAAGGTCCCGTGGCGGTCTCGAGCGCGGCACTGCGCGCGCCGCGCGCCTCCCGGCGTGGTTGGCTCGAGCTCGCGCTCACGAGCCACAGCAGCGTCCCACCCGGTGCGTCGGGTCCGGAGCTGCGCGGCACGCTCGCGCTGCGCGGACTCGTGCTCCCGGACCTCCCGATCGACGCGCTGAACGCAGACTTCGACACGCGCGCGGAGAGCTACGCGTTCCGCGTGCGCGCCACCGCGAGAGGAAGCGAGTGGCTGCACGCGGAACTCTCGGTGCCGCGCGCGCCGCTCGCCCGCTCGCTCGCCGCGAGTTCGCAGGACACTGCTGCGCTCGCGCGCCGCCTGCTCGCCGATCCGCGCTCGCGCGCGCAGCTGCGCACGGCCGAGCTCGACCTCGCAGCACTCGAGCGCTGGCTGCCGGAATCCGCGCGGACCCTTGCGGGCCGCGCGCGCGCCGAGCTCACGCTGCAGGGTGCGCCGTCCTCGCCGCTGCTCGCGGGGCGCTTCGACCTGCGCGGCTCCGCGCTGCTGCCGGGCACGCCCGTCGACTCGCTGAGCGTACAGCTCGCGACCGAGCGCGCGAGCTACACGCTCTCCGCGCTCGCGAACGCAGGCGAGCGGCAGTGGCTCTCCGGTTCCGCCGCGCTGCCCAGCGCCGTGATCGCGGCGGCGCTCGCGCCGCGCGCTCGAGGCGGCAGCGACGCGCTGCGCAGCGCGCTGCTCGCCGATTCGCGCTCGCGCGCGGAGCTGCGCTCGGCCGAGCTCGATCTCGCGCTTGCCAAGCCCTTCCTTCCGCGCGAGCTGCAGACGCTCTCGGGCCGCGCGCGCTTCGAACTTCGCGCGAACGGCGCCAGCCCGGAGCCGCAGCTCGCCGGTTGGCTCGAGCTCGACGCGGGCTCGCTGCCCGTGCCGCTCCTGCACCAGAGCTTCGAGCCGATCCGCGGGCGCGTCGAGCTGGAGGAGCGCGCGCTGGTGATTCGCCGCTTCGAGCTCGGCTCCGCGCGCGGCAGCGCAACGCTCGCCGGGCGCATCGCGCTCGTGGGCTTCGCTCCGGAGTCCGCCGCGCTCACGCTCGCGCTCGATCACTTCGCGCTCTCGCGCAATCCAGCCGCGCTGGCCGATGTCTCCGGGCGCCTCACGCTCGCGGGCCCGCTCGATTCCCTCGCGCTGCGCGGCGAACTCGGAGCCGAAGCGGTGCGCGTGAACGTCAAGGGTCGCGAGGATCCGGCGCTGCGCGAGATTCGAGTGCTCGCGGCGACGCTCGAGCCCGAGGCCGCCGAGCAGATCGTCGAAGGCGGCGACGCTTCCGAGGGCCCGCTCGCGCGCGCGCTCGCGGCCGCGAGCGTCGACGTCGCGCTCGCGGTTCCTCCGCAGACCTGGCTGCGCGGCGGCGGTGCGGAGCTCGAGGTGGAGGGGAAGCTCGCGCTGCGCCGCGAGCCCGGGCTCGCGGCGGTGCTGCTCGGCAGCGCGAACACGATCCGCGGCCGCTACGAGCTCCAGCGCAACCGCTTCCGCGTACGGCGCGGCGCCGTCAGCTTCGACGGCGCGCCGGGACTCGACCCGCTCGTCGACGTCGAGGCCGTGCGCCGCATCGGCGATACCGAGCTGATCGTGCGCCTCAGGGGCCGCCTCTCGGCACCGGAGCCGAGCTTCACCAGCGACCCGCCGCTGTCGCAGGACGAGGTGCTGTCGTTGATGTTATTCGGTCGCCGCGCTTCGGAGCTCGAGTCGGGAGAGGCCAGCAGCGTGCAGGGCATGGCCGCGAGCCTCGCCGCCGGCGTGGCGTTCCAGGAGCTGGGCGGAGAGGGGCTCGGGGATTTTCTGCCCGTCGACACCTTCGACGTCGGCTTCGGCGACGAGGATCAGGGCCCGAGCCTCGAGGTCGGAAAATACCTCACGGAGCGCATCTTCGTGAGCGTGGGCCAGTCCGTCGGCCGCCGCACGGGTACCCGCGCGCGCGCGGAGCTCTCGCTCACTAAACACTGGAGCGTGCAGACCGAGCTCTCGAGCGAGTCCTCCTCGGGCGCGGATCTCGAGTGGTCTTTCGAGTACTGACGCAGCCAGCTGCGCCGCCGCAGCTGCGATCTGTCGATGGATTCGGGCCAGGCGGAGCGCTATTTCCAGTAGTCTCCGGACAGCATCTGCTCGAGGTGCGAGCGGATCATCAGGCGGTCTTCGAGCTGTGCGGGGGCTGCCATCTGGCCGACCGCGATCGCGCGGCCGGTCGTGCGGATCGAGACGATCGCATAGCGCAGCGCGGCGAACATCTCGTAGTAGTCGAGGTGGCGCACGCGGCGACCCGAGAGCTCCTCGTAGAGCGCCGCGATGCGATCGCGGCGCATGAAGTCCGGGACGCCCGGGACCCCCGCGACCTCGGCCAGCGCGCGGAAGAACTCGTGCATGTAGATCATCCAGGCGAGATCGACCTCGGGGGCGCCGAGCGCCGCCATCTCCCAGTCGAGCACGGCGACCGGCGTCACGCCGCTGTAGAGCATGTTGCCGATGCGCGCGTCGCCCCAGTTCAGGCACGCGGGCCCCTCGTCCGCCGGGCGCCGCTTCTCGAGCCAGTCGAAGACGCGCTCGACGGTCGGGTAGCGATCCTCGCCGCGCGCCCAGTCGTAGTACTCGCGCTGGTAGCCGAGGTGCTGGTCTAGCGGCGTGCGGCCGTAGTGCGGGCGGTTCAGGAACGAGGCGTCCGCACCGGAGACGTCGATCCTGTGCAGCTGGGCGAGCACCGCGACGGAGTTGCGCTCGAGCTGCGTGCGCTCGGCGGCCGTGGCCTCGCTGACCCAGCTGCCGAACACGTAGGGCGGCATGTCCGGCGGCACGCGGCCCAGCACGCGTTCCATCACGAAGAAAGGCGCGCCGAGCGGCTCCGGATCGCGCTCGAACCAGCGGGTCTGCGGGACCGGGACCGCGCTCTTCGAACGCACGAGCTCGAGGCAGCGCCACTGCAGCTCGAGGTCGTAGCTCGGAAACACCGGGTAGCGCGTCATGTCCGGGCTCATGCGCGCGACGAAGCTGCCGCCGTGTTCGGCTCCGCCCTCGCGCCAGTGCGCGTCGAAGAGCAGCGTCTCGCTCGACAGGCCCGTGCCGGAGGGCGCGTGGACCTCGGAGACTTCGGGGGCTGCGCCCGCGGGCAGCACGCCTGCGAGCCACGCGCGCAGGCGCGCGCGCATCTCCTCGGGGTCGCGTCCGGTCGGCAAGGCCACGTCGGAACCTGCCTAGCGCTTCAGGTACTCGGGGCGTTTCGCCTCGACCATCTGCCGCAGGCCGTCCTTCCAGCCCACGCGGCAGGGCCCCGCGAGCTTCTGCATGCGCTCGTTGCTGCTCATCACGCTGTCGAGAGTCTGGTGCGTAACCTTGAATTTCGGCGTCAGGCCTGTCAGCTCTCCGAGATAGGCGCACCACTCCTCGATCGCAACGTGCTCTTGCCCGCACCAGTTCACGATCGTCGCGGGCACGCAGGCGGCCGCGAGCAGTCCGGGCAGCGTCGCGAAGATGTCGTCCTCGTGAATCGGCGTGTACTGGCTCGGCCTCGGATCGTCGAACACCGGGATCTCGACGCCGTGCTTCATCATCTCGAGGTGGTAGTACATCCAGCCGCCGTTGTTGCCGTAGGGCGTGTTGAGGCGCGTGATCACGGTCTTTACCCCGAACTGGCGCGCCGCAGTGCGCACCACGACCTCGGCCGCGATCTTCGCGATGCTGTAGGTCGGCATCATCACGCGGTGATTGTCGCCGAGCGCGTCTTCCTCGCGCAGCACCGAGTGGCCCGCGGCCTGGTAGACAGCGGTGCTCGAGCAGTGCAGAAAGGCCTTGGCCTTGCGGCAGTGCGCGAGCAAGAGACCGGCCGATTCCGCGTTCGAGCGCAGATCGCTCTCGAAGTCGGGCTTGGCCGAGCGCGCGACCGCGAGGTTCAGCACGTAGTCGAAATCGTCCGGCACGTCTTTGAAGTCGCCGGCGACGAGATCGGCCGAGAGGCAGCGGACGCCCGCGGCCTCGAGCTCGGCTTTCAGCTTCGGATTCGAGAAGCGCGCGACGCCCGTCACGCGGTTCTGTTTCGCGAGCGACTTCGTGAGCGGCAGCGCGACCTGCCCGGTCGGGCCGGTCACGAGGATCTTCTGATTCACGAGGGGGGCGGCCATGCGACGCTCCAATCAGTCGACTGTAGTCCTGCGCTCGCCGTCGGCTCAGCGCACACGGAAAAACCGCTTGCAGGTTCGCCGGGCGCTGCAGGCTATCACCTGGGCTCGGCGCCTGCACAGCGCCAGCGCGATTCAGAGCCCGAGCCCGGTGCCACTCGTACCCGCGGCGGCGATCCGCGCTGCGAGCTCCGCGATCGCGGCGCCCGCCTCGTCGGGCGGGAGCCCGCGCAGATGGATGTTGGAGAGGCACTTGCGATCGGCGTCGGTCGAGCGGGCCGTGGGACGCAAGGTCAGGTAGCAGCCGAGGCTGTGCGGCGTCGCGAGGCCGGGCCGCTCGCCGATCAGGTGCACGGCGAGCTGCGCGCCCGAGGCCTCGCAGATGCGATCGGCGAGCGCGACGCGGCCGCGCAGCACCGCGACCGGAGCCGCGAGCGGGCCGAGGCGCTCGAGGCCGCGCGCGAGCACCGGCCACAGCGCTGCGAAGTGCAGCTCGGCCGCGCGCGCCGAGAGTCCACCCGAGAGCACGAGCTGTACTGCGGCCCCCGGCCGCGCGCAGGCTCGGATCCGCTCGGCCTCGCCCGCCGCGAGCTGGCGCCCGAGATCCGGGCGGCGCAGATAGGTCTCGGCATCGGGTGCCGCCGAGTCGGCGAACAGGAAGCCCTGCGAACGCAGTTGTTCGAGGAAGGCCTCACTCCAGACCGCGCGCACGGCGTCGCGCGCGCGGGCGTGGTCGGCGCGGAATTCGAGCTGGCTCGCGGTCGTCGGCCGCGGGCCGGCGCGTCCGGCGCCGAGCCGCGCGGGCGTAGCGCGGCGCAGCGCTGCGAAGTCGCGGCTGCCCGGAATCGTCATCGCCGCGCCCGGCTCAACTCGCGGCCAGCGCGAGCAGCGCCGCCGGATCGCCCGCGGAAGAAGTGAGGCGCCCATCGCGCATCAGGCCGCGCGCCTCGAGCCAGGCCTCGAGCTCGGGCGCGGGCCGCAGAGCCAGCAGCTCGCGCAGTGCCGCGACGTCGTGATACGAGGTCGACTGATAGTGGAGCATGCAGTCATCTCCCTGCGGCACTCCCATGAAGTAGTTGCAGCCAGCCGCGCTGAGCAGGATTGCAGCGCTCTCGAGATCGTTCTGGTCGGCCTCCGCGTGGTTCGTGTAACAGACGTCGCAGCCCATCGGCAGGCCGAGCAGCTTGCCCATGAAATGGTCTTCGAGGCCTGCGCGCGCAATCTCGCGCGCGTCGTAGAGATATTCGGGGCCGATGAAGCCGACCACCGTGTTCACGAGCAGCGGCCGGTAGCGCCGCGCGACGCCGTAGCAGCGCGCTTCGAGCGTGAGCTGGTCGACACCCTCGTGCGCCCCGCTCGAGAGCTCCGAGCCCTGGCCCGTCTCGAAGTACCAGAAGTGTGGCGCGCGCAGCCGGCCGCGTTCGCGCACCAGCGCGTCCGCTTCGTCGAGCAGCGCCAGCGAGATCCCGAAGCCGCGATTGCCGGCCTCGCTGCCGGCCAGCGACTGGAAGATCAGATCGAGCGGAGCGCCGGCCTCGAAGGCGCGCATCTGCGTCGTCACGTGCGCGAGCACACAGGAGTGCGTCGGAACGCCGAGCGGCTCTACGGTGTCCGCGATCGCCGCTGCCAGTCGCTGCACGCTCTCGAGGCGGTCCTCGACCGGATTGATGCCGACGACGGCGTCTCCGCAGCCGTAGGCCAGGCCCTCGAGGATCGACGCGCACACGCCGTCCGCGGCGTCACCCGGATGGTTGGGTTGGATTCGCGACGCGAGGCGGCCCGGGAGCCCGAGCGTCGTGCGCGCCTGCACGACCACCGGCAGCCGCTTCGCTGCGAGCGCGAGATCGAGATTCGAGCAGAGCTTCGCGACGGCTGCGGCCATCTCGGGCAGCAGCGCGCGGCGCAGCGGCTCGACGTCGGCGCCCGGCTCGAGCGCGACGAGGCGCTCGCGCAGCTCGCCGACCGGGAGGTTCGCGAACTCGCGGAACGCCTCCGCGTCCTGCGCGTCGAGAAACGCGCGCGTGAGCTCGTCGCGCTCGGGCGGGATCAGCGGCTCCTCGACGAATTCGCGCAGCGGCAGCTCGGAGAGCGCGCGCTTCGCGGCGACGCGCTCCTCGTCGCTCGCGGCTGCGCAGCCCGCGAGCTGGTCTCCGCTCTTGCGCTCATTGGCCTTTGCACAGAGCTCGCGCAGGCTCTCGAAGGAAAATCGGCCGCTGCGGTAGCGCGCCATGGGTTTGGAGCCGCGCCGGCCGCGCTCAGCTCTCGCCGAGCAGCCGGTTCACCGCGCTCGCGAGCGCGCGCAGCGACGCGAGCGTGATGTTCGCGTGGCGCCCGACGCCGAAGCAGCTCTGAGCCGAGCCGCCCACTCCGCCGGCGAGCTCCAGATACGCCACCGCCTCGGCGTCCGCGCCCTCGCCGACCGCGTGCTCCTGATAGTCGAGCACACGCAGCGGCTGCGCGATCTCGGGTCGCAGCGCCGCGCAGAGCGCGTCGATCGGCCCGGTGCCGCGGCCCTCCACCCAGTGCTCGCGCCCTCGCCAGCGCACGTGGAACGAAAAGCTCGAGGCCGCGTCGCCCGCCTCGCTCGCGCCGCGGAAGCCTAGCACCGAGAGCGGCGACTCGCGCTCGAGGTACTCGCGCCGGAACGCGTCCCAGATCGCGAGCGACACGACCTCGCCGCCGGACTCGTCGGCCATCTTCTGCACCACGCGGCTGAATTCGATCTGGAGCCCTCGCGGCAGGCGCAAGTCGCGTTCCGCCTCGAGCACGTGCGCGACGCCGCCCTTGCCGGACTGGCTGTTGATGCGGATCACGGCCTGATAGCTGCGCCCGAGATCGGCCGGGTCGATCGGGAGATAGGGCACCTCCCAGTGATCGCTCTTCGCGTCTTCGAGCGCCTTCAGCCCCTTGTGGATCGCGTCCTGGTGCGAGCCCGAGAAGGCCGTGTAGACCAGCTCTCCCGCGTAGGGGTGGCGCGGGTGCACGGGCAGCCGATTGCACTCCTCGACCACGCGCACGATGTCGTCGATGTTCCAGAACGCGAGCTGCGGGTCGACGCCCTGCGTGAACAGGTTCAGCGCGAGCGTCACGAGATCGACGTTGCCGGTGCGCTCGCCGTTGCCGAACAAGGTGCCCTCGACGCGGTCGGCGCCGGCCATCAGCGCGAGCTCGGCAGCGGCGACCGCGGTGCCGCGGTCGTTGTGCGGGTGCACCGAGAGGATCAGCGCGTCGCGGTCTCGGACGTGCCGCGCGAACCACTCGACCTGGTCCGCGTAGACGTTCGCGCTGGCCATCTCGACCGTCGCCGGCAGGTTCACGATCAGCTTGCGCGACGGGTTCGGCTCCCAGACCTCCATCACGGCTTCGCAGATCTCGACCGCGAAGTCGAGCTCGGTGCCGGTGAAGCTCTCGGGCGAGTACTCGAGCTGGATCTCGGTGTCGCAATGTTCCGCGAGCTCGCGGATCTGCGTCGCACCGCGCACGGCGATCTCGATGATGCCCGCGCGATCGAGGCGGAACACGACGCGGCGCTGCAGCTCGGAGGTCGAGTTGTAGAGGTGCACGATCGCGCGGCGCGAGCCGGCCAGCGCGTCAAAGCTGCGCGCGATCAGCTCCGGGCGCGACTGCGTGAGCAGCTGGATCGTGACGTCGTCGGGGACCCAGCCGCCCTGGATCGCGGCGCGCGCGAAATCCCATTCCGTCTCGGAGGCGGAGGGGAAGCCGACCTCGATCTCTTTGAAGCCGATCTCGAGCAGCAGCTCGAGGAAGCGCCGCTTGCGGTCGCGGCCCATCGGCTCGACCAGCGCCTGGTTGCCGTCGCGCAGGTCGACGCTGCACCAGATCGGCGCCTTCGCGAGGCGCACGCCAGGCCAGCGGCGATCGGGCAGGGCGATCGGCGGGAAGGGCCGGTACTTGTGGGCGGGCATGCTGGTCATGGCAGTCGTTC
>CAYTJA010000386.1:0-15381 GCA_964437835.1 uncultured Spirochaetales bacterium
TCGACGCCTGGGCCGCATCGCTCGCCGAGGATTCCCTGCAGGTCGCGCCGCTCGCTCCCGCGGGGCTCGCTCGCGCGGTCGAGGTCGAGCTCAACCTGGGCTTCCTGCGCAGCGACCTCGCGCGGCGCGCAGTCGACGCGAGCGCGCGCACGGCCCCGGGGATCCAGCGCGGCTACGAGGAGCGCAGGATCGAGTTCCGCGATCCCTGGGTCGGTCGCTTCGAGGCGATCCTGCTGCTGCCGCCTGGCCTCGGCCCCTTTCCGGCCGTGCTCGCGCTGCACGGACACGGCGACAGCCCGGAGATCTTCCGGGACGACTATCACGGACGCGAGTATCCCGCCCGCGGCATCGCGATCCTGATGCTGGGCTTTCGCGCGATGGGCGTGGACGCTGACGAGCACCATGTGACTCGCGCGCTGCTCGGCCACGGCCTGCACTTGATGGGGCTGCGAGTCTACGAGTCGCTGGTTGCGCTCCGGTACCTGCGGGAGCGGCCCGAGATCGACGCCGCGCGCATCGGCTGATCGGCCACTCGGGCGGCAGCAGCACCGGAAACCTGCTGATCCGCGTCGAGCCGGGCCTCGCTGCCTACGTCTCCGATCACAGCGTCGACTACCGGCATCTGCTCTGGTACGAGCGCTACCACTGCGAGACGGTTCCGGGGCTCGAGCCGCTGCAGCATCAGATCAACGACTTCTCGACCTCGCGCGTGCCGGTGCTGCGGGTGCCCTACGGGCACGGGCGCCGCAAATGGTTCGGGCGCGGCGCGCGCGAGGTGGACGAAATCCTGGACTTCTTCGCGGCGCAGTTCCGACTGCGCGGATGAAGGGCTGGGCGCTCCGACCCCTCTGCGGTGTGCTGCGGCTCGCCGCGACGGCGCTGCCCGTGCACGCGCGCGGGACTGTCTCGATCGAGCGCCATCTCGTAGGATGCCGAGGCAGCGAGGCTTCGACTTTCCCGCGGCCCACAGGAGATCCGATGCGCAAGAACCGACCCTCCCGTCCCCCGCTCGAGCTCGACGACTACAGCGGCGACTTCGTGCCCGATCTCCACCTGTCGGACTTTTCGAAAGAAGCCCTGATGAAGCTCGTCGAGATCGGCGGCGCGATCTACGGCGACGTAAACCGCCAGTGGTACAAGGCCGCGATCAAGCGCTTCGGGCAGAAGGTCGCGGACGAGATGCACCACGAGGTCTGGTTCGGCGAAGGCGGCGCCGGCGACCACGAGAATCATGTGATCTCGACGTTGATGAACTTCGCCGAGGAGAACAGCGAGACCACCGCGATGAAGGTCTGGCAGTGCCTGCCCGCGATGTCCGCGCGCATGACGCTCGTTTTCGAGCAGCAGGGCGAGCACGAGTGGACGATGCACACGCCGCAGTGTCACGTGCCGGAGACCGGCGAGCGCGAGGGCCCCGAGGTGATGGCCTACATGTGCAACAAGATCTGCGGCCACCTCGAGCTCTTCGGCTTCCGCCACGGCGCCGCGCGCTGGAACGAGAAGATCCGGATCGATCCGGAAAAGCTCCCGCCGCGCGCGAGCAAGAGCGAGCCGCACTGCAGGTGGCGGATCCGGCTCACAGATCGGCGCGTCGACTACGCCGCGGAGCCGGGCGACTACGTGCGCGATCACAAGCTTCAGCGCGAGACCGACGCGCAGATCGTAAACCACGAGGCCGGCAAGTACAGCAGGAAGCGCGGCTGAGGCCGCGCATGCGCGGGACGCAGCTCGCGGCGTGCCTGCTCGGCGCGGCCGCGCTCGCGATCGCGCCCGGCTGCACGCCCGGGCTGCGCAACGCGGTTCAGCTGCTCGAGAAGCCCGCGTTTTTCGACCCGCCGAGCCTGGCCTTGTGGTCCCGGTCCGGGCACAGCCCGGACCACCCCGCTTCGCTCGGCTTCGCCTCGCTGCGCGCCGACTTCGTCGGCTTGCATGTCTCGTCGGTCTGAGGCGGAGTCTCGTTAGACTTCGAGGGCCCCGAGCTGCGCGCGCAGGTTTCGCTCGGCCCGCTCGAAGTCGCGGTTGCGGGCGCTGCGACGCTCGAGCGCCTCGACGCGCAGCGCGTGCGGCTGCGGAGCGCTTCCGGGCATCTGGTGCTCCCGCTCGCCCCCGGCGAGGCGATCTACGGTCTGACGGCGCGCATCGTGCGCGACCGCGAGCGCAGCGAAACGGACGTGCAGGCCGTGGGCTCCCTCGACCGCCGTGGCGAGATCGTCGACCTCTGGGTCTTCCCGAGCGAAGCCGTCTACGCGCCCTTCTTCGTGAGCTCGCGCGGCTACGGCGTGCTCTTCGAGGGCTCGAGCCCGGGACGACTCGACATCGGCGCGAGCGATCCAGGGTTGCTGCGCGCGCGCTGGCACGTCGGCCAGGGCGGCTTCTCGGCCGTGTTCTTCGAGGGTCCCGGCTACGCGGAGCTGCTCGAGCGTTACACCGCGCACACCGGTCGCCCGATCCTGCCGCCGCGCTGGGCCTTCCTGCCCTGGAAGTGGCGCGACGAACACCGCGCCGGCCGCACTGCGACTCTCGACGGCGTCGAGATCAACGCCGAGGTCGCGGAGGACATTCTCGAGTACGACCGCCACGGTTTCCCCGTTGGCGTGTATCTGATCGACCGGCCCTGGGCGCGCGGGAACTACGGCTTCGGGAGCTTCGAGTGGGATCCCGAGCGCTTTCCGAACGGCGACGCGATGGTGCGTGCGCTGCAGCGCCGCGGCTGGCGCGTGATCGTCTGGGCGGGGCCCTGGGCGCTCGGCCATCGCGACTGGGAGCTCGGCAGCGAGGCGCGCGCGAAGGGCTTCCTGATCGGCAAGCGCAACCTCGACTACACGAATCCCGCGGCCGCGGCCTGGCAGCGCGAGAAGGTCGAGGCCTTCATGCGCCAGAGCGGGATCGACGGTTGGAAGCTCGACCGCGCGGACGAGTACAACCCCTCGGGCCCGCAGGACCGCTATTTCGACGGCCGCAGCGGCCTCGAGGTGCACAACGACTACCCGCGTCTCTACGTGAAGACGTTCCACGACGCCGCGCGCGCGGTGCGCGGCGACGATTTCGTGATCAAGGCGCGCCCTGCCTACACCGGCACGACACAGTGGAGCGTCGTCTACGGCGGAGACATTCCGGGCGCGGTCGGCTGGTTCCGCCGCAGCACCGACAAGGGCCTGCGCAGCGCGATCCTGGGACTGCTGCGCACGGCGTTCATGGGCTACCCCGTCTGGGGCAGCGACACTGGCGGTTACGAGGGCTTCCGCGAGCGCGAGCTCTTCGCGCGCTGGCTGGCGTTCTCGGCCTTCTGCCCGCTGATGGAGATCGGCGGCGTCGGCTCGCACGAGCCGTGGGCTATGCCGACGTCTCCCGAGGTCGACGCGGAGATGATCGCGATCTACCGGCGCTACACGCGCCTGCACGAGCGTCTGGTCGACTACAGCTACGCGCTGGCTCGTCGCGCACACGCAACCGGAAACCCGATCGTGCACCCGCTGGTCTTCGACTGGCCGGAGGACGCCCGCGTGCGGGATCTCTGGGACGAGTACCTCTACGGCCCGGCGCTGCTGGTCGCACCGATCTGGGAGCTCGGGCGCCGCGAGCGCGACGTGTACCTGCCGCGCGGCGAGTGGATCGATCTCTGGAATCCGGATCGGCGCTACCGCGGGCCGGTCACCGTTCGCGCTGAGGCGCCGCTCGACCGGATTCCGGTCTACGTGAAGGCAGACGCGGCGGCGCTGCTGCCGGCCGGCCTGACGGAGGGGCTCTGAGCGACGGCGCAGCGCTGGTGAGGACGGATGCGAGGTAGAGTGGGCTGCACCGCGCAGGTCGGCTTCGGCCTGCCGAGGCAGCGAGGCACCCGATGGCAACCCCGACCCGCAAGCAGCTCCTCGAATGGGCCGAGGGCTACGTGAAGTACTGGAACTCCGGCCAGCGCGAGGCCTGGATCAGGAACTGGAAGAGCGTCGCGCCGGGCGACTTCACGATGCTCGATCCGGTCGGCACACCGCCGAAGCACGGCTTCGAGAACTGCGCGGCCGGACCCTACGACCTGTTCCAACCGAACCTCACGCTCTACGTCGACCCGAGCACGCGCTTCGTCTGCGGGAACGAGGTCGCGTGGGTGATGCAGAACACCTTCCGCAAGGATGGCGCCGAGTCGGTGCTGAAGAGCATCGAGGTCTTCCGCTTCGGCGAGGACGGCTCGGTCGAGGCGCGCACGCACTACGAGGTGCCGGACGAGTCGGACCGCGCGGCGGGCGCGCTGTTTCGGGAATATCTGCCGGAGCGCTGAGCGCGCGGGGCTGTGAGGTACGAGCTGCGGATCCACGACGATCGGAACTGCGACGGCTCCGCTTCGCCGAGCCGCGTCGGCGCGGTCGGGATCAGCAGTGCCCGCGGCGCGGCGCCCGCCGCGTGATCCTCGACGTCGTTTCCGAGCTGCAGAGTGCGAAGCCTGCGGCCGAGCTCCTGCGATCCGAAGTCCGTGCGGATCAGAGCTGGAAGCGCAGCAGCTCGACGCGCAGGCCGCCGTGCGCGAGTCGGTGGGAGGCGACGGGTTGCAGCTTCAGCGCGGACGCGAGTGCGGGCGAGGGGACGACGATTGCCGCGCGCCAGCGCGCGAAGCGCTCCTTGAGGATCCAGCCGAGACGCGCGTAGGTCTCGCGCGCGGAGGCGGCGTCGCCGAGGCGGCGCCCGTAGGGCGGGTTCGTGAGTACGAGCCCGCGGCCGCGTTTGCGCGGCGCGCGCAGCTCTGCGAGTTCGAGCTGCTCGAAGTGGATCTGCGCTGCGACTCCCGCGCGCTGCGCGTTGCGCTGCGCGAGAGCAATCGCGTCCTCGGAGCGGTCGTAGCCGAAGAGCAGCGGCTGCCCGCTGGCCTCCGCCTGCGCCGTCGCTTCCCGGCTCGCGGACTCCGCCTCCGCGCGCACGGAGCGACCCAGATCGGCGTCGGCGCAGGGCCACGCTTCGAGTGCGAAGCTGCGCTCCGCTCCCGGGGCGCGGCGCAGCGCCGTCAGGGCCGCTTCGATCACGAGGGTTCCGCTGCCGCAGAGCGGGTCTACGAGTGGAGTCGCGGGGTCCCATTCCGCGAGCGCGATCAGTGCGGCCGCGAGCGTCTCGCGCAGCGGCGCGGCGCCGCCCTCGGCGCGCCAGCCGCGCTGGTGCAGCAGCGCGCCCGAGGCGTCGACGCGCAGCGTGAAGTGATCGGAGTTGCCGCGCGCGAGCAGCAGGATCTCGGCGGGAGGGGCGTCCGAGCTCCGGGCCCCGTGGCGCTCGAGGCGATCCGCCACGCCGAGCGCGACGTTCTCCGCGAGCGCCTGCGTGTGATACAGGCGGCAGCGAGACGCGCTCGCCTTCACGCGCAGCGCCGCGCCGGATGGGACATAGCGTTCCCACGGCAGCGCCGCGACGCGCCGGCGCAGCAGCGCGAATTCGCGCGCCTCGACCTCTCCGACGCGCGCCCAGACGCGGCTCGCGACGCGCAGCCAGAGATTCGCGCGCAGGCCGAGCTCGAGCGGCCCCGCGAATTCGACACCGCCTGCGACGCGCAGCGGCGCCGCGACGCCCGCGAGCGCCGTGACTTCGCGCAACACGAGCGCCTCGCTGCCAGGCGCGGCGGCGGCGAACCAGTGCAGCTCCGCATCGGCCTGCGGCGCATGCGCGGGCGCGGATCGCGCGCGCGCAGCGGCCGCGCGCGCTGCGGGGTCGCGCTGCTCTCCCGGAGCCGGAAGCGCCGCAGGGCGACCCTCGAAACGCAGATGCGCGAGCACCTCGATCGTGCCGCTCGCGCCCGGGACCGGAGAGTCGCGGTGGGCCACGAGCGCGAAGCCCAGCGATTCCGCCTTGCGCGCGACGCGCGCGAGCGCTTCCTCCCGCAGCGCGGGCGCATCGCCGCTCGCCCCGCTCGCCCGCCCCTTCGGCAGCTCGAACTGCGGCTTCACGAGCACCACGCCCTCGGCGCCGGGACGCAATCGGAAGGCGAGCCCGCGCAGCATGTTGCGGGCGGCGACAAACGCGACGTCGACCGTGAAGAAGTCGAAAGGCCCGGCGGCGACGCCGAGCGGCAGCGTGCGCCAGTTCGCGCGTTCCAGGCACTCGACGCGCGGGTCGGCGCGCAGCTCTGCGCGCAGCTGGCCGTGACCGACGTCCACGGCCACCACGCGACTCGCCCCGTGCCGCAGCAGCGTTTCAGTGAAGCCGCCGGTCGAGGCGCCGATGTCGACCGCGCAGGCGCCGCGCACGCGCTCGGCGAGGCCGAAGAGCTGCAGCGCCGCGTCGAGCTTGCCGGCGGCGCGGCTCGCTGCAGCTCCGCGCGCGGCACCCGCGGAGAGCGGCGCGCGCGCTTTCTGCTTCTGCATCGCGACTGGATACCCGCGGTTCTCGCTTTTCACCACCCGGCACCGCGCCGCGCACCGCCGCCGCAGCGACCTGGTGAGAAATGCAAGCGGCCCTGCCGCGCGCAGTGAGCCGCAGGCGAACGAAGTAAATCCGCTAGGGCGACCCGTGCGCGCCAAGCTCCTCGCGGTGGAACACGCGGACCTCGAGGCCGCGCTCGCGCAGCGGGCGGATCACGTCGTTCCGCGCGAAGCCGGTCACGTGGATCGCGCCCGGCGGGTCGCCCGGGGCACCGATCGAGACGGGCGCATAGCGTTCCTGGAAGCGCGGGCTCTGCAACAGGCCGCGCGTAACTCGGTTCTCGAAGCTCGTCGGCCGGAGTTGAGCGGCGAGCGGTCGCGGGTCGACGCCTTCGGAGCCGTCGGGGAAGAGCAGCTCGGGCGCCAGAGCGAACAGGACTTCCGCGTCGAAGGCCGCGTGGTTCTTGAGGCCGCGCCGGTCGCCGGGCGCGTGCGCCATCGCGACGAGATTCAGGCCGAGCAGATCGACGACCGGACCGCGATAGGCGTAGCCGAAGCCGCCACAGACGAGCACGCCGACGCGCAGCGGCGGCATGTCGCGCTGCAGCTGGTTCAGACGCGCCGCGATGAAGCGGGTGCTGTGCGCAAGCGCAAACTCGTTACGCAGGCGGCTCACCTCAGCTAGCTCGGGCCAGATCGGTTTTTGCGCGAACACCATCGCGAAGAGCGCGCCGAGCGCGGCGCATCCGCCCGCGAACCAGGTCGGCCAGCGCGTCTCCCGCGCGACCAGAGCGGAGATTGCCGTCGCAGCGACGGGAGTGCGCGCGAAGAGCGGAGACTCGGGCCCGAGCAGCGCGAGCAGCGGCAGCGGCAGCAGGGGCCAGACCGGCTGCGCGATGCGGAACAGCGCGAAGTGATCGCCACCAACTAGCACTGTAATCAGGAGCGCCACCGCACACAGCGCGCAGATCGAAAAGATGCCCGCCTGCGCCGGGGTGGAGCGCACGAAGCTCGGCAGGCGCAGCGCGCAGAGCGCAGCGCCGGCGAGCGAGCAGCCCACTGCGAGTGCGGCGAGCGGAGCTGCGACCCCGAACTGGAACAGGTAGGTCGCGCCCTGCGCTAGGGTGTAGCCGAGGTCGGGCGAGACTTTCGCGTAATAGGTGTTCGGGAAGGGGTATCCGAAGTACGCGAGGCGCGCGCAGAGCAGCAGCCCGAGCACGAGCGCGAAGGTCGCCAGCGCGGGCCGCGCCGCACGCCATCCGGCCGCCGCGCTGCGCCGCCGCAGCGCGACCGCGGAGCCCAGCGCCAGCGCGAGGCCGAGGGCCTCGGCGATGCCCTCCGAGCGCGCGAGCAGCAGCAGCGCAATCGCGCTGCAGACTGCTCGCGGCGCTGCGTGCGCAGGCACGGAACCCTCGCAGGCGCGCTGCGCGGCGCGCGCGGCCGCAACCGCGCCGAGGCAGAGGCACGCGGAGTGCAGCGCGGTGTCCATCAGCGAAACGCCCGTCCAGACGCTGTAGGCCGGCGCGGCGAGCGACCAGCCGGCTGCGAGTGCGCCGCGCAGCACCCGGCCGGCGCTGCCGCGCCGGCCGCTGTCGGAAGCGAGGTCGAAGATCGCGAAAGAGGTCGCAGCCGTGACGGCTGCACAGGCGAGCCCGACCGAGATCACGCGCAGCGCGAACTCCGGCGTCGGCGTGAGCGCGAGTGCGGCGGCGCAGATCAGCAGCCAGAGCGGCGACGAGAAGCCCTCGACGCGCTCGCCGCCCTGGCTGAAGACGAGGCCGTCGCCCGCGAGCCAGTGGCGCGCGTAGGTCAGAAAGATGTCCGCGTCGTCGGTTCCGGTGGGTGGCGAGCCGAGCTGTCGCCAGGCGATCCAGGCCGCGGCCCCGAGCGGGAGCAGCAGGGTCAGGTACAGCAGCAGCTCGCGTCGGAAGCGCGGCATCGGCTCAGGGCCCGGAACGCGACATGCGGGTGGCAGGGTAGCGGCTTCCGCCGACGCGCCGCTTCCGGCATCATCGCGGCCGCCGCAGCGAGGGGAGTTCCGTGGACTGGAATTTCGGAGACGTGCTCGACGCGATCGAGGGCATTTTGCCGCCCGACGCGCCCGCCCTGATCCAGGGCGAGCGGCGCATCGACTGGCGCGAATTCTCGCGCGCTTCGAACAATCTCTCGCGCGCGCTGCTCGCGCGCGGCGCACAGCCGGGCGACAAGGTCGCCTTCTACATGCGCAACCGGCCCGAATACCTGATCGCGCTGGCAGCCTGCCTGAAGGCGCGCCTGGTGCACGTGAACGTGAACTACCGCTATGTCGACGACGAGCTGCACTACATCCTCGACAACTCGGACTCGGTCGCCTGCATCTTCGGCGCCGAGTTCGCGGCACAGGCCGCGCGCCTGGCCCCGCGCCTGCCGCGGCTGCGCCACTGGATCCAGGCCGGCGGCGCGGCAGCGGACTTCGCCGACTCCGCGGACGCGCTGATGGCCCGGGGGAGCGGGGAGCCGCTGGCGCTCGAGCGCTCCCCGCAGGATCTGCTCTTCGTCTACACCGGCGGCACCACGGGCCTGCCCAAGGGCGTGATGTGGCCGCAGGGCCAGCTCTGGAAGGCGCTCGGCGACGGCGCGAACGTCGTCGCAAATCGCGGGCGCGTGCCGGCTTCGCTCGCCGAACACGTCGCGAACGTGAAGGCGCAGGGCGCCGGCCCGCGCCAGATCCCGTGCTGCCCGCTGATGCACGGCACGGGACTCTTCACGGCAATCCTGAACATGCTCGGCGGAGGCTGCGCGGTGTTGCTCGAAGCCGAGAGCTTCGATGCCGAGGAGCTCTTCGATCTCGTCGAGCGCCAGCGCGTGAATTCGCTCGTGATCGTCGGCGACGCCTTCGCGCGCCCGATGCTGCACGCGCTCGACGCGCATCCCGGGCGCTGGAAGCTCTCCTCGCTGAAGCTCGTGCTCTCGTCGGGCGTGATGTGGAGCCGCGAGGTCAAACAGGGGCTGCTGCGCCACCACCAGGGCTGGGTGCTCAGCGATCTCTTCGGCTCGAGCGAAGCCATCGGCTTCGGCAATTCGGTCACCAGCACCAAGGGCGAATCGGGCACGGCGGTGTTCCGCGTCGGCGAGAGCTGCGCCGTCTTCACAGAAGATCACCAGCCCGTGCAGCCCGGCAGCGGCGTGCGCGGCTTCATCGCGCGACGCGGCGCGATCCCGCTCGGCTACTACAAGGATCCCGAAAAGACCGCCAAGACCTTTCCGACGATCGCAGGTGTGCGTTATTCCGTTCCGGGCGATTGGTGCCTGGTCGAAACGGACGGCACCCTGACGCTGCTCGGCCGCGGCAGCGCCTGCATCAACACCGCGGGCGAAAAGGTGTTCCCGGAGGAGGTCGAGGAGGCGCTGAAGACGCATCCCGAGGTTGCCGACGCGCTCGTCGTCGGCGTGCCCGACCTTCGCTACGGGCAGGCCGTCGTTGCGGTCGTCGAGCCGCGGCTGGGCAGGGCCCCGGACGAGGCCGCGCTGCGCGCCCACGTGCGCGAGAGCCTCGCGGGCTACAAGACGCCGAAGCGCGTCTTCGCGACCGCGCGCATGTTCCGCGGTGCCAACGGCAAGGCCGATTACAAGGCCGCGCTCGCGTTCGCGCGCGAGCAGCTCGAGATCCGCGAGCCTGAGGCCCGCGCGTGAATCTCGAGCTGCACGGACACCCGATCCACACCCGCTCGCTCGGCATCCAGCTTCGCGTCGCAGACGAGCGGGTGTTCGAAGCGCGCGGCGAGATTCTCGATCTGCGCAAGCTCGGCGTGCTGCCGATGACGAGCGACCTGCAGACGGCCGGCTTCATCCACCACATGCGCTTGCGCCTGCGGGCCGAGCGCGCGACGCGCCGCATCCAGGTGATCGAGCTCGAGCAGCCCGCGGTCGCCTTCGAGGCCAGCGCGGCGACCGGCGGCGAGAGCTGCCGGGATCCGTCGCCGCGATTACAGACGCTGATCGGAGACGCGCTCGACGCGGGTTTTCCGAAGCGCCTCTCCGAGCTGCTAGGAGGTCCCCGCGGCTGCTCGCACGTGCTGACGCTATTCCAGGCGATGGCGAGCGCGTTGCCACCCGCACTCGATCGCGAAGAAGAGCAGGTGCGCGAGGCCGGAGCGCGCGGCTGGACGCGCCGCGCGGGCGAGCTCGTCTACAAGCGCAGCCTCGCGATCGACGGGATGCGCCCGAACGCGGAACAGCTCGGCCTCGCCCTGCAGCTGCACGATTTTCACACGCTGCCCTTCGGCCGCGACCCGGGGCCGATGGAGCGACTCGAGCTACAGCGGGAGCTGCGGATCCAGTCGCGCATCGACGTCGCGACGATTCGCTTCCTCGAGCTGCGCGCGGCCGAGCGCGAGCGCCGCGGAGCCGACCTCGCGGCGGGGCGCTGGGCGCCGCTCGACGCCGAGGTCGCCCCCTTCGTCGGACGTAGCGTGGCCAGCGGCCTCGCGCGCGAGCTGTTCGCGCGCTTCGGCTCGCGCCCCGAGCGGCGCGGACTGCTCGACGCGCTGCTGAACCTCGGGCCCGCGGTCGTGCAGTGCACGCCGGCCCTCGTCGACTTCATGATCGGGGCGGGCGGCGCGGCCCCCTCCGGAGAGGCTTCGGGCGCTGGCGCAGCGAAGCCCGCTCCGGCGGGCGCGCCCGCGGGCGCGCGCGAGCTTTCGGGCGCGATCCTGATGGGCGGCTTCCCCGATTCCTGCTTCATGTGGCGCCGCGACGGCATTCTCGCCCGCGGCCGCCGCAGCCTGGACGAGCATCTGAAGCGCGACAAGCCCTAGCTGGTCTTGCGGGTGATCGGCCGGCAGCGCCGGCAGCCCCCACGGCAAGCCTTCGGCTTGCCTCTGACGTCGCTCTCCCTATCGCGTCCGGGCGCTGCCTCAGGTGGGCACGGACCTTAGCCTTGGGTGGGGACGGGCCTTACGATGTGCACATGTTGCATTTCTTTCCCACGGGAAAGAAATGCAACATGTGCACATCGTAAGGCCCGTCCCCGCTCATGAGGTCCGTCCCCGCTCATCCCCGCTCGGTCCCCGATTGGACGGGGGCGGCCGGGCGCGTTCCGGTGTACTCGCAGAAGGCCCCGGGTACCACGAGCTGGAAGCGCGCCTGCTCGAAGCCGGCTCCTTGCAGGGCCTCCACGATCGTTTCGGGGGGCACGCATTGCTCGACGGTATCCCAGTAGTAGTCCATCAGCAGTTTGGCTTCCCGGCTGCGAGTCGACAGCAGTGTCATGCCGGGAATCGCGCGCGCCCACACGAAGCGCGTGAGCTTTTGCCCGAACGCGGAGCGCGGCACGTGCCCCTCGAGGATCCAGAGCCTGCCGCCCGGCTTCAGCACGCGCAGGTACTGGCGGAAGGTGGCCCGGAGATCCGAGACGTGGCGCAGTGCGATTCCCATCGTCACGAAGTCGAAGCTGCGGTCGGCGAAGGGCAGCTGCTCGGCGACTCCGCGCGTGAGCGGGCCGCGAAACACCTTGCGCGCCTGGCCTAGCATTCCGGAGCTCGGGTCGACGCCGAAGACGCGGCCCTCGGGCCCCACCAGCTTGACCGCGCCGCGCGCGACCGCCGCGGTGCCGATCGCGACATCGAGCACCTTCATGCCCCGGCGCAGCCCCGCCCGCCACAGACCGAAGCGCCGGTACGCGAGGCCCCCGTTCAAGAACAGCTTCTCGATCGTGTTGTAGTGCTCTGCGCTGCGGTCGAAGAGGTCGATCACGTAGTCGTGGCGCGTCTCGTCGGAGCCGTAGTAGCCGCGCAGGGGCCCGTGCGGCGGCAGCGGCGTCGGTTTCGGCTCTTCGTGTGCGTGCGGTGCGGTCATTTCGGATCCCCCCTCGATTTGCGCCATCCTGACCGCATCCGCGTCCCGCTTCAAGGCCAAACCGGCGTCCGGAGCTGCTCCGAGCCGGGTTCTCGCTGCGTGCCGAGCGACGTCCAGGCGCTGCCAGGGTTCGTCGGTCCTGCGTCATTGCTGCGGGGCCGAGGAACGGGCAGGCTGTCGCCGATAGGACGCCGCGCAGCTGCGGCGCGCACTCCACTGCAGCCTCGAGGTCTCTCCGGCCGACCGTCGAGGGCGCTTCCGCTCGGCGACCGAAAGTGCGAAGAGGAGGTCCCCGCGATGAGCGATCGAGAGTCCGCGCGCCCGGTGCAGCAGATCGGGATCCTGGTATTTCCGGACGCCGAGGAGCTCGACTTCGTCGGGCCCTGGGAAGTCTTCACGATGGCGGCCAAGGTCGTCGGAAATCTGAGCGTCGCGTTGATTGCCGAAAGCGCGGCGCCGGTTCGCTGTGCGAAGGGGTTGCGCGTGTTGCCCGATCACAGCTTTGCGGACGCGCCGCCGCTCGATCTCGTGCTCGTGCCAGGCGGGCAGGGCACGCGTGTGGAGGTGGAGAACGCGGTGCTCTGCGGGTGGCTCGGGAAGACCGCTGCGCGCTGCGCCTGGGTCACCAGCGTCTGCACCGGCTCGCTGCTGCTGCATGCCGCCGGGCCCGGCCGCGGCAAGCGCATGACGACGCACTGGGCCTTCGTCGAGGAGCTGCGCAGGCGCGCGCCGGATGCGGAGATCCTGGCCGGCCCGCGCTATGTGCGCGACGGGAACCTCGTGACCGCGGCGGGGGTCTCGGCCGGAATCGACATGGCGCTGTGGCTGGTCGGGCAGATCTGGAGCCCCGACGCCGCGCGCGCGACGCAACGCGCGATCCAGTACGACCCGGCTCCGCCTTACACCGCAGAGGTGTAGTGCGAAGCCGAATCAGTGCGCCGCGAGTGCGGCACCGCGTGCGCGGCCGCGCGTGGGAGCTCCCGTCCCGGCGCGCGCGCTGCGGCCGTTGATCCGCTGCGAGCGCTCCTGGATCGGCTGCGCGGTCGCCTCCGGCAGCGCGCGCAGGGCGGCCTCGGAGAGCCGCTGCGCGGACACCCGCACGAAGCCGACGAGCTCGTCGAGATCCGGCACGCGGTCGAGATCGGCGTTGAAGCCGAAGCAGAGCCTGCCGTCGTAGCTGGTCGCGCTCATCACCAGACCGAGGTTCTCGATCAGCGGCGCCTGGGCGTAGAGCGCAACCAGCTTCGCGCCCGCCAGGTAGAGCGGAACCTGCGGCCCGGGAATGTTCGTGATGAAGGCGTTCACGGTGCCGCGTTGGAGCTGCTGCAGATCGAAGGGGACCCACTCGTGCAGCGCAGTCATCATCTGGATCGCAACCGCCTGGCGCGACTCCTTCAAGCGGCGTGTCGTCTGCCGGATCTGCTCCAGCTGGGCGAGCGGATCCGCGATCCCCACCGGCAGCGGCACGATCCACGATGACACCTGATTGCCGAAGCGCCCGCGGTCGCCGCTGCCGCGCACGTCGACGGGCGTTGCGACGCGGAAATCGAGATCCTCGGGCCGCTCCTGGCGCACCACCAGGAACTCGCGCAGCGCGCCCGTCGCGATCGCAAGCACGACGTCGTTGACCGAGCAGCCGCGCGCACGCTTGATCTGCTTGACCTCGTCGAGCGGAAGCTCGAGCCAGTCGAAGCTCCGGTGCGGGCCGACCGGACCGTTCAGCGCTGTATCGGAAGCGGGCGAGAGCTTCAGCATCGCGAGCTCGCGCACGGCGCGCGCGCGGCGCCGGAGCTCCTCGGGCAGGTCGTCGCAATTGCGCACGAAGCGGTGCAGCTCTTGGAGTGCGCGGAGTGGCAGGCGACGGCGGTGGCGCCGCCAGGCGCGCGTCAGCGCGGCCGGGTCGGGGGGTGCCTGGGGCACGAAGCGCGGCGCCTCGGGAATCCGCTGCTGCGGATCGGTCGACAGCAGTAGACTCATCAGTCCCATGCCAACCGCGCCGTCCAGCACGCAGTGGTGCGTCTTGCTGATCATCGCGAAACGGTTCTGCGACAGGCCTTCGACCACCCACAGCTCCCAGAGCGGGCGCGAGCGATCCAGGGGCTGCTCCATGATGCGAGCGGCCATGCGCTTCAGCTGGGCCTCGCTGCCGGGCCGCGGCAGCGCCGTGTGGCGCATGTGATAGTCGAGGTGGAAGTGCTCGTCGTCGACCCAGACGGCCTGCTGCACGCCGGGAACCCAGGCCAGCTTCTGGCGGTAGCGCGGCACGCGGTGCAACACCGCTGAGTAACACCGCTTGATCGTCTCGAAATCGATTCCGCCGTCCGGCTTCGCGAGCGGTCCGGCTTCGAAGATCTGGACGCCCGAGCCGTGCATCTGGAGCGCGGGGCTCTCCCAGAGCAGGAAGTCCATGTCCTGGGCCGAGAGCGGCGTGTAGTGGGCGTGATACATGGAACCCACCTCCGGTGAGATGCTGGAGCAAGAATCGGGCCCAAATCAGCGGGGCATCGCGACTGCTGGGGAGGTGGACGGGGCAGGGGCGATCAGTGCGCCGCCGCGCTGGGACGCCGCGCCCCAGGCTCCGGGCTCAGCGCCGAGGGGAGTACCAGATCGGCGAGCTCCAGGCGCGGCCCTGCACGGTCTTCGGGATCTCCTCGTTGCAGCAGTCCGCATAGCCCTCGCGAACGCTGTCGGGGCGGCTGCAATCGATGCGCGCGTGGTTGCAGGCAAGGGTCTGCCAGCGGCAGCTCGGGTTTTCGACCGCGCGCGCGTAGTAGAGTGCGGGCAGGGCCGGATCGAATTCCGGATCGCGCCAGACGCTGCACAAGCTGTCGGCGCCCGCGCCGGTCGGCTCGCAGGTCGCGAGCTTCACAGCCGCGCCATTCGCGGGATCGCCCGCGACCTCGAAGATCTGCTCGCGCGCGCTGCCGTCCTCGACCCAGGCCTTCACGATCTGCAAGCGCTGGAGCGGCAGACCCGGCTGCCCGGGAGGACCCGGATCGCGCAGCGCGCGCACTGCGAGCAGCGGCGCGGGCGCTGCAGCGGAGGGCGAGGGCGACAACACGCTGCCCATCGGCACGCCGCCGGCATAGCCCTGCGCGGCGAAGTCCGCGCGCTCGCAGAGATCGGACGGCAGCTCCCAGCCCGCGAAGAGGCGCAGCGCGATGCGCGGGCCGCTGGTGCCGAAGGTCTCGCGGCGTTCCAGCGCCGCGAAGAT
>CAYTJA010000387.1:0-19962 GCA_964437835.1 uncultured Spirochaetales bacterium
GCCGAAGAAGGTCGATTCGCCGATGCAGGGGCCGCTCGAGTAGCCCTTGCCGGCCTGCGCGATGTTCGACGCGCAGGCGCCCGCGGCGTAGAGCCCGGGGACCGGCGTTGCGTCTCTGCGCAGCACCTCGGCATCGCGCGAGACGCGCAGGCCGCCGAGCGTGAAGGTGCGGTAGGCGCCGCTGCCGAGCGAGCCGCGCAGCGCCGCAAAGGGCGCCACGGTGAGCGGCTTCAGCCACTTCGCATATTTGTGGAACTCGGGGTCCTCTCCCTTCGCGGCATGCGCGTTGTAGTCGCGCAGCGTCTGCTGCAGCGCGCCGGCCGGCATCTCGAGGTCCTTCTCCATGCTCGCGAAATCTTCCCATGCGTCCACGACGTCCCAGCCGCCGAACTCGGGGCGGCCGAAGCACTCGTCGTCGACGATCAGGTACGCGATCGCGTCGGGCTGCAGCGTGATCTCGATCGAGGAGCGCGAGTGGTAGACGTCCTCGGCCACGAAGCGCTTGCCGAGCTTATTCACCAGCACACCCTTGATCAAGTGCTCCGGAGGATAGAAGGGATAGGTGATCAGCGCGCCGTCCATGTGCAGCGCCTGGCCGCCCGCAGCCAGCCCGAGCTGGATGCCGGCGCCGTCGTCGTTCGGCGTGTGCTGGCGCTCGTAGCGCGGGTCGAGCAGGTGCGGCGCGTACTGCTTCAGCATCTCGGGGTTGCCCGTGAAGTGTCCAGTCGCGAGCACGACGCCCTTGCGCGCGCGCACGCTGCGCTCCGCGTCGAAGTGGCGGTAGCGGACTCCGACGATGCGGTCGCCGTCCTTCACGAGCTCGCGCAGCTGGCAGTCGATCTGCAGCACCACGCCGAGCTGCTGTGCGCGGGCGCTCAGGCACTCCATCAGCTTCGCGCCGCCGAGTTCGCCGACCTGCGCGACCTTGTGCCCGCGCGGCGCGGGCTTCGCCTGTTCGCGGTAGGGCCACACCTCTTCGTTCCCGGACCCGATCAGACACTCGTCCGTCATCTGCAACACGTGCTTGCCCTTGTACATGGTGTCGTTGAAGGGCACGCCCTGTGCGACCAGCCAGTCGAAGTGAGCGACCGACTCCGTGCAGTAGAGGTGGATCTTGTCGAGGTCCGGCTCGGGCGTGTTCAGGACCAGGTACTTCTCCATGTCCTGCGCGGTGTCCTCTACGCCGACCGCCTTCTGGACGCGCGTGCCGCCTCCGAGGTAGAGATGCCCCGCCGCCATCGCCGTCACGCCGCCGCCGCCGCTCGCGCGCTCGAGCACCAGCACCTCCGCTCCCGCGAGGCGCGCCTCGATCGCGGCGCAGGCTCCCGCGCAGCCGAAGCCCGCGATCACGAGATCCGTCTCGGCATCCCATTTCGGGACCTCGCTCAGCTCGATCACTCGATACGGACTCGGATTCACCGGATTCACCCTCCCACCTGGTACATCTCGATGCGCCGCCGCGGCGGCGTGCGGCCCGCTGCGTCGGTCAGCGCCGCGCGTTCTTCGGAATAGCGATCGCGGCGCAAGCGCCAGAGGCGGCCGATCTGCTGCGAGAGTTCGGCGTCGCTCGCACCCGCGCGCAGCGGCGCGCGCAGGTCGGCTCCGGTCTCAGAAAACAGGCAAGTCACGAGCTTGCCTTCGATCGTGAGCCGGGCACGCGTGCAGGCGCCGCAGAAGGGCCTGGTGACGGACGCGATCACGCCGATCTCCCCGCCGCCGTCCCGATAGCGGTAGCGGTTCGCGACCTCGCCCGGATAGCTCGGCGGCACGGGCTCGAGCGGATGCCGCTCGGAGACGCGCGCGAGGATTTCGTCCGCGGGCACGACCTGCGAGAGGTCCCAGTGATTCAGCGTGCCGACGTCCATGAATTCGATGAAGCGCAGGATGTGGCCAGTGCCGCGGAAACGCTCGGCCAGCGCCGGAATCTCGCCCTCGTTCACGCCGCGCTGCACCACGCAGTTGAGCTTGATCGGCGCGAGGCCGACGGCCGAGGCCAGCTCGATGCCCTCGAGCACGCGCTCGGGGCCGAAGGCTCGGCCGCTCATGCGCCGGAAGATCTCCGGGTCGAGGGCATCCAGCGAGACGGTCACGCGCTGCAGGCCTGCGTTGCGCAGCTCGGCCGCCTGTTTGGCGAGCAGGAAGCCGTTCGTCGTAAGCGTGAGGTCGCGCAGTCCCGGGATCGCCGCGAGCTTCTCGATCAGCTGCGGCAGCTGGTGGCGCAGCAGCGGCTCGCCACCGGTGATGCGGATCTTCTCGACGCCCTGCGCGACGAAGAGCCTCGCGAGCCGCAGGATCTCCTCGAACGTGAGCAGCTCGGGCTTCGGCAGGAACGGATAGGCCTCGCCGTAGATCTCGGCGGGCATGCAGTAGGGACAACGGAAGTTGCAGCGATCGGTGACCGAGATGCGCAGGTCGTGCAGCGGGCGACCCAGCGCATCGCGCGGCGTGGACTCGCTCATCGCTCGCGCGTGCCCCAGTGATCCCACGACACGATCGACTCGACCGGCGGCCGCAGGGCCGGCCGGAACTCGCCGCCGCGCGTGTATGCGACCGGCAGCAATGCGGCCTGCAGCACGTCTTCCGGAATTCCGAGCAGCTTGCGCACGTCGGCCTCGAAGGCCAGGTGCAGCGTCGTGAAGCAGGACCCGAGACCGCGGCTGCGCAGCGCGAGCTGGAAGCTCCAGACCGCCTGCAAGATCGAGCCGTAGAGGGTCGCGTAGGCGACAGGGTGGAAGCTGGCGGGAGGGCGACCCTCGACGCAGGGAATCACCAGCGCCGGCGCCTCGTGCATGTGATCGGCGAGCCAGCGCGCACCCGCGTAGACGCGGGCCGTCTGAGCGTCCTTCGCGTGCAGCGACGAAGCCTCGATCGCGGGTCCCCCCCGCGCGTAGATCGCGCCGAGCTCGCGGCGCAGCTCCGGGTCCGTCACGACGAGCCAGCGCCAGCCCTGCGAGTTCGACTGGGTCGGCGCCTGCTGCGAGAGGCGGATGCAATCGAGGATCAGCTCGCGCGAGACGGGGCGCGAGAAATCCAGGCGCCGGCGCACCGCGCGCGTGGTGGAGAGCAGGCGGTCGACACAGGCGAGGTCGAAGGGCTGGTCCATGCGATCGGCTTCGATCTCCGTGCGAAGGGTCTCTCATTCTAACGCCGTTCGGCGCGTGGCCCCGCAGGGATTCACTGCGCCCGGGCTGGTCCCGCGCCTGCGGCCCTCTACCATGCGGCCGTGGCGACAGCACCCGACGTGCGCGAGATCGGAGCTGCGGATTTCCAGCGCGAAGTCATCGAGGGCTCGCGCGTGCGGCCGGTCGTGGTCGACTTCTGGGCGCCCTGGTGCGGCCCCTGCCGCACGCTCGGGCCGATCCTCGAGAAGCTCGCGGCCGAGCACGCAGGCGCCTGGCTGCTCGCGAAGCTCGACGTCGACCAGAACCCCGAGCCCGCGAAGCGCTACGGCGTGCGCGGAATTCCGGCAGTCTTCGGCTTCCGGGACGGCGAGGCCGTCGCGCGCTTCGAGGGCGCGATTCCAGAAGCGCAGGTGCGCGAGTTCCTGAAGCGCTTGATTCCGAGCCAGGCCGACCGCCTAATGACCGAGGCGCGTGAGTTCCTCGAGCGCGGGCACGAGAACGCCGCCGAGGAGCGGCTGCGCGCCGCGCTCGAGCTCGACCCGCGCCACGACGACGCGAGCCTCGCGCTCGTCGCGCTGCTCGCGGGCCGCAGCTCGGGGCAGCCGGAGGCGCGCGAGCGGCTCGAGCGCATCGTTCCGAGCCCGAAGAACTACGCCGAAGTCGAGCGGCTCGCCGTGCTGCTGCGCACCGCGGACTCGGGCGGCGTCGACCCCGCGGAATTGCGCGCGCAGCTCGCGCGCGAGCCGGGAGATCTCGGCGCTCGCGTCGCGCTCGGCCGCGCGCTCGGGGCGGCGGGCCGGCACGAGGAGGCGCTCGCCGAGCTGCTCGAGGCCGTGAAGCGCGACCCCGGCTTCGAGGACGGCGCTGCACGCCGCGCGATGCTCGACCTCTTCGCACTGCTCGGGAACTCTCACGCGCTGACCGAGCGCTACCGGCGCGAGCTCGCGCGCGCCCTGTACCGCTGAAAGCGCCGCCGCGGCGCTAGCCCCGACCGTTCCCCTGCCCCACTCTTCGCGCCGCATGTTCCGGGCCTGGCTACTGTGTCTGCTGCTGCTCCCGGTCCCGGCCTTCGCGGAAGCCGAGGCGCCCGGGCCCGCCGCTCGACCCACTGCGTCCGAGAAGCGGATCCGATTGGTCTGGACCGAGACGCCGCCCGCGATCGACGGCGTGCTCGACGACGCGGTCTGGAAGCAGGCCACGCGCGTCGACGACTTCACCCAGACCTTCCCCTACGTCGGAACGCAGCCGAGCCAGCGCACCGAGGTCTTGCTGCTGACCGACGGCCACACCCTCTTCGTGGCCTTCCGCGCCTGGGACACCGAGGTCGAGAAAGTCGTGAAGCGCCGCATGCTGCGCGACACCGTCGACATGTTCTGGGACGACCGCGTGAACCTCGTGCTCGACACCTTCCACGACCACCGCAACGGCTATTTCTTCCAGATGAACGCCGTCGGCGCGCGCCGCGATGGCACGACCTCGGGCCCGATCGAGTTCGAGAACAACTGGGACGGCATCTGGGAGGGGAAAGCGAGCATCGACGCCGAGGGCTGGTCCGTGGAGTGGGCGATCCCGTTCCAGACGCTGAACTTCGACCCGCAGCTCGATGCCTGGGGCATCAACTTCGAGCGCGGCATCCGGCGCAACAACGAGGAGATGCGCTGGGCCGATCCGGATCAGCGGCGTCTGCTCACCAACGTGAGTCACGCGGGCGTGATCACGGGCCTGCACGGCATCCAACAGGGACTCGGACTCGACGTCGTCCCGACCGGCAGCCTGCGCCGCGTCGACGACAACCTCCAGGATCGCCACTACTGGAGCTACGACCCCTCCCTCGACGCGTTCTACAAGCTGCTGCCCTCGCTCACGGCCTCCGCCACCGTGCACACGGACTTCGGCGAGACCGAGGTCGACGACGTGCAGGTCAATCTGAACCGCTTCGCGCTGTTCTTCCCCGAGAAACGCGATTTCTTCCTGCAGGACGAGAGCATCTTCCGCTTCGGGGGACTCGCGGACAACGGCCGCCCTTTCTTCTCGCGCAACATCGGCCAGGCCTGCTTTCCGGGCTACTCGCCGGTCATCGAGAATGGCTATTGCCCGCGCAACATCGGGGGCCCGCGCGGGCTGGGCATCGTGCCGGACGGCGATCCGGTCGACATCCTCGGCGGCGCGAAGCTCACCGGGCGCATCGGCAACTGGAACATCGGCGTGCTCGACACCCAGATCGACGACCGCTCCGGGCTCGACCCGCGGCCGGGCAGCGCGATCCAGCAGCAGCTCGAAACGCGCCCACACCTCGAGGGTCGGAACCTGAGCGTTGCGCGCATCTCCTACAACCTGCTCGAGGAGTCCCGCATCGGCGTGATTGCGACCCACGGCAATCCCTACAGCAACCAGGACAATTCACTCGCGGGCGTCGATTTCAACTATCGCGACTCGGATGTCTGGAACGGAAACGCGGTCGAGGCGCGCAGCTGGCTGCAGCGCAGCTTCACCGAGGGAGTGGACGGCGGCGACGAGTGGGCCTGGGGGACCAGTCTCTCGTATCCGAATGACCTGGTCTCCTGGTCGCTCGGCGTCTTCGAGCTGCAGGACGACTTCTTCCCCGCGCTGGGCTTCCTGAACCGGCCCGGGATCCGCCAGTACGATGCCGACTACCGCTACAGGATCCGGCCCCACGACAGCCCGGTGCGCACGCTCGACACGCGCGTGCTCGGCCGCCTCGTGACCGACAACGGAACGGAGATCCAGACCGGCGCAGTGTCCTTCCGGCCGATCAAGGTCGAGAGCCATCACGCCGACGCGATCGAAGTCCGCTACGAGCATCGCTACGAGAATCTGGACAACGCCTTCGCTATCAAAGGCGACAACCTGATTAGCGCTGGCAGCTATCACTACGACGAAGCTTTCGCCCTGCTGGAGACCAGCAAGAGTCGCAACCTGCGCGCCGATCTCGAGGCCGGCGGCGGCAGCTTCTACGACGGCACCCGCGCGCGCGTGCGTCCGCGGCTCGAGTGGCGACCTTCGAAATACTGGTTCGCCTCGCTCGAGTACGACCACAACGAGCTCTGGAGCATCGGTGCGCAGGCCGAGCGTTTTCGCTTTCGCGTCGCCCGCGTGCGGCTCAACCTCCAGCTCACGCCCGACCTCTCGTGGATCACGATCGTGCAGTACGACAACGTGAGCGACTCGGTCGGCCTGCAGAGCCGCATCCGTTGGATCGTGACGGAGGGCCGCGAGATCTTCCTGGTCTTCAACCAGGGCCTCGACACCCGCGACGGCGACATCGACGTCGCGCGCACCGAGCCGCTCGCGAAGGTCGGCTGGACCTTCCGCTTCTAGCCCGCGCAGCGCCGCAGCGGCTCTGCTTCGCCCTGCGCCTCGCGATGCAGGGACGCGACGAGTTCCTCGGGCAGCGCGAGCCGCGCCGCGAGCATCGCGAGGTAGGCGCGTTCGGCCGGCGTGTCCACCTCGATCGCGAGCAGCGACACGGCGTAGATCTCCGCCGCGCGCTCCGGCGTCGTGGCCTGGGCCACGAGCCACTCGAGGTCCGACGGACGCTCCAGCGCAGCGTGCAGCTGCGCGCGCTCGGCGTCGGAGAGCCCGAGGCGCTCGAGGCCATCGCTGATCGCGCGGCGCTCGTCGCCGTCGAGCTTTCCGTCCGCGCGCGCGGCGGCCACCATCGCGAAGAGCAGCGCGCGCGCGAGCGCGGAAGTCTCGTCGGCCTGCTCCGGGCCCGGCAGGAATGCCTCGGGAGTGCGGTCGAGCCCGATCCGCGCGGCCACGGGGAATTCCGCAGGCCCCGCGGCCGCCGCGGCGCCCTGCTGGCTGCGTCGCCACGCGGTGTAGGCGAGCCCCGCGATCGCCGCGAGGCCACCGAGTTCGAGCGCCTTGCCGGCGAGCTTTCGCCCGGCCCGGCTCGTCAGCAGCCCGCTCGCAAGGCCGCCGGCGAGGCCTCCTGCGAGCCCCGAGCCCGCGCCTCCGGCCAGGATCTTCGACAACAGGTTCTCTGTATTCATGGCTTCCTCTCCTCTCCTCTCGTGACTCGAATCAGGCCAGCCGGCGCAGCGCGGCGATGCGCTCGTCGAGTGGCGGGTGGGTGCTGAAGAGCTGGGCGACCGCGCTCCCGCCCTGGATGCCGAAGGCGCCGAGCGCGTCCGGCAGCGGCTGCGGCGCGTGGACCCGCTTCAGGCGCTCGAGCGCGGCGATCATCGCAACCGGGCCCACGAGGCGCGCGGCACCGCGATCGGCCTGGTATTCGCGCCGGCGCGAGAACCAGAACACGATCGGACTCGCGAGGATTCCGAAGACGAGCTGCGCGGCGAGCGAGGTCAGGACGAAGGCGGCCCCGTGACCTTCGGTGTTGCGCAGCAGCACGCGGTCGACCACGTGGCCGAGCACGCGCGCCGCCGCGATCACGAAGGCGTTCACGACTCCCTGGATCAGCGCGAGCGTGACCATGTCGCCGTTCGCGACGTGGCTGACCTCGTGCGCGAGGACCGCCTCGACCTCCTCCCGGCGCATCGACCGGAGCAGGCCATCGCTCACGGCGACGAGCGCGTGATCGCGGCGCGCGCCGGTCGCGAAGGCGTTCGGCTCCGGCGAATCGAAGATCGCGACGGTCGGCATCCCGATGCCGGCGGCCTGCGCCTGCTGCCGCACGGTTTCGAGCAGCCAGGCCTCGGTCGGATTCGCGGGCGCCTCGAGCACGCGCGCGCCCGTCAGCCGGAGCGCGCTCCACTTCGAGAGCAGCAGCGAGACGCAGCTGCCGCCCATGCCGAAGAGCAGTGCCCCGAAGAGCAGCGCGCGCAGGTCGAGCCCGCCGCGCTCGTCGAGGAGCTGCGAGAGGCCGAAGAGCTGCGCGAGCGAGCCCAGGACCAGGAGGACTGCGAGGTTCGTGACGACGAAGAGTGCGATGCGCTTCATGACCGGCTCCCTGCGGCGGATCGAGTGGCGATCCGCCCGCAGATCACTCTACGGTCCCCCTGGCACTTCTAAAAATAGAAAATATTCTCTGTTCAGATCGTTTTTTTCGATGTGCGGAGGACCGCGATGGAATGGCTCAATTACCACCACCTGCTGTATTTCTACACGGTTGCGCGCGAGGGCAGCGTCACGCGCGCCGCGGCGGTGCTGCGCCTCGCGCAGCCGACGCTCTCCGCGCAGATCCGCCGGCTCGAGGATTCGCTCGACGAGAAGCTGTTCTCGCGCCAGAACCGCAGCCTCGTGCTGACGGAGGTGGGGCGGGTCGCATACCGCTACGCCGAGGAGATCTTCGGGCTCGGCAACGAGATGCTGGACACCCTGCGCGGGCGCCCGACCTCGCGCCCGGCACGCCTGCACGTTGGCGTCGCCGACGTGGTTCCGAAGCTCGTCTGCCACCGGCTGCTCGAGCCGGTGCTGACGGGCCAGGGGGCCGTGCAGCTGGTGCTGCGCGAGGGCAAGACGGACGACCTGCTGGCCGCGCTCGCGACGCAGCGCTTCGACCTCGTGCTGGCCGATACCCCGATCGGCCCGCACCTGCGCGTGCGCGCCTACAACCACCTGCTCGGCGAGAGCGGGCTCACCTTCTTCGGCAAGCCCGCGCTCGCGGCGCGCTTCAAGAAAACCTTTCCGCGCTCGCTCGACGGCGCTCCGCTGCTGCTGCCGACGGAGAACACGGCGCTGCGGCGCTCGCTCGACCAGTGGTTCGGGGAGCTCGGCGTGCGCCCCCGGATCGTCGCGGAGATCGAGGACTCGGCGCTCGTGAAGGTCTTCGGCCAACACGGCCTGGGGCTCTTCTGCGCCCCGACGATCATCGCGCGCGACGTGAAGCGCCAGTACGGCGTGCAGGCGATCGGAGCCACGGAAGCGGTCCGCGAGCGCTTCTACGCGATCACCGTCGAACGCCGCATCAAGCACCCCGCCGTCGCGGCGATCACGGCCATGGCGCAACGCGAGCTCTTCTCGTAGCGGAGCGCGCGGCCGGGCCGCGCCCGGTTCAATTCGATTTTTTCGATCTATATCAATTAAACTATCTATTTTTAGCATTTCTCGGCGCGCCCTATACCTTGATCTCGACGCAGAGTCCTGATTCCATCGCCAGGAGAACTCGCCCATGGAAACCGTCGGTACGCCCGCCTTGTGGGCCGGCTTCGTCGCCTTCGTATTGGCCCTGCTCGCGCTCGACCTCGGCGTCTTCCACCGCAACGCCCACGAGGTCACGCTCCGGGAGGCCGGCACCTGGAGCGCGATCTGGATCTCGCTCGCGCTCGGCTTCAACGCGCTCGTCGTGCACTGGTTCGGCGCGGAGCGCGGCCTCGAATTCCTGACCGGCTATCTGATCGAAAAAGCGCTCGCGGTCGACAACATCTTCGTCTTCTACGCGATCTTCTCCTATTTCGCGGTGCCCGCGATCTACCAGCACCGCGTGCTCTTCTGGGGCGTGCTCGGCGCGCTTCTGATGCGCGCGATCTTCATCTTCGCGGGCGCCGCGCTGCTCGCGAAGTTCCACTGGGTCATGTACGTCTTCGGCGCGATCCTGATCGTCACGGCGATCAAGCTCTTCGTGGTCGCGGACGAGGGGCTGCACCCGGAGAAGAATCCGGTGTACCGGCTGTTTCGGCGCTTCCTGCCGACGGTCTCCGACTACCACGGCGCGAAGTTCACGATCGTGCAGAATGGGAAGCGCTACGCGACTCCGCTCCTGATCGTGCTGGTGCTGATCGAGTGGACCGACCTCGTCTTCGCAGTCGACTCGATCCCGGCGATCTTCGCGGTCACGAGCGATCCTTTCATCGTCTTCACCTCGAACATCTTCGCGATCCTCGGGCTGCGCTCGCTGTTCTTCCTGCTCCAGGGCGTGATCGGCAGGTTCCACCTGCTCAAGCCCGCGCTCGCGGCGGTGCTGCTCTTCGTCGGCTCGAAGATGCTGCTGCTCGACGTCTACAAGATCCCGATCGGGATCTCGCTCGGCGTCGTTGCCGCGCTGATCGCGTTCGGCGTGATCGGCTCGCTGCTGATCCCGCCGAAGCCGCCCGCAGCGCGCGCGCACGCGAGCTGAGCGCGCGTTCAACGCGAGTCCTCACTCCGGAGTCGAGCACGCACTCGAGGGGCTGCGCTGGCGCGAGCAGGGCGGCGGCCAGGCTGTAACGAGCCCCGGGGTGAACTGCTAGGCGTCTGGCGTGCGCCGGGCGGGCGGAGCGCCCCGGCGGACGACGAAGCTTCGGGTCTCGGAATCGAGCGTCACGAGCTGCAGCTCGCCCGCGCCGAGCTCGAGCTCGCGATCGAAGCTCGGCTCGGGCGCTCGGGCCTGCACGCCCGGCGGCCACTCCACATCGAAGCGCAGCAGGACGCGATGCCGGCCCGGATCGACGCGCAGCTCGCGGTCGACGTAGACCGGTCGGTCGCCGCGCGCGCCTGCCGGCTGCAGGCGCTCGCGGAGCACCTCCTTCCCGTCGAGGGACACGAGCAGGCGGAAGGGCAGCAGGCGGCGCTCGCAGATGCGCGGCGCCCGCATGTGGGCCGGAAGCGCCGCGAGCTCCTCGGAGGACGCCTCGCGGCACTCCTCCGCGCGCTCGCCGACGGCGCGCCAGGACAGGCGGATGCTCGCGCCGCGCGCGTCGCCCGCGCGCACCGAGACACTCGAGAGCGCGACGAGCGCGAGCGTCGCGGCCGCGGCCACGAGCGCAGCCGCAACGCGTTCCAGCCCGCTCACGAAGCGCCCCGCTCGCGCGAGGTCGTGCACTCTGCGGAATCTGCTTCGCGTTCCGGGCTTGCGGCTGAGCCGAGCCCCGCGACCTCCGCGCGCAGCGCGCGCAGCGCCTCGACGACCGGCGTGCGCTGCCCGATCCCCGCGTAGATCACGCGCAGCCGGCGGCGGTCGACGCGCTCCGCGAGCTCCGCCTCGCGACCGCCGTAGAGCCGCGCCTCGAGCCACAGCGGCCCCTCGCGGTTCGCGCAGTCGCGCGGCGGACAGGCCGCCACGAGCACGCCGCCGGCTCCCGAGCGCAGCAGCGTCTCGACCACCGAGCTGTGCAGATTCCCACTGCAGCCGATCGGCCAGACCCGGCTTCCGCAGATCTCGGGCTCGGCCGCGAGACCGCCTGCACCGTTGCGGCACGCGATCAGCACGACGTCCTGCGGACCGAGTGGCTGCGCGGCGGCAAAGGCGCGCGCCGCCGCGAGCTGATCGCGACCGCCGCGACCCGGGGGACCGATCGCCATCGGTGCGCAGGAGCCCGCGCAGATTCCGCACGACACACAGCGCTCCGGCGCGACGCGCGCGAACAGATCCGCGGGATCGCCAGCGCGCGGAAGCATCTCGATCGCGTCGAAGGGACAGTCGACCGAGCACTGCAGGCAGCCCGTGCAGAGACGCTCGTTTCCGACAGAAGGCGCGGGTCGATCCTGCGCCCGCGGCCGCGACCAGAGCGGGGTCGAGACCGCCAGCGCGGCGACCGCGCCGAGCAGCGCCCACGCGAGGCCCGGCTCGAGCGCGGGGCTGAACGGGAGCCAGAACGCATAGAAGAGGTCGAGCTCGATCTCGCCGGATACGCGAAAGGCATCGGCTTCGACACCGAGCGGTGCCGGCACCAGCACCGACGCCGCGAGCAGCAGCAGGACCGCGGCGCTTCCGAGCGCGCGCGGAGGCAGCAGACGCGGCCGCGCGAGCCGCGAAATGTGCAGCCACAGCGCGAGGGCGAGCGCGATCGGGACCGCGATGTGGGCAAACAGGTTCAGGAAGAAGAACGCGCCCGGCATCGGGTGCTCGCCGACGAAGGTGCGCGCGAGCGGCTCGGAGAAGATCGGCAGCGCGTCGAGCAGGCGCGCACCCTCGAGCGCGAGCGCGCGAGCCGCGTCGTCCCAGACCATCACATAGCCCGTCCAGCCGCAGACCGCGGTGAGCCCGAGCAATGCGAGGCCCGAAACCCACGCGAGCGCGCGCGGCCCCCAGCTGCGCCCCTGCGCGAACATCCGCAGCGCGTGCAGCGCGGCTGCGCCAACGACGACGTCGGCCGCATAGCGGTGGAGCGCGCGAAGCCAGCGACCGGCCCAGACCTGCCCCTGCAGTCTCGTCACCGATGCGTAGGGGTCGCCGATCCGATAGAAGAGCAGCAGGTAGAGGCCGCTTGCGAGCACCAGGCCGAGCGCGACGACTGCGAGCGTTCCGGTCTGGTAGAGCGGATTCCCGCGCCAGCCGTAGAGCCGGTCGCAGGCGGAGTCGGCACGCGCGAACGCGCCCCGCGCGAATCCGCGTGCGCGCTTCGCGGCGTTCCAGGTCACGGGCACCGTTCTTGCACAGGGCGTGCCGTAGTCATCCCGACTGCGCACTGGAGGGACCTGCCGTGGCAGACGACTCCGATCCGGCGAGGCGGCCGGTCGACCCGCCGGAAATTCCGCTGGGACAACGACTTCTCGACAACCCCTGGCTGCTGCTCGGCGCCTGTGTCGTCGTGATGTTCGTGTTCTTTACGGGTTGGGGGCTTTGGGAAATACAGTCCCTAACACCTGCTCCACTCCCGTAGCTGGGGCGGAAAGGGCCGCGCATGTACCACTCCGGGATCGAGGCGCCTCAGGGAATCTGGTGGAAACCAGTCCACGGCAGCGAGCGGATCTGGGTCGGGCTCGCGTTCGCATGGTGTCTAGTGCTCTTCGCGATGATGCCGCTCTGGCACCTGCGCGGCGGACAGAACCCCTCCGGCGTCCGGCACACGGTCGAGCCGATGGCCTATGCGGCGCGCGTCGCGGAGTTCATCGCGCAGTACCAGGTCGGCAGCGATCGCGGCATCCCGGTCGTCGAGCCGCCGCCCGGCAGCGAGGTCTACCTGCAGGCCTCGATGTGGCTGTGGACACCGGTGCTGCGCCTGCGCGAGGGCGCCGAGTACATGCTGCACCTGTCCTCGCTCGACGTGAACCACGGCTTCAGCCTCTACCCGGTGAACCTGAACTTCCAGGTCGTTCCCGGCTACGACTACGGGTTGCGCGTCACGCCGAACGCGTCCGGTGAGTTCAAGATTCTGTGCAACGAATTCTGTGGCATCGGCCATCACCTGATGGTCGGCAAGGTGATCGTGCTGCCCGCGGAGGGCCCGCGATGAACGCGAGCTTCCGCACCTGCCCCGCCACGGGCCTGCGTGTGCACGCGCAGGCGGATGCGCTGATCCAGGCCAACGCCGTCGCCGCGACGGTCGCGCTCGCGATCGGCGGCGTCGCAGCGCTGCTGGTGCTGCTCACGCGCTGGCAAGCCGTGCATCTGCTCGACGCGGTCTGGTTCTACCGGATGTTGACCGTGCACGGCATGAACATGCTGATCTTCTTCATCCTGTTCTTCGAGATGGCCGTGCTCTACTTCGCTTCGGCCGTGCTGCTCTCGTGTCGCGTTCCCGCGCCCGGCGTCGGCTGGGCCGGCTTCGCGCTGATGGTCATCGGCATGCTGCTCGTCGAGTGGATGATGTTCAGCGGCAGGGCCGACGTGCTCTTCACCTCCTACGTGCCGCTGCGCGCAGATCCGCCCTACTACCTGGGCATCATCCTGTTCGCGGTCGGCGCGCTCGTGATCGTCTGCCACTTCTTCGCGATCCTGAGCGTCGCGAAGCGCGAGCACAGCTACAGCGGTTCGCTTCCGCTCGTGACCTTCGGCGCGCTCACGGCGGCGATCATCGCTGTCGTGACGCTGCTGCACGGCGCGATCGTCTACATCCCCACCTTCCTCTGGTCCGTGGGCTGGATCGCGAGCATCGACCCCGAGTTCTATCGCCTGATCTGGTGGGGTCTCGGGCATTCCTCGCAGCAGATCAACGTCGCGGCGATGGTCTCGATCTGGTATCTGCTAGGCGCGCTCACGGTTGGCGGCGTCGTCCTGAACGAGAAGGTCAGCCGCATGGCCTTCGCGCTCTACATCCTGTTCATCTCGATGGCTTCCGCGCACCACCTGCTCGTGGATCCGGGCATGGGCCCCGCCTGGAAGATCTGGAACACCAGCTACTTCATGTACATGGCAGTGCTGGCCAGCATGATCCACGGCTTCACCGTGCCGGCCGGGCTCGAGCTCGGCCAGCGCCTGCGCGGCGCTACCCAGGGCCTCTTCGGCTGGCTGCAGCGCGCGCCCTGGGGAGACCCGGGCTTCTCGGCGCTGATCTTCTCGCTCGTGATCTTCGGCTTCGTCGGCGGCATCACCGGCGTGACTTTCGGCACCGAGCAGATCAACCTGATCGCGCACAACACGCTGCGGATCCCGGGGCACTTTCACGCGACCGTCGTCGCGGGCACCACCCTGGCCTTCATGGGCGTGACCTATTACCTGATTCCGCTGATCTTCCGGCGCGAGATCGCGTTCTACCCGCTCGCGCAGATCCAGCCCTATCTCTTCGCCGGCGGCATGCTGATCTTCTCGATGGCGATGACCTTCGCGGGCAGCTTCGGCGTGCCGCGGCGCCACTGGGACATCAGCTTCAGCGACGCCCCCTTCCAGGTCGAGTTCTCGCCCGCAGTCGATCTCGTGATCGGGCTGATGGCGCTCGGCGGTCTGGTCGGGATCGCCGGCGGCGCGCTCTACATCGCGATCACGGTGGTGTCGGTGTTCTTCGGACGCCGCATCGCGGAGGGCGCGAGCGGGCTCGCCGCGAGCCGGAGCGCGCTGCCGCCCGGCCTCGTGAAGCCGCCGCGGCCGCTCGGGCCGCAGGACGACGGCCGCGCGCTCGAGGCGCACGCGCTCGGAGTCGTGCCGGGCACGGTGGTGTTGATCGGGATCTTCTTCGTCGCCTTCGTGACCTACTACTTCGTGAACTGGAACCTGCTCTCGTTCGTATGGAAAGTCGGCTGAAACGCGAGCTCGCCACCGGCGAGCTGGGCGCGATCGCAGCACTCGCGTTCCTGCTGCTCGCGACGGCGAGCTGGTGGGCGCTCGCGCTGTGGCCGGCACCCGAAGCGCCGGACTGGCTCGCACGCGCGCGTTTCGTCTGCTTCAACTCCGCCCCGAACGGCCTGCCCGACGCCGCAGGCTGGCTGCTGCTCGCAGGCGAGCCGCTCGGAATGCTAGGCGCGCTGCTCGCGATCTGGGGCGACCCGCTGCGCCGCGGCATCCGCGCGCTCGCCGGGCGCGCAGGCGGGCGCCTCGCGCTCGCGCTGTGCGGGCTGAGCCTCCTGTGCGGAATCGGCGCCGCCGGCGCGCGCATCGCGCGCGCGGATCCGGAGCTCGCCAGCGTGCGCCCCTTCGAGGCGAACCCGCAGGACGCCGCCGCCGCGCCGCGCCAGGATCGCCCCGCGCCCGAGCTCGGCCTCGTCGACCAGCACGGCCGCGAGCTCGCACTCGCAGCGCTGCGCGGCCGGCCGGCCCTCGTGACCTTCGCCTTCGGGCACTGCGAAAGCGTGTGCCCAGCGCTGGTCGCGCGCAGCACCGCGGCGCAGGCGCAGCTGCGCGAGCGAGCCCGCGCCGGCCAAACCGCGCTCGAACGGATTCCGCGCGTCGTGATCGTCACGCTCGACCCCTGGCGCGACACTCCCGCGCGCCTGCCGCAGCTGGCAGCCCGCTGGCGGCTGCCGGCCGGCGAAGCCTTCCTGCTCTCGGGCGAGATCGAGCGGGTCGACGCGGTGCTCGACGCGTTCGCCGTCCCCCGCGAGCGCAACGCCTCGAGCGGCGACCTCGCGCATCCCCCTCTGACGTACGTGCTCGACGCCGAGGGCAAGATCGCATTCGCATCGACCGGGAGCGCCGCCGAGTTGGTCGCGCTGCTCGCACGCCTCTAGCTCCCCAGTGATCTTCGTTCGCCTGCGGCTCACTGCGCGGGGCGAGGCCCCTTGCGTCTGCCGTTCATTCGCGTGCGGATCACGGCGCGGGGCATGGCTCCTTGCGGATCGATTCGCTCGCCTGGAGCGCGCGGCGCGGGCCAACCCCTTGCTCGTGGCCCGGCGCTATGGTGTGCGCGCATTGCCAGCGGGGTGCGCATGCGTCTTCTCGCGTCTGCCAGCGGCTCGCGCGTCTCGGTCGCAGGCTGCGCGCTCGCGATCGCGCTCGGCTGCGCCGCGCTAGGCAGCGAGCCGCCTCGCGTCGCCCCGACGCCGTGGCCGGCGGCAACGCGCCCGCGCGCGGTCGTGATGGTGTCACCGCATCCCGATGACGAGTCGATCCTCGCGGCGGCGACGCTCTCCCGCGCCGCGCGCGACCCGCGCACGACGCTGCGCGCGATCACCGTCTCCTCGGGTGACGCGTCGGGCTGGGCCGGCCCCTGCCACGAGGAGAGCGAGTTCGCGCGCACGCAGAAAGTCGTCGCGCTGCGCGAGTCCGAGGCGCTCGCGGCCTGGCGCGAGCTCGGCGTCGACCCGGGCCAGCTGCACTTCCTGCGGCATCCAGACACGAAGCTCGTCGCGCGCTCGCAGCGCGTCGACGGCCGCCGCGTCGACGAGCCGAGCGAGGCCGGGGCGCGCGCAGTGCGCGAGGTCGAGCAGTTGTTGCCCGCGCTCGTGCCGGCGGACGCCGAGGAGCTGATCGTGATCACGGCCTCGCTCTGGGACGCGCACGGAGATCACCGCACGGCCTATCGCGCGGCGCGCGCCGGCGCGCTGCGCGTGCGCGCGGAGCGCGGCATTCCGGTCACGCTGCTCTCCGGCATCGTGCACGACGAATGGCGCTTCGACGTCTCGTTCTGCTGCGCCGCCGACGGCAGCTGGCCCGAAGCGGGCCCGCAGGACGACTACCCGGAGCTGCTCGATTCGCGCGCGCGGCCGCGCCCGCCGCCCTGGGACGTCGTCTACGACGCCTCCGATCAGGGCGACCTGCGCCGGCGCGCGCTCGAGCGCCACGCGAGCCAGGTCGAGGGAAACCCTGGGCTCTGCATCTCGTTCCCGACCGTCGCCACGCGCTTCATGCGCGCATGGATGGATAAGCGCCAGGAGCCCTTCTACCGCGAAGAGCTCTGAGGCGACGCGGAGCATCCGTCGGGACGCCCCGAGCTATCCCAGCTCTATACACCTCGCTCCGTCCGAGTGGAAGACCAGAAGCCGTTTTCCCATTCTGGGAACTTCCTTTCCTTCGCCACTGGGGGGGGGGTCTCCCCACACTACCTAACAAAGTCGCGTACTTAGCGCCTGGCACGAGGCTTGCTCTGGGATCGTCAGTTGCAGCGTGATTCCGCGCTGCAGCCGCTCTCGGAGCCCCGATGCGAATCTTGCGCCCCTCGCGAAGTCTCCACACGTTGCTCGCCGCCGCGGTCGGCCTCTCGGTTGCAGCGGGCGCACGCGCAACCCCTGTCTCGCTCGAGATCTCGACGAATCCACCTCTCCCTATCGCCGCCAGTGTCGATGGATCGGAGCTGCTGGCCGTCGGCAGCGGCATGAGCCTTCAGCTCAACGTGCTCGCATTGGATGCGAGCGGAAATTCGAACGACGTCACCACCGCGGGTGGAACGACCTACCAGTCGCTCACGCCGAGTGTCGTCCAAGTGTCGAATACGGGCGTGCTGTCGTTCTCGGCCTCCGCGGGCGAGAGCCGGAACCGCGCGGCCGCGATCGTCGTGACCCACGCTGGCCTTACGAAGCTCGTCGGCTTCGACGTCAACCCGTAACGCCAGCCAGTCGTCGAGGACCCTCCCACCCGCCTGGAGCCCATATGGCCCCCCGCCTGCATCGCGTCCGGATCCTCGTCTGCGCTCTCTTGGCCGTCCTCTGGCTGCCGATCCACGCCTCGGCGCAACAGGATTTCGACGGCGACACGATTCCCGACGCGAGCGACAACTGCCCCTTCACCGCGAACACGACTCAGGTCGACGCCGATGGCGACCTCGCCGGAAACGTCTGCGACAACTGTCGCCAGAAGGCGAACTACCCAGACGCTGGCGGCAAGAAGCTCCACGATTCGGATCAGGAAGGGTACGGCAACGCCTGCGATGCCGATTACGACCAGACGGGACTCGTGACGATCGGTGACTTCAACACCTTCAACCTTTCCTACGACAAGGTGCGCGGGGAGCCCGGCTTCAGCGAGAAAGCCGATTTCGACTCCGACGACTTCGTCGGTCCACTCGACTTCGCGTTCTTTCAGGGCCGCTTCGCCAAGGCGCCAGGCCCGAGCGATCTCAGCTGTGCGGGCACGGCTCCCTGTCTTCCGCCGGAGGTTCTGACGATCACGCTTGGCAATCCGTCGGACGGAGCGACGACCGCGAACGCGACGATCACGGTCACCGGCTCTCTGAACAAAACCGGTGGCTCCGTCACCGTGAACACAGTGCCCGCAACCGTCACGGGGAGCTCGTTTTCGGCGCAGGGAATCGCGCTGAGCGACGGCTCGAACCTCGTGACGATTGCAGCGAGCACGGCCTTCGAGAGCGCCACGAAAGCCCTTACGGTCGTGAAGGTGGGAAGTCCGCCGCCGCCTCCGCCACCGGATCCTGCCTCCGTGGCTCCCCCCGCGCCGCCGGAGAACGGCACGATCTCGACGAGCGTCCAGGAGAGCACGGCATTTCTTTACACCGGTGCCAATCCGATCCAGACCGGGGTCTCGGCTGCAACCATCGTTTTGGAGCGCGCGAGCATTCTTCGCGGCCACGTCCGGATGCGGAACGGCGCGCCCTTGGAATCCGTAGGAATCCGCATCGCGGGTCATGAGGAATTCGGGAAGACGCTGACTCGGACCGATGGAATGTTCGACCTCGCCGTGAACGGCGGCGGCTTCTTTACGGTCGTCTACGAGCGCGACGGATACATCCCGGTGAATCGGCAGATCGACTCCGCGTGGAACGAGTTCCGTTGGCTGCCCGATGTGGTGATGATTCCGCGCGACACGACTTCGACCACAATCAGCAATACCGGATCGATGCAGGTAGCGCAGAGCAGCCTCGTGACTGACAGCGACGGATCGCGCCGCGCCACGCTGCTCTTCAAGTCGGCCGCCGGCACGATGGTGAAGAGCTCCGGAAACGAGATCTTGCCGACCCATTACAAGGTCCGCGCTACCGAGTTCACCGTGGGCGAAGCCGGCCCGGAGACGATGCCCGCGGAGCTCCCGCCGACCAGCGGGTACACCTATGCGCTCGAGCTGTCGGTGGACGAGGCGGTTGCGCAGGGAGCCTCGCGGGTGAACTTCAATTCGCCGGGAGTCGTGCTCTACGTCGACAACTTCCTCGACATGAATGTCGGTGTCGCCGTTCCGCTGGGCTTCTACAGCTACGAGAAGGCCGGCTGGGAGGCAGACGAGAGCGGGCGCGTGATCAAGATCGTCTCGGAGGAGACTTCCGGGCGTGCCAACCTGGATGTGACGGGCGACAACACCGCGGACACGGGCACCGCGCTGACCGACCTGGGCATCGACGACGCCGAGCGCGATTCGCTCGGAGACCTCTACGAACCCGGTCAGGAGCTGTCTCGCTTCCGCATCGACCACTTCTCGATTCCAGACGGCAACTATCCGCGGGTGACGGTCACCGCGCCGTCCGGCGCGAAGGCGCCGAGCCTCGGTGGAATCGACCAGCGAAATCAGAACCAGACCGACTGCAACAAGAGCTGCGGCTCGATCATCGAGATCGAGAACCAATCGGTAGGCGAGAGGGTGCCCGTCGTCGGCACGCCCTACCGGCTCCACTACCAGAGCGAGCGGGTCACGGGGCGCCGCGCGGGCGCATTCGGATTGGACATCCCGCTTTCGGACAGCACCTTGCCGGGATCGGTGACGGACATCGAGCTCGAGGTCCAGGTCGCCGGTCAACGCCTCAGGCGGAGCTTCGCTCCGGCTCCGGATCTCTCCTACGTCTACGCCTGGGACGGCAAGGACGCCTACGGTCGCAACGTGCAGGGCCGTCAGACCGCGATCGTGAAGATCGGCTACCGCTACGACGCCTCCTACCAGGGAGCCTCCCGTTTTTTCGCGACGAAC